>NZ_JH636434.1:1166044-1343801 GCF_000255655.1 Schlesneria paludicola DSM 18645 | reverse complement strand
AGGCAAGCGAATCGCAAAAAGCGTCCCCCAGTTCGGATTGCAGGCTGCAACTCGCCTGCATGAAGCCGGAATCGCTAGTAATCGCAGATCAGCATTGCTGCGGTGAATGTGTTCCTGAGCCTTGTACACACCGCCCGTCAAGCCACGAAAGCGGGGGGCATCCGAAGTCGCTGCGTGAACCGCAAGGACACAGGTGCCGAAGATGAACTCCGTGATTGGGACTAAGTCGTAACAAGGTAGCCGTAGGGGAACCTGCGGCTGGATCACCTCCTTTCTAAAGGATATTGGTCAATTGCGCCAGAGACGTTGGTTGGGGTGATGATTCGAGCAATCGTTTCTGAAACCCGTATCTTCCAGCGAATCAAATCAATAACAAACAGTCCGCATCAAGCGTAATTCCGATTCTCAAACCTCCAATCTGTTTATATGAAGCCCACTCAGGCCTTAACCTGAGTGGGCTTTTTTCGTTTGCTGGTGGGTGCGGATTATGGGGCGTCAAGGCTCGTCAGGCCGCTGCTGGATTTCACGGAAAGTGGTCGCGCTTGGCCAATGTCGTTCTGATTGGTGGAGGCGGAGTGGAAGGCGCGAAAGCCTGGACGGTCGTGTGCGAATGTTTTGGCTGGCAAGTCGAGGCTGAGTGCCCTAGCAAGGACGGCTCGCCCCAAGTCCAAGCGGCGTGGCGGTCAAGTTGCGACGACCCTGGGTACGTCGCGAGAAAGAGCTCGCGAAAGAGGAGCTGGAGAGAAGCAGCCTGCGATCAACCAGTGCGGATCAGCTTGATGCTCATGATTCCGGGTAGGGATTCGAGCTTTGTGAGCAGAGGTTCGACCGCGTGTTCGGTTGAGAATCGCAGTTCGAACGTCAGGCGAAGTTCGTTTTGTGCAAGGTTGTCGTCGCATTCCAAATCTTTGACGACGTGTCCCAATGTTTTGAGTTCGTTCTGAATCAGATGACGGTTCAGAAGCGGTTTCTTGCCGACGATCTCGATCTGTCTTTGACAGACATGCCAGCGAAGTCCTTCGATTTGACGCAAGATCGTCAGGCAAAAGAGGGCCGTCAAGGTGGCGACAATCGCGACCGTGTACATTCCGGCACCCGCGGCCAGACCAATTGCAGCGACCAGCCAAAGGCTGGCGGCAGTGGTGAGTCCCTGTACGTTGATCCCGTTGCGGATGATCGCGCCGGCGCCCAGGAACCCGATTCCGGTGACGACACTGGCCGCGATTCGCGAAGTGTCAACCGCAATGAGGTCCTCTTTACGGTAGGTTTGGAAGTACACGAACTGGGTTGAAACGAGCATGAATGTCGTGGATGCCAGGGCGACGAGCAGATGCGTCCGAAGGCCAGCGGGATGGCCGCTTCGTTCTCGCTCGTATCCGATTGCGGCTCCCAAGATCGTGCTGGTGCCCATGCGGAGCAACATCGCAATGGCGGGGATCACCATGGGTGAACTTTCTCACGAGGTGGTCGATGCGAGCGAACGTCCGCGCAGAAGTCTCTACGCGGACCGGGCTTCGGTGATTCTAGATGAGCTCGCTACTGCTTCTTCCCCTCAATAATACTGACTTCCGCACTGGTCGGTACGATTCTGGAGAGATGGAACCCCGCCGATTTGAAAAGGGTTCGGAATTCGTCGTCGGTTCGTTCCTTTCCGCCGGGAAGCGTCAGCATGGTGAGGTCGAGCAATTTGCCGAAACAAGGAGTATTGCCCGGAGGGATCACACCCTCAACGACGAGTAGGCGCCCGTGGCTGGGGAGAACTTGATGGACATGGCGCAAGATCGTGGTCGCCTTTTCGTCGTCCCAGTCATGGATGATGTGACGCATGAGATAGGCATCGGCTCCGGCGGGAACCGACTCGAAGAAGTTGCCACCCATCACCTGGCAGCGGTCGGATAGCCCAGCGGCCGACAAGCTGACTGTGGCTCGTTCTGTCACGCCGGGCAGATCGTAGAGAATTCCTTTCATGTGCGGGTACTTCGTCAGGACGGTAGTTAGCAGGCTGCCGTTGCCTCCGCCGATATCTGCCAAGACCTTCACATCCGAAAAGTCGTATGCATCCGTCATTGCCGTGGTCTCGCGGCCGTGGACTCCGACCATCGCGGCATCGAACACTTTGGCCTGCTCAATGTTCTTGGAGAGGAACTCAAAAATGGGCATTCCGTACAGCTTGTCAAACGATGTCTTACCGGTCTGCACACTGTAAAGCAGCTCACCCCAAGCTTGATAATGTTCCTCACCACCCATGATTGCCAGTGCACGCTGCGATCCAGGGAGGTCACTTCGCAGGCATTCCGCCAGCGGTGTTAACGTAAATCGCGCATTGCCAACATCGGCGAACACACCCATGCTCGCGAGTCCACGAAGCAGTCGATAAAGCGATGGAGCGTGAGTGTTCGTGGCCTGAGCAAGATCGTCGATCGAGCGCGGCCCTTCAATCAAGAGGTCCGCAAGACCCAGCTTCGCGGCGACGTAAAGTGCCTGGGTCGACCAGTAGCCTGACAGCATCCGGTTCATGATTTCGTGAGGGATCGGAGCTTCCATCAAGTGATTCCTTTGACGTTCTTTTGTCTCGAAACACGGATTGGGGGAGGTTCAGTTCCGTCAATCCACAAGACGAATTGAGGCCGTTTGCGAAAGCCTCAATGGCAGATTTCACGGGGGGCGTTGAAGCGCGCACGAAGGTTTTGATTTGGTCATCCTACGGTGGAGCATCGTCGAAACCATGTCGCACAAATGACGAAGTTGCCCGGGTAGCATTGTCGCGACGGCGACTCTGGAATCGACTCAGAATGCCTCGAGGCCAATATCAATCAAGCGGCTCGGCGTGCGGTCCTGATTTCGCGCAGGTCAACCATCTGATGGATGTTTCCGCGAACAGGCTGGCTCTCAAATCGGCCATCTTGATGCTCGATTCGCATCATCACGCTGGTTGTCGGTCCCAGCATGGTCGAGATGACCTTTCCGCTCACTTCGGTATTTGGAACGACCGTCAACTTGAACCGCTGCAAGATGGTCGGCAGCGTCGCTTTCATGATCAGCATTGCCAGTGGTGCCCCCAGGCACATTCTTGGTCCCGCTCCAAAGGGCAGGTACTGGTAGGGCGATGGGGCCATTGTCAGCCAGCGGTCCGGCTGAAATGTGTCCGGTTCAGAGTAGATTTCCGGTAGGTGGTGCGTGATGAATTGGCTGAAGACAATTCCCGCGCCGGGCGCAAGTTTAAATGGTCCCAGTTCCACCGGAACCGCGGTAATTCGTTGAGAATACGATGACGCGGGAAGGATCCGCATACTTTCTTTGATGACGCGTTCGGTCAGCGACAGCCTTTCGACCTGTTCGAGTGTTGGAAACCCACCATCGAGTTCCTTCGTGAGTTCCTGGTGCAGTCCATTCATGACGGACGGGTGCTGTGCCAGTAGAAACAGGGTCCAGGTCAGCGAATGTGCGGTCGTCAAGTGCGCGGCGGCGAACATTAAGGCGGCCTGTCCGACCAATTCTTCCTCGGAAATACTTCCTTCGGCGTCGTGGGCGTTGATCAGCATCGACAGCGCATCTCGACCTGTGGGATTCGCTTTGCGCATCCGAATCATTCCCAGGATCTGGCCTTCAAGTTCGTTTGCTTCCGCCAGCAAGTCGCCATATCGATTTGCGATTGTTGGATCGGATACAAAGGCTCCCATCCCGATTTCATGGTTCAGGTGGACCCAATGGTCGATCATATGTCCAATTTTGTATGCGACCTGTGGCTGATCGAGTCCGAACAGAATGGAGCTCGTCAGCCGGAGCATGAAGTCGGTCATATCGCGCGAGATGTCGCGTTCGTTGCCCGGCGTCCAATCGGACAACATCGATTCCACTTCGATACGAATGGCTGGTAAATAATTCAAAATCGCCTTCTTCATGAAGGCATCCATCACCATTCGTCGGTTCCGCTTGTGCTGGTCTCCGTTCATGCTGAGCAGGCCGGAGCTGAGTCGTCTCTGTGACGAATTGCGTCCGCCTCGGATTGCAAAGAATCGCGAATGGAATGTGTTGCTATCGCTCAAGACCTGGTGATTGTACTCGGGCCCGAACACGAAATAGATTCGCTGGCCATCTTCTTCCATGGCGCAGACAGAACCATGCGCCGCGTGCAACCGTCGCATACAGGCGATTGGATCATCGGGGAAATCAAGGAGCCGCCCCTGCGTGACCGGAAGAGGTTCGTTCGCATCGCGGGCGATCGTGAGCTTCGTGTGCAACATGACTATTGTCTACCTTGACATTTTGAACGAATACGTCCTGTATTCGCGAACGATTTTCTACCAACTTCGCAGGTTCCCCACTAGGGAAACATGCAAAAATGATGCGGTCAAAGTCGTCAAAAGAACAATACCGGTCGCGACTTTGGAACGGCGGTTGCTCGATATGAGTTTCGAGCGAGATGCCTCGGCGGGGCGTCAAGTTTTGTTTTTTGGTCCATTCGCAGGAATAATCCACCAAGCAAGTCTGGCGAGAACTGCCGTTGGAATCTGTCAGACGCCGCTAACATTCCGTCTGAAGTGGATTTGAGATGTAAGATTGAGTGAAGCGCGACCTGCTTGCGTTTCGAGGAATTCAATAGCTTTCGGTGAATCACGTGATGACCGTGGCAACCGATCGTTCAGGGGCGGCCGAAATGATGCTAAACGATGAAAGCCAAACAGTTTGTCGTCACGCACGGGGGCTCGTCGCGATCGTTGCCGGCCTCGTCGCGATCCAATCGTTTGCCTGCGCGCAGCCTTCCCAGGCGTTAACGCCACCTGTGCCAATCGGAACGTCGAATGTTCCCTATGGTCCGCCAGCGCCCTATGGTCAGGCTCCCGTTGCCATCGGCCCCGGGCCGGTTCCAATCCGCTATGGCGCGCGATACCCGATGGTCTCGCCCTATCCGCAACCCAACTATCCTCCGATGCCGCCCCGTTACTGGTACCGGCAACCGACGCCGTTCGATCCGACGCTCTCGGCAAGGCCTCCGGTGAATGCCAATCCCGCGATTCCATTGACGCCCATTCCTCAGGGGGTTGATGGTGAAGCGTATCGCGTCACTCGTCCGATTGATGAAGCACAAGCGATGGTTGCGCCGCCAGCCATCGGCAATCTGCGTGTTTCGGTCAGTGAAGCATTCGTGAATCGAATTGTCGCACGGAATGAGCAAAAGCCAGGAGAGGTTCGTGATTTTATTCTTGGCGCTCAGGTCAGTGGGCACCAGACGACCGAGACCCGGTTGCGGTTCGATGTCTTGCCAAACTCGGAAAAGATTCGCGCCGCGTTGATTCTTGACGGATTGACACAGAGCCAGACAACGGGCGTGACGCCTCAGGCGATGGTCGATGTGGCCAGCCAGCAGCAATTTATGGCCACCAAAGAGCTGTACTTTGATGGGACCAGCATTTCAACGCGGCACGCCGTGGTCCATGTCCGGGCGAACAATCAAACACTGGGGGCGAAAACGCCGCTCAGCGGAACTCTGTTTGGGGGAATTGCCGATCGGATCGCCTATCGCGAAGCGGAGCGTCGCAAAACGGAAGCCGAAGCGATTGCACGTGACAAAGTCGCAGAACGTGTTTACCCGGAATTCGATTCTCAGATCGATAAGCAATTGGCGCTGGCCAATGATCACCTGGAGAACACAGTCCGGAAAGGCTTGCGTTTGGCCGGCCTAATGCCGACGCAGCAGCAGGCGTTTTCCACGAATACCTATCTGCAGTACTCGGCACAAATGACGGAAGATCAGCCTTCGACACCCGCGACATCGCTGGAAGCCGCGATGAATCGCGATGAAGGGGTGAATCTCCTGTTGCACGAGTCGTTCCTGAAGGCCATCGTGGCGCGTGCAAATTTGAAAGGTCTTAAGACGACTGACAAGGATTTGAAAGCCTCGCTGGCTCCATATGAAGTGAAGCCGGAAGAGGGGGATTCGACAGGTGACTCGGTGGCGCCACCGCAGGGGTTGGGGAATTTCGTCACGGATATTGAGTTCGATGCGGAGGACCCGCTGACGATTCGACTTGAGCAGAACCTTGCCAGTGTGACAATCCGAGCAAAGTTTAAGCCCGCAGGCCAAGACTTTTTGCCTCCGTTGGCGATTACGATCGGGTACAAGACCGAAATCGCTGGTGAGAAGATTCTGGTGACTCCCACCGAGGTTCAAGTCAAGGTGGCGAATCGCGATGATTCGAATGATCCCCCCAGTTTGGGGTTGAGTGTGCTTTCGCAGGCAATCAAGGCCAGCATATCCAAGCTGGCGTTTGATCGGGCGTTGCCGGCGAATTGGTGGACGTTTGGAGGGGTCTGTCCTCGCGTCACGGGAATTCGATCGGACGACGGATGGGCGGCAATTTCCATCAACTGAATGGCGTTCATCAAAAGCAGAACACCCTGGTACGGGTACCAGGGTGTTCTAAAATGTCTTCGTGCGTCGTCTGATCAGACTGCCACATCCAAGTCATGCAACTGCAGGACTTGATCAAGCTTTGTGATTTCAAGCACTTCACGGATGTCGGCCGAGGGGTTGTACAAGTGGACTTCGACGCCTTGTTTGCGAATCGAAGCCAAGAGCCCCAGAAGGCCGCTCGGAATTAATCTCACGCGTGTCAAATCGAACGCAAGCACCTGACAATTGTTTTCACGAATCAATTCAACTAGTTCATCGCGGCAGTCCGCCACATTCATGTCGTCAAGGACTTCCCGTCCCCCAAACCCAATGACGGTGAGTTCTCCCGCCTGGTAAACCTCCAGCGCTGAAACACTTTGCATTGTTCACAACCTCCGCGAAAAACAGAAAAGAAACAAAACCAAACGATATGGGCCTGATTTTTTGATCAGGTTCCCGAATCCCTTTCGAAAAAAAAGAAAGGGCAAAAGCGATAAGTGCAGCAAACATACCGTTTCTCAACAAAATGGCGCGAGTTCCATTTCAACCGCACGCGAACATCTGCCTAAGACAGAATAACGTAGAATTCCCGCTCGACTAGCGTGGAAATCCGGTGGATCGCCCGTTTTTTTGGGGAAAAAGAGCATGCCATAAGTATGGGTTGATTGGTGGTTGTTTCAGAAACGACAGCAGATTTTCCGTAGGTGCCGCCTGACAATGCAGATCTTGCGAGAATTCGCATCAAAACTCGGAAGTGTATTAAAACTCACCAAATCGCAGAACCCAACTTATCCGTGCCCACAACGTCCGAACGAGGGCGCCTGGCGATTCAAACTAATTTATCCAAACCAGTGCGGATCAAGCAGCCAGCGAAGGACACCTGCACTCCGAAGGATGGGGCCGTTGAAATCGATGCAGGCCACTGTACCGGGCGAAAACTGGATTCGTCCCCCACCCAGCATTTCCGCCAGGCATCGGCTCATGTCGGGCTGATGGCCCACACAGACGACTCGTTCCATCGCGGTGCTGGATAGAGAGCTTAGAAGCTCGTCGGTGCTAAGGCCTGGCGCCAGCCGCTGGCTCACACGAACGAGTGAGGAGTCCGCACCGATTTCTTCGGCGATCACCTCTGCGGTCTGTCGAGCTCGAACCAGGGGACTATGCAAAATTAGCTCGGGAGGCTGTTCGCGGGCAATCAGCCACTGGATTGAGCTCGCAAGCCGCCGCCGACCTGCGGGCGTCAGAGTTCTGTCGAAATCTGACGCCGCAACATCGGGGTCCACTGCTTCGCCGTGTCGAGCGAGCCAAAGTCGAAGCATGACAATTCCGGACAGCAGGATTAGGGATGAGGCACCTGGTTTGTGTGACTTCAACTTTACCGGCCGTCCCTAGGCCTGGCTATTCTGGGACCGCTGGCGGGGGTGACACTTCAGGCTGTGTACCTGCCGCAGGCACCGCCTCGACGGGTGTTTCAATGGCCGCTGGTGCGTCGAGCGACGGTGCTCCATCGTTTGCGGAACTCGCCGGAGTGGCCTCAACGGGTTCCGGGGTTTGTGTTGGCACGGTCTCAAGTTGAGGTACGCTCTCGGATGTTTCCGGATTCGGTGCAGGAATATCGTCCGGCTTGCTGGCGACGACAGGTGGCATAGGGCTGCTGGACAAACTTGGCACATTTGCCGGCGGGACCGTTAGGGCAGGGGCCGCTGCGGCCGATGGTTTCACGGCAGCCGTCACTGGGGCTGGCGTATTGCTCGCTGGCTTATTCACGACAGGCACCGTCGCAGGGGCTGGGGTCGCGGGTTTTGCAGCCGTTTGTGGTTGTGCTGCGGCAGGCTGCTGAGTGACCTGAGGTTGAGCTGAGGGCCGGTAATTTCCGGTCGCGACGTAGACCTTCGGGTCATCCACAATCCACCGCGTCGACCAGGTCCGTCCGTCATCCTGATTGACGATATTGAAGAAGTACGTACTGGTTTGTTCGCAGTGGTAGCCGTACGGGTAGTTCGAATACAGGTGATCGCGAGCGGTCAGGTTCGCAACACCTTCATGGGCGTAGTAGTGAACCTTTCCGTCGGAGGTGATGGAAAGTCCCAGCGTCCACCAGCCGGCATGCGTGATTTTCGGGCCGGGGACGTCATGACCGCGTTCGTCGGAACGGATCAGGATTGTGGCATAGTCTTCTTTCTCCCCGGTCATCTGTTTCGTATTCAGTTGGATGAAGAAGCCCGGCCAGTACTGCTCCTGCTTCTTAAATGATCCCATATTCTTGAACAGGCGTCCCATCGACTTTGTCGAATTAATCGTCGTCATGCAGTCCGCACGGAAACCGAAGTGGCTGCCATGACGACGTTCCCATTTTTCGAAAGGGGGGATATAGACGCGGCAGGTATAGCTGGGGGTCCACGATGCAGGCAGCATATAGCCCAGGCGTTGCTGGACACTGGCGATCAGGTCATCCTGCTGAAATGTGCGCGACGTCTGGCCGGGTATCCCCGAGTTCAGGGTCTGCATGGCCAAGGCCCCTTTGCTGCCGGGAATGCCGCCAGGTGGGGTGTCGACGCGGTGAACGTAGTCGGGCGTTCCTCGGTAAAGGCTCTCGAGGAACAGTCGATTGCTCGAAAAGCCCGACGGATGTCGTTCGACTTTATCGATGTTTGCACTCGACTTGGGCAGGTTCAGCGTAAAGCTCCAGGTCGGGTCTTCAAAATCATCGAAGCATTCGACGATCTGCTGCCCAGTCCCAGGTACGACCTGAGCTTGAGCCGGCATGACCAGATGTGGAAACGCGAACGCGAAGACGATCGGCAACGTGAAGCGAGATTTCATGTGAGGCATCCTGTTCCTCAAGGACCATCCTGTGCCATCAGTCACCGAACCTGATCGGAGATGCATCGGCACCACGTCAGATGTCGTGACGAATTTGTTCTAAACAACGTATTCAGGTGGGCGCATTTGTGAATACTCTGCCAGCAGTTGCTGAGTCGTGACGACTTTTCCGATTGTGCGGGATTTTCAGGATCCGCATCTTGGAACGTCTTTGCAGGCATACTCTTCCGTACCACCACTCACCTCGTGTATCGGATTCGATGAGGATCCTGATTCAATCAAATCCGCGTCACCGGAATTCACGACAATTGAGTTTGCCGACGGTGCGTTTTACGCGGCTTTTGAAGACGCCTGCGCAGGTCTTTCCCCATCCTCAGGTCGTTGTTGGGTCTGTCGATCGTCAGCGGACGCTCAACCTGTTTCAGGTCACCGCCGACAATCACTTCATTCGATTGGAATTCGATTTGAACGGATAATTTCTCGGAAAGAAGGCGTTACACCTAGTCTTGTCCCGTGCCTAGGGGTACCGTATCGTAATGGCTCGTCAAAGAGACACGACGACTGAAAACGACTGTGTCGACGATTGAACTGACGGGCAGATTCGCGGTGAGGATCGTCCTTCCGTACACAATTCGTCGTGATGCGATTGCGCAATCGCAGTGCGTCACCGTATGCCTTTGATTTTGCCTGGCCGACCTCAGTTGTTTCGTGCTTTTCCGTGTCTTGCTCAAGGGAACTGGCGTTGCAACTCCGTCAGGGAATGGTTGTGAGGAGCGTCGAACTATGATGTGTCCATTTTGCCGTCATGAAGACACAAGCGTGATCGACTCGCGTGCCAGCCAACAGTTTGTCATCCGTCGCCGCCGAAAATGCCTGGGATGTGAGCGGCGTTTTACCACCTACGAAAAGATTGAAGAGTCACCGCTGAAGGTCGTCAAGAAGGACGGAACTCGCGTTCCCTTCCAGCGAGAAAAGATCAAAGCCGGATTGGAAAAGGCTTGCTACAAACGGCCGATCAGCGATGAAACGCTCGAAACGATCATCTCCGAAATTGAAGGGAATCTTTACGAGCAATTTGATCGTGAAGTTCCGTCTCGCGAGATCGGTGAAAAGGTGATGGAATCGCTGCGGCATCTCGACCATGTGGCGTTCGTGCGGTTCGCTTCGGTCTATCGCGAGTTCCAGGACGTCAACGATTTCGTCGAAGAACTTCAGCCCATTCTTCGCGGTGACTCCCCGCGATAAGTTGGCTTGCTGCAACCAGCGACGCCCATTGACGCGAACACCGCTTACCAAATTGCGTCTTGAAGTGTGCCACTACACGTTGGGAATAGCGTCGTCATTGCCGGGCTGATTTGTCCAGACGAAGTGCTCGTTCGCCAGACGGTGTTCTCCCTGCCAGCGATAGGCACAGAGAAACCCGCCTTTGGCCACACTGAAGTCGAGGCAGGCCACGTTCGGGGCCAGGATCTCCGGACGAATCGGCGCCAGCCAGTAGTGTCCGCAAAACACGGGTGGCGCGTCGGACGGATAAGGAACCGCTGCCGCGATCGAGGCCTCATCGAGCTGATGGTCTGATTCGATTTCGTCGGTCATTGCGTAACTGCGAATCGTGTGGCGTTCGGGTGACAAATACCAGCGGACTCGGACATTGCGACGCACGTGCCCTTCCTTGTCGCGGAAGAATGCCATTCCCGGCAAGGGAGCTTCTTTCCCTTTCAGCAGAGTCTCGACGGCGTCAAATAACTCATTCCCCGGTCGGCAGGCGGACTGTAGAAACGATGGCAGCAACGGCTGATCGTTGGGGTGGTCCTGACGAACCCGTGCGATGGCGCGATCGTCCCAGCAGGCGTGGACCGCTCGAAGTCCTTCAAGTTCGAGCCACATCGGCAGGGTGCGAAACCATTCGAGGTAGAACTTGAGTTCGTCCGGCGTCAGTTGCTCGACAGTCTGGCGATGTTGGTGATTGTTGGAAGGAGAATGTCGCCTCAGAAATTCACCCGGTGCGTTTCGGTCTTCGGTGTGGTAGGCGATCGCGTTGAGTTCGTGGTTTCCCATCACGGCATAGGCGGTTCCGGCAGCGACCATCTGTTGAACGATCTTCAGAACTTTTTGGATTTGCGGGCCGCGATCGATGAAGTCCCCTAGAAAGATCACCTTCCGCTCGGGGTGCCGATAGATGCCTTCGTGACTTTGATATCCCAGCAGTTGAAGAAGTTGGACAAGTGCATCGGCATGTCCATGAATATCGCCAATCAAGTCATACATCGCGATTCGAATTTCCCTCACTCGTGCCGGTCGTGCGAACCAGAGTCATCTGTATATTTTCGGAAATTATAGCGGCTGCAAGAGTTCGAACGAACGTGGCTGGATCGCATGGCTGGGCCATGCAGCACTGAGTGACGCGGACACATGGATTTGAAGTACGATGAGTGTCCCGAACCAACTTTTTGATACAAACCCTGCGGCATGATCTTTGCGGCCCGAATCGAGACGGCATTTCGAGAAATGCGAAGTCGCTGTGACTTTCGCAAGAAGCGTCTTTCCCAAAGTATGATGCCTATTTCGGCGGTATTCTGCATCGGGATTGAGGAGTATAGAGGATGCGGACAGTTCATCGTTCCTCGGTGATAGTGATCGCGATGTCGACAAGAGTGTCTCTGGTTGTCGTGGCCATGTTGAGTATCGCGGCGACTGCCGGGCCTGCGGCTTGTCAGGATAGGCCGACATTGCGCGTGGCTGATGAGAAAACGAGCGAGCCACTGTTGCCCGGAGACCATTGGCGCAAGTTGTCGGTTGGAAAGCTTACCCGGACTGCGGCTGTGCATGTCCCGGTAACCTACGATCGAAAAGTGCCAACGCCCGTCGTACTGGCCTTGCACGGCGTCGCGATGAGTGGCCCGATCATGGCCGCATTTAGCGGGCTCAACGAGACTTCGGATCGAAAAGGATTCGTGGTCGTCTATCCCAACGGAACCGGATCAGGGCCGGTCTTGACCTGGAACGCCGGTGGTTTTGTGAAAGGAGTTTCGAGTCAGGCTGACGATGTCGGGTTTATTCGGCAGTTGCTGGACGATTTGGCAACCGTCGTCAACATCGATCAGAACCGCGTTTATGCATGTGGCATGAGTAACGGCGCCATGATGTGTTACCGCCTTGCCTCGGAATTGTCGGATCGCATCGCCGCCATTGCTCCGGTTGCGGGCACAATGGCCATCGGCAACCGCGAGCCCGATCGCGCGGTGTCTGTGATTCACTTTCATGGGACTCGCGACACGCTGGTCCCTTTCGAGACGGAGGGCATCAAGCAGATGCCCTGGTTGCGTCTGAAATCTGTGGAAGAATCGATCCGGACATGGGCCAAAACGAATCGATGCGATGTTCAGCCCGCGATCAGCGATCTGTTGTCAAAAGAAGGGGACGAGTTGACGGTCACGCGGCGGCGGTATGGGCCTGGGGTTGAGGGGACAGAAGTGGTCCTGGTCACCGTCACGGACGGTGGGCATACGTGGCCGGGGCAGGTTCCACCCGTCGAATTACTGGGAAAATCCGCGATGAATATCTCGGCAAATGAACTGATCTGGGCATTTTTCCAGCAGCATCCGCTGAAATGATCGAGCCATGACAATTCAGTGATTCGAAAATGCGGTCGCACGCGATTCGCAAGTTCCCCCCGCACGGAATCTCATCTACGGGTGCGCATTGATGGCATGACACATTTGAAAACGTCATGTCTGAAAAGATTGCGGGTCGGCATCATCCACAGCGAGATCCGCCATTGGTATTCTACGCGGCAGTGCTTGACCGTCATTGTGTTCCTGGGATTGAAACATGAGTCACCGAGTCTGCCGATGGGGCATTCTATCTGCCGCGAATATTGCTCGTAAGAACTGGTTGGGTATTCGGAACGCGGAAAATTCCGTCGTGACGGCCGTTGCCAGCCGAAGCCTTGATAAAGCCCAGCAGTTCATCGACGAATGTCAGGCTCATTCTTCATTTGATCCGAAGCCTGTCGCGGTGGGAAGCTACGAAGAATTGTTGAAGCGGCCCGATGTGGATGCCGTCTATATTCCGATGCCCACCGGGCTTCGCAAGGAATGGGTTATTCGTGCGGCAGAAGCGGGCAAGCATGTGCTTGCCGAAAAGCCGATTGGATGCGACTCGGCCGAAGCAGCCGAGATGATCGCTGCGTGTCAAAAGCACAAAGTTCAGTTCATGGACGGTGTGATGTTCATGCACAGTCAGCGGCTGAACAAGTTGCGCGAGGCGATCGATGACGGCCGCAGCGTCGGTCCACTGCGGCGAATCGAGACCTCGTTCAGTTTCTGCGGAACGGACGAGTTCGCAAAGAGTAACATTCGTTCAAGCGGCGAACTGGAACCACTCGGATGCCTTGGCGATCTCGGTTGGTACAACATCCGGTTTTCGCTATGGGTGATGAACTATCTGATGCCCACGCGCGTCAGCGGCCGGATGTTGAACGAAGCCAAGCGGACGGATAGTCGCGCTTCGGTGCCCACAGAGTTTTCCGGCGAGCTGTTTTTCGCGAACGGCGTGACGGCGAGCTTTTATTGCTCATTCCTGACTGCCGTGCAGCAGTGGGCAACCATTGCCGGAACGGCCGGCTATATTGATGTTCAAGATTTCGTGATTCCCTACTTCGGCAACGAAGTTTCTTTCCGCGTGCGCAATGCAGGGCTCAATCAAGTGAGCTGCGATTTCAACATGGAAGATCACACGCGACGCGTGTCCGTTCCGGAATACAGCAACGGATGGGGAAACGCACAGGAAACCAATCTGTTCCGCAATTTTTCGCAGCTTGTGCTATCGGGAAAAACCGACAATCACTGGCCCGACATCGCGCTGAAGACTCAGCAAGTTCTTGATGCCTGCTTGAAATCCGCTCGTTCCAACGGCGCGATCGTCACGCTGTAGTCAAACGCATTTGCTTTTCACCACTGTTGCGTGCAGGGCCTTAGCCCTCACGCAACGGTGGTCGTTTCCGACTCGACAGCCTCACACAGGGGCGGCTTCCGAGAGTTCCGTATCCGTATGCGTATAGTTGATCGCAACGGATTGTAGCTTTCGAAGTGCCAGACCTTCGACCTGTCGAACGCGTTCTTTGCAGATCCCCAGCTCGCTAGACAATTCCATCAACGTTCTGGGTTCAGATCGCCCGTTCAGTCCGAATCGCCCCTCGACGATATGGCGTTCGCGGTCACTCAAATGCTCGCTCAATGTTTCGACGACACGTCCGATCAATCGCGTTTGCGCTGTCGCCCCAAGATCGAGTTCTTCAAATGTGTCAGGTGTGCTGATCAGCACGCTGGGGTCCGTGGCAACGAATCGCGTCCGGTCGCGTTGACGTCGTTCGATCTTGCGAAAGAAACTGCGTCGGATTGCATGCGTCGCATAGGTACTGAATCGAAATCCCCGCTGATAGTCAAATTTATCGACCGCTTCCATCAGAGCCAGCGAGCCGTCGCTGACCAGGTCTTCGAATCCGTAGTGTGGAGATCGGTATTTTCCCGCGTTCGAAACGACAAGGCGAAGGTTGCTGCGAATAATGTGATCGCGAACTTCCTTGGCTTCGACCAGCAGCCGTTCGATCTCGGCGACTTTCGTGATTGAGGGGCGGCGTGGGTTGAGTGACGTTTGAAGGCGTGCGGCCACGAATTTCAGGTAATTCATTCGCCGAAATTCGAACTGTTCTTCAGCAAAGCTGAGCAGTGGTTCACTGAGTGCCGACGAGAGACAGGACGTGTGTTCACCATCAGGAGCAACCCGTCGGCGTGGAGCCCGCTTCGGAGTGTCGATTTCAAATTTCTGTGTCTTTGTTTTCGCGGCCAGCATTGATTCGAATTCATCGCTGGGGATGAACTCAATCTCTAGCATCAGAATCCGAGCTACGCGCGCTTCTTGATCGCAGCCCGACATTTGTCGATCGATCGAGCTTGAAGACGACCGGACCATGAAAGCCTCCTAAAAACGTCCATATCGTTCACGCATCTTAGTCGTGCGTGACTACTCCAACAAGCATTCCATACCGAATCGTACGCGGACCCTTACACGAAAAACGGGGCGTCCGTTGGGAATTTCTCATGAATTTCCGTTGGATTCGCTGATTGGAAATCGGCCATTTCATCTATCCGAAGTGGCGCGGAATTCGCGCAGAATGTGTTGGAAATGTCGTTTTCCTGCGACGCGAGGCCGATCAATTCGGATCGGGTTGCTGGGGTCCCGACATCATCGTTCGGATTTTGGCTCTTAAGGTGGGGCGGCTCAGTCCCAGAATTTCGGCCGCGCGAGACTGAAGTCCGCCGGAAAGTTTCATCGCCTGACCGACAATAATTCGGTCGAAATGAATCAGGGCGCGCCGGTAGATATCGACACTACTTTGCGTCATCTCCTGTTCGACGAAATCGCCCAGGGTTTTCCAGGCGTTCTGATTGACGCTGACGATCGGCTCAGTCGTTTCGACTTCCACCGGTCCATCGCTGTGAAGTTCGATGGACAGAAATTCAGGCAGCAGTGTAGGGCCCGTTGACACAATAAGCGCTTCACGAATGACGCTTTGCAACTCGCGAATATTTCCGGGCCATCGGTAGTGTTGCAGCTTGTCCAGTGCATCTTGCGAGATGGATTGCACGGCGGTGCCAAGTTGTCGATTGAATCGAAACAGGAAGTAATGGGCCAGCTCGGGGATATCGTCGAGTCGTTCTCGAAGTGAGGGCAGATGCAGCGTCACGCCTCGCAGTCGATAGTAGAGATCGCGCCGAAATCGACCATCTTCGATCATCGACTCGAGATTCTGATTTGTCGCGGCGATCACGCGGACGTCAACCGACAGCGTTTCGTTGCCGCCCACACGTTGAAACTGCCCATCCTGAAGCAGCCGAAGGATTTTCGCCTGCGTGGCCAATGGCATGTCGCCGACCTCGTCCAGGAACAACGTTCCGTGGTGGCATTGCTCGAATTTCCCGATCCTGCGGCGATCGGCCCCCGTAAACGCCCCTTGTTCGTGACCAAACAGTTCACTTTCCAGCAGGTTCTCGGGAATTGCGGCGCAGTTGATCGCCAGGAATGCGGCCTGATTTCTGCGACTGTGCTGATAGAGTGCCCGGGCGACGAGTTCTTTCCCGGTACCGCTTTCGCCCAGAACAAGCACGTTGACGTTCTGGGGCGCAATTCTGCCGATTTGCTTGCAAATGGACTGCATCGACGGGCCATTTCCGACCAGGCGATCGGACGAGTCATCGGCCAAGCTGGTGTCGTCGATCGCGGCGGCTGCGTGCATCAGCCGGCCGATTTTCAGCGCTTGATCCACAACCTGCTGAAGCTGTTCGAAGTCGAGTGGTTTAACGAGATAGTCATACGCACCGATTTTCATCGCTTCGATCGCAGTGTCTGCAGTGCCATGCCCCGTAATAAAAATGACGAGCGCTTTCGGATCGACTTCATGGACCTGTTTAAACAGGTCGAGGCCTGACATCTTGCCAAGGCGAATATCCAGCAGCACCACATGAGGCATTTCCTCACGCAGCAGCCGCAATCCTTCCGCGGCTGTTGAGGCGATCAGGACGCGTAGGATGTCGCTCTGCAAGATGTTTTGAATCGTCTTGCAGATTCCGACTTCGTCATCAATGACCAGTAGCGATTCCAAGTGACACCTCGTATTGAATCGATGACCGCGACTGCAAATTGCCTGTCTCAGGCCGAACCTGTATCGGCCGTCAATTCGTAGAATGGAAGATGGATCGTGAACTGTGCACCGCCATCGAGACAATTGATGGCATGAATCGTTCCACGATGTTCCTCGATAATTCGGCGGGAGACGGCCAGCCCCAATCCTGTTCCTCGTTCTTTTGACGTTGCAAAGGGCTCAAACAGTCGGGCTAAAACCTCGTCCGGAATCCCTTCACCCGTGTCTTGCAAGATGATCTGAACCCATTGCTCATTCGGCGGCTCATTCGGGCTTGGATCGAACGCAGGGCGGAGGTGACGATTTTCGACAACGGCGGCATCGATTGTCACCACGCCCCCATCTGGCATTGCCTCGATCGCATTGATCAGCAGATTGACCAGCACTTGATGCAGCTTTTCCGTGTCTCCATCGACCGTCAACGGGGACTCGTCGATCCGGGTGACGATCTCGATTTTCTGCTGACGCATCCGGGCGTCCACCAGGTTGAGCGCACGTCGCAACGTCTGGCGAATGTCGTGCGGAATTCGATTCAATTTTGGTGGCCGCGAGAAATCCAGCAGTCCTTGAATCGTCGCTTCCATCCGTCCGATCTCTTCCAGGATCAGACGTAGCTTGTTCTCGTCAAGTGACGGTCCAGATGCCTGCCGGATTGCATGTTGAAGGAGCAGTTTCACCGACGTCAGCGGATTGCGAATCTCGTGAGCCACTCCCGCAGCGAGTTCACCAACCGCCGCCAGACGCTCTGATTGCAGTACCTCACGACGAGCCGCCTGAAGGTCGCGACTAACGTTACGCATGCGTTCGGCAACGTGCTCCGCCTGCTGTTGAACATCGGCAAAGTCGCCCGATGATTCGATGGCGATTGTGCCGACGTCGCTATTGATGCCTCCCGCGTCATGCAGTGTAACGGCGATTCGCGCCATTGAGCGGTGCATGCGCAAGGCCAGTCGCCATCCGAGAAACACCCCCAGTACGGGGCCAATGATCAGCATCGCCACACGAAATGATAGCACCACACGGGTCACTCTCTGGCGTCGCAATGCATCTCGCTCTGCCAGTTCACGATTGAACTTGAGCAGTTCTCCCGCAGAATCGGTAATGAGTCGTGCCAACGCGACGATTTGCCGTTTCTCGCTGGCGATTTCGGTCGATAGGGAGGTCGATGGATCGTGAGCCGCCAGTCGATCGAACAAGCGGGGCATGCCATCCGTGAACGCGTTCAACGACGTTTCGAACGTCGTCAAGATTTGTTGCTCCATCTTCGAGAACACGGCCTGATCAAGGCGTTGCCGCTCACGAATGATTTCGTCCAGAATCTCCGTCCAGCGGGACGCGGCGCCTTTCATCGGGACCGTTTCATCGTAGAGTTCAGCGACGAGTTGCCAGACCCGAAGCAGGATCGATTCCGTCGCGCGAATCGAAACGACACTTTCCGTAAAGCTGCGCTGGTGTGAGCGTTCGAGCCAATACACGTAGTAGTTCGTGACGGAACTCATCGTAATCCAGAGTGTTGCCACCAGGATCACGGGGGCCAGCGTCTGGGCTAGCATCGACTTTGACGTATTCGATTTCATGAAAGAACTCTGCGCTCGTCAGTCGGGACGTGATGCAAACCGTCAGAACCCAATCGCGCCCTCTTGTTGATTCTATGGATTTAGGACAAATGTCTTGAGTCGCTCGCGGGTGATCATCTCGATGCGGTCAGGAAAAGGCCAATGATCGCGTCGTGAAATGACACGATACTGCAGCAGATAGACAGGACTCGATAAGCGACCTTCACTCATGATCGGTTCGCAGCCGTAGAGTTGTGCCCCGCGACGCATTCCCTGATCAAACAGCAGGTGTTCGAGTGCTTGCAAGGGTTTGGGAAAGCCGAACGCCGCAGTGGGGCTCTACATTGGCAACAGACCTCCCGGTCGCTACACCGCAGCGTTGATTCCCTCAACATCGTATTGTTGCTTTTCACAGAGTTCATGATTCGGTTGATCGCGATGGCGTCACCTCCACAAACATCTCGATACGGTCTCTATCCCTGCTTCGATCGCGGCTTTGATTTAAGATTGTGACGGCGGTTTTAGGGGGCACTTTGAATTCAATTGCTGGCCCACGGGCGTCCCTCGAGGATGCGTAAGCACCTCGAATGCCATTGCACCGAAACATTGCCAGGCCTTACGCCCTCCACAGGATTCGCCACAAATTGGAACTTGTTAAGACGAATTGCCGGTCTGCACTTTGGTTCAGTGGCAAGAGCGAGCTGAAGCGGGCTGCTGTATGGAGCCGAGAGTTGGAAATGTTCTTTTCGATTGGAAAGAAACTTTCCGACGAAGATCTCAGGTTCGACCGAGTTAGCGGGTGATGAAGTGATAGGGGCGTACGCTGATCCGAATCAAAATCGCCATGACATGGTTGAAGGTTCAATGCCCTTTATTGCCTGACCTGCAGTCGGCGTTCAATTGAATTGGCTCATTTCCAGCGATGAGAGACAGGTGGATTGTCTTTGTTTTTCGACATCCACCTCCTCGGCGCGCGATATGCAATGGCGGAACCGATGAAAGTCTTTCATCTGGCTGTTCGAAGATGCGGTTGGAGGGGTTCTTATTTCGTGGTGTTAATCGATGCGCCTCGTTCGCTACCCAAATCGCGGGCGAGGCCGCTTGAGGTGATCTGAGTCAAGGATTGCGATGATGTCTCATCAAGTCCTCGTTGCGAGCGAATCCGCATTTCGGCGTGCGTGGTGTGTTGACGAGTTGGTCTTGAACGGAATGGATGTGACGACGGCGACAGATGGAGTGGATTGCATTGCGAAGATGCGCGACGTGCGACCCGATGTGGTCTTGCTCGAACTCTCCCTGTTGTGGGGTGGCAGTCAGGGGGTTCTCGCAATCCGAGCGGAAGAACATGCATTGCAGTCGATTCCGGTTGTCTTGTTGGCCGTCGATGGATTTGCGGCCGAGTGGTACCAGTCCGCCCAATATTCCATTCAGGGATTTCTGTTGCGCAGGCCTTCCTCGGAGCTGCTCGTCTCGGCATTGCTCGCGGCGATGCGCCGGGCGGACCGGGAGACGCGAGAGATATCGTCATCTGTTCAGGGGCCGTCTCGCACGACGCTCTTTTGATTTTGATGATTTCATCTTGAGTTCAGGGAGGACTCCGGCGAAGTGGCAATGAGTTTGTTAATCTCAGCCACGCACAGCGACTGAGCTCGCGAAACTTTTTCGAGCTGGACCTGTTCAATTGAGGGAACTTGAATCTTTAAACCATCGAAACGGAATTCGACGAATGGAACTTTCCGAGTTGATCGCTGAGTTTGAGCAGCTCTGCAATGCAGCACCCGGAAGCTTGAATCAAGACTCGATCATTGAAGTCATCCCAGGCTGGAGCTCGCTGGCCTTTCTGGGGGTGATTGCGGTCGCGGATGACATGTTCAGCGTCACGTTAAAGCCCAGGCAGTTAATGCAGTGCTCGACGATCGCAGACTTGTATTCACTGCTCCAATCGCTGCGAGGCGATTCCAGCGCGAGTTCCAACTCCAGGTGAGCGGCATCCGAGTGGTAGATCGTTCCCGAACCTGGCGTGATTGGTTGCCCTCGCTCAATTCGACGTCGTGTCAGGACAGGAGTGGTCATACAGAGGCGTGTGTTGGGATGTGATCAGCGAGGCGCGCGGGCGATAAAACAAACGCATTCTGTGTGATCGGGTTGCCCAGTCCCATGATTGCCCAATCATGGGACTGGGCAAAAAAACAGAAACGCGAACAGAGAGAGCCTCTGTTCGCGTTTTGTTATTCTTACGATTGACCAATACGGTCACGATTTGATCGTCCGTTGAAATAACGGGGACTGGCTCCGCAACGACTCTGAAACGCCAGACGTCGTCAAGGGCAGCCCCCCCTCTTATTGCAACAGGTTGCTAGGAGGCGGTTGACGCTTCCGCAGCAGGCTGCTCAACAACTTGCAGGTTGGGAACGGCGATGTTTGTGATTTTCACGCGAGTGTATTTCTGACGATGTCCCGTATGACGACGCGAAGCATTACGACGGTGGAACGTCTGGATTTCGAGCTTGAGGCCCTTGAGCTGTGCCGTGACCACTTCTCCGGTGACGGTGGCCCCGGAAATGACCGGCTGGCCAACAACACTCGTTCCGCCGCCGTTTGCCAGCAGAACCTTGTCGAAGGTGATTGTCTGGCCGTCCTGGACGTCGTTGCGGTAGTCAACAGCCAACACATCGCCGGTCTTGACGCGATACTGACGGCTGCCATCTTCAATGATTGCGAACATAACTGAACCCCGAAAACCTCTACCCCGTTTCCGAGGCAATATAGAAACGAACGTCGCTGCTGGCGGCAGATTGCGGCGACTGAATGCACAGTCGCCGCCACTGGCCACCACAAGAGCGAGGCGAGCTCCGCTCGCCCATCATTTGACAATCGAAATCGTGTACTACCGAATTTCAGCTCGTCGGCCTCGGTCCTTTTCGGGACGATCGAGGTTTAAGGCATTGGACGCTTCGGGATACGAAAACACCAATGCCCAGCGAGGGAGGGAGAGAATACCGACTTAGCTCTTCGATTTCGAGTCTGGGTTTGCAAAAATTTTCACTTCTGTTCCAGTTGTGTTGGAACAATGGAATTTTAAATGCTCAGGACCCACCCCACTGCGGGCGTCCACAGTCACCAGCACATCGTATGTTTCTTCTAACTGCGTGATGTCACGTCGCTTACGGTTATTCAGGAATGCGGCGACGCGTTCGTGAACTTCCACAGTGACGCGTGACACGTCTTCCTGGTTGGCGTGTGACATCAAAAGCCGCATGACGTCAATTGCCATGCTTTCTGCTGTTTTGACTTGCGCCGTGCCCGAGCAGCAGGGGCAATCCTCGTAAACAGATCGTCGTAGCGACGGACGAATTCGCTGACGCGTCATTTCAATCAGCCCAAACGGGCTGATATTCAGGATCTTCGTACGTGCGCGGTCTCGTTTCACGGCGTGATGAAGTGCTCGTTCGACTCCGCGTCGATGCTTCTCGTCGCGCATGTCGATGAAGTCGTTGACGATCACGCCACCCAGGTCTCGCAAGCGAATCTGTCGGCTGATTTCTTCGGCGGCGCGAAGGTTGACCTGGTATGCGTTCTCTTCCGGATCGTCGTCCATGCGGAAGTTTCCGCTGTTGACGTCGATCGCCACGAGGGCCTCGGTCTGGTCGATCACAATCGAACCGCCACCCTTCAACGGAACGTGACGGCTTTGGATTCGGGTGATCTCTTGTTCGATGTCGTGCTGTTCGAAAATGGGTTCGCGGCCATCGTACAGGCGGACCCGATCAACGTGGCGAGGCAGCACGATTTTCATGAACTCGCACGCACGCTCATACGCACGGGGTTCATCAATCCAGATCGCGTCGATCTCGGACGTATAGATGTCGCGGATTGTCCGCGTGATCATGTCGCTTTCTTCGTAGATGTCGACCGGAGCGGGGAACTTTTTGACCCGGCTGACGATCACCTTCCACAAGCGAAGCAGGTAGTTCAAGTCGCGCTGAAGATCCGCTTGCGAACGATCAACGCCGGCGGTGCGAATGATAAATCCGAGTCCTTCAGGCGGACTCAGATCGCGTAGGATTCGCTTCAATCGTTTCCTCGCGTCGTCATCAGCGATCTTGCGGCTGACCCCCACGCGTTGCAGCCCCGGCATCAGAACCAGGTATCGGCCAGGGATGCTGATGTAGGTTGAAAGAGTCGGTCCTTTGGAGCCGATCGCACCCTTGATCACCTGCACCAGAACTTCACTACCGCGCTTCAGAATGTCCTGGATTTGCGGCTTGTTCCGAACACTGCGTTCGTTGAATTTGGTTCGTGGTCCGCGCGATGGACGGACGTCATCTTCATCGTCGTCATCGCTGTCATCAGCGTCTTTGCCGTCAACAAGATGCTTGTAGTACTGGAATTCGATGTCACTGACATGCAAGAACCCGTTTCGGCCGACGCCGAAATCGACGAAGGCTGCCTGGATGCTTGGCTCGATGTTGACGACGCGGCCCTTGTAGATGTTGCCGACGTAGTTCTCGAGGCTGTTTCTTTCGACGTAAAGTTCTTGCAAAAGGCCATCTTCAACGATGGCGATACGGCTTTCCTCGGCTTGGAGGACGTTCATCAGCATTTCTTTTTTCATCACTCACCTTTTTCAAAGAGTGAGTGCGCAGTCCGGCTTTTGAGTCGTTTGCACCAGGCGCAATCCGAATCGCTTCCCAATCGACGCGAACGCTGACTTCGTTCGTTGGCGAGGCGAGGTGAGAATTGCTCCAAGGACTTGATTTGAACTCCACAAAAGTTGAAACAAGGCGATTAGACGCACGGATCAATCCTGAAGGATGAACCGTTGGGCGAGTGACGGATGTTCCACCGTTGGCACGAGAGCACGAGCGCGACCGATCGGCAAATCGACGTTCAGCGGAACCACCCAGTCCCAAGGGCCCCTGGAAAAACGCCTTGGCGTTTTCGAGGCACTCAGACGGTTCAACGCCTTCCGACGACGAGAGTTCACGGACAAAGTCGTGCGAGATCACTTGCGGCCAACCAGAGAGGTGCAGACGCGCCGATTGCTGACGGGAAGGATACGGAGAAATTCCGTAGTACCCGACAAAGCAGGAGTCCTGCCGGCGGTCATCGAGAGAATCGTCACCGTTCCCACAACGCGATGCTCGGTCAAGCGGCAAGCGGTTGTCGGCGTCTGGATCGCAATTACGCACTCGAAATGATTCCAATCCAATGTATTTTGCCACGATCACAAGACCGCGGCGTTCGTAAATTTTGCAGGCGACTGCGTCGTGGCGAGCTGGCTTCGAGAAATCCCGATCCAACATTCGCGGTTCAGTCCAACTGCATGAGATCAGGGCAGATCCGTTTCAGTTCTCCCCCGAGATAGTTCTCGACATCGCGAGCAACGTCGAGTGTTTCTGCTCGAGCGGCGATTTTCTCCGCCTTCGAGATCGACAGATTTCGAATAACCTCCTTCAGTTCAGGAATTGCATGAGGTGTCACACTAAATTGCCGAATTCCCATTCCAATCAGTAATGGCAGGAATACGGGGTCGGAACTCATTTGCCCGCAAACGGATACGGAAATGTTGTGCTTCCGTGCCGCGTTGACGACGTGCCGAATCATCCGCAAAATCGAAGGATCGCCAGAACGATACAAATTCGCAACGGCTTGATCAGCCCGATCGACCGCGAGAGTGTACTGAATCAAGTCGTTAGTCCCAAGCGAGAAGAAGCTGACTTCTCGTGCAAATTCTTCCGCCATGATCGCGGCCGCGGGAACTTCGACCATCATTCCGATTGGGACATTACGCCGGAATGGAATCCCCTGCTCTTCAAGATCTTCAATCACATCACTCAACACCATTTTCGCCTGCCGGAACTCGAGCAGTGTCGAAATCAGTGGGAACATGATCCACAAATCGCCAAACTCGGCCGCCCGAAGCGCGGCTCGTAACTGGGTCTTAAACAGTTGAATATGCTGCAAGCTAAGGCGAATACTACGAACGCTGAGTGCGGGATTGACGCTTTCCGGATACTTGGCTCGAAGTGCGCCGGGCATCTTGTCTGACCCCAGGTCCAGCGTACGGATCACGACGGGTTGACCGGGGAATGCCTTTAAGACCTGGCAATAAGCCTGGTAGTGGTCTTCTTCTGTCGGCTCACGATTGGATTCAAGGTACAGAAATTCGGTTCGGTACAGTCCAATCCCAGCGGCACCTTTCTCCTTGCAGGGTTCGGCCTCTTCCGGGAACTCGATGTTGCCAAGCATCGTGATCGGTACGCCATCTTGCGTTTCGCAGGGCAACCGACTTAACGAACTCAGGCGGCGTGCGTGACTTCGGAATCGTTCTTCGGAATCGCGATACCGAATCAAGGTCTCTTCATCCGGGGCGATGATGACGACACCCTTGCTGCCGTCGATGATGATCGTTTCAGAGCCTGAGACGTCGGCGAGAAAATTTCCGATTCCCACGACGGCGGGAATCTCCATGGCTCCCGCCAAGATCGCCGTATGGCTCGTGTGGCCACCCACTTCTGTCGCAAATCCCAGCACAAACTTGCGGTCAAGCTTCGACGTTTCGCTTGGCGACAGATTGTGGGCGAGAACCAAGACAGGTTCGGTCAAATGACTCAGTTCTTCACGCCGCTCGCCCAGCAGGTGACGCAGCAGCTTCTTCTCGAGATCAAAAATGTCTGCGGAACGCTCGGCCAGATATACACCCAGATTCTGCATCTGCTTCGCGTACTGTCCAAGGACCTGGCTGACGGCGTACTCTGGCGACTGTTTTTGGCGAATTCGTGACTCAACCTGTTCGATGAACTTCGGGTCACGCACCAGAGCAAGGTGTGCGGAAAAGATCAGCGCGTACTGTCCGCCCAGGCGCTCGCCGACCAGCTTTTCGTTCAGCAGGATTTCTTCGCAGACGGCATCGAGCGCCGCGTGGAATCGCGTCAGCTCAAATTCGATCCCGCTCTCGGAGACGAATCGGACGGGGATGCGGAAATCTTCGGTGCCCAGAACCATGGCCGAGCCGATGGCGACACCGGGGGAAACGGCGATACCGCGTTTTATCAGCATGAAAAACAGCTATCCACTTGAAACGTCATCATGGCGGGGCGTCAGCAGCACAAACGAGTCCAAATTCAAGGTGTCCTGTGGGCCACTTCCGCAATTCGACACGATCCATTCTTCCGAATTTCAGAATGACCCGTCAGTCAGCGATTCACAGTCAGAAAACCAAAGTATTACCCAGCAATCTCCCTCTTTGATTTGCGAAGTCCAAAGTTGTCGCCCAGCGTTGCCGGCTCTGTCGATCAGGGACTCTTCTCGACTTGAAACCCGTCCAGGAACAGTTGGCTGACCCGTTCCACAACGATTTGCGAGCCAGCGCCCGTCGCCTCAATTTCCAGGCTGGTTCCCCGTTCTGCAGCGAGCGTTAACAGCTCCAGAAGGCTTTTTGCGTCGGCGCGCAAAGCCCCCTTGGTCAGCACCACGCTGCCCTGGTGTTGTTGCGCGGCCAAAGCAATCAACTGGCAGGGACGAAAGTGAAGTCCTTGCTCGTTGATAACAGTGACCGTTCGACGATGGATGACTGCATCGGACATGATGAATCATTCATCACGTAGGCGTTTGGATCGGGAATTGACGACATCCGCCCGCGTGGAAACGGGACGAGCGAAGACGTTTACAGTTCGTTATTGTCTGCTTCGGCAAGCAATTCCCAAATGTCTTCGCTGGTCTTGGACTGACGCAGGAACTTACAGAAATGATCGTTTCTGAGGTGTCGCGAGATGTTCTCGAGACCCCGCAAATGGTCTCCCGGACGATCGGGTGGGGAAACCAGCAAAAACACGATGTAAACCGGTTCGCCATCCAGGCTGGCGAAGTCGACGCCGTCTTTCGCCAGAGCGATTGCCGCGATCAACTTATCGGTTGAACTGTGTTTGGTGTGTGGAACGGCCACGCCGCGACCAATTCCGGTCGAACCGAGCTCTTCACGCTTCAAAATTGCGGCGACGATGTTTTCTTCGTCTTCGGCCTTGATGCTGCCGGCTTTCTGCAGGCTCGCAACCATGGCTCGAATCGCGTTTTCTTTGCTCCCGGCCGGAAGCTCGGGCAGGATCGCGCCCGGAACAACGAAGTCGCACAACTTCATGGAATCACCCCTTCTGGCTTCTATCTGAATGTTTCGATGTATTACGGATTATCTTTGGGATTGCGTTGTTCCGCGGCTTCGGCGATTTCGCTCAGTGCCGGGTCGCGACGGTGATCCTGAATCTTTTCTTTGTACTTCCGCACCTGCTGCTCCATCTTGTGCAGAGCCGCGTCAAACACGGCGATGACGTTCTCTCCGGTTTCACCCGATTCACTCGCCACCAAATCGTGACGATGCTCGGCATCCACAAGAATTTCGACGTTGGTTCGGTCGTTTGAAAAATCCACTGTCACGTTGATCGCCGTCACGCGATCGAAAAATGTCAACAATTTCTCAGCCTTCCGAGCAATGTGCTCTTGTGCGCTGGGACTCAAAGTACCGTGTCTGCTGGTGATAGCGACTTGCACCGAAACCTACTCTTTCTCTGGAATTTCATTCTCTGGAACATCAACTCAGATCGACGCTCAGGGTATGGGCGGCTTGGAATTGTGAAAAACGCAACCCACCCCAACGACCATCCAGGTATGGCGTCGATCCTTTACCAACTTGTTCGGAGAATAAGGGGGCGACCCTTAACTCTACTCCCATTTCTGATTCTGACAAAATAACCCCGAGGAGGTCATCCTCGGGGACATACGCGACTGATTGTATTCTACGAGAAATCCCCGTCAATCACCGAGCACACTTGCCTGTCAGGGCTTGTGCCGAATTCTCGGCGGCTTTCCGATTCTCTGACCTGCGTCTCACTGTTGCCCGCATCGAAGCAGATGCCATTCTGCTTAAATGCGGTACCATCGCGCATTCTTTCTCGGACCGATACGCTCAAACAATTCGTCCGTTTCGGAATAAACCTCCGATTGCCACGTCGTACGAAGAGTTTGGCTTTCCAGCAGCAGAAGTTGCCACGACACGCCGAACGCACCCAAGACGCAAGTCCGCTACGGCCGGACAAGTGTAGCACTCCTGCGCGTGAAGGAAAACTGCGCGGCCGTCTTGATTCCTACTGGAAATCGAGGATCGCGCCCGTGCGATCGGACGGTTCTGGTGTCGGCCGAACGTCCTTCATCGGCAGTGGCTGTGAGAGAGGGACAGCCGATGGCGCGGTCCTGATCAGGCTCTCCGCAGAAGGTCGGGTATCTTCGGACATCGCCGCGACACGCAGTCCGCCGTTTCGCAAATCCTTCTGTTTCAGCAGGCGGCTCGAACTCGATGTTCCTGTTTGCAGGGCGGGTTGGAACCGAGACTGACCGCCCTCCGACTGACTAATCGAGCGATAGGATGGGGCTTTGTCTTTCGCCTTTCGCTCTTTCAGTTCCAGGCCAAAGAAGGGAACTCGCGAATTACTGTCGATGGCGAAGCTTTTTCCGCCGACGGCGCAGCCGCTGGACACCAGGATCAGTCCCATGGCCAGACACGAAACAAACGCAGATTGTCCGCGAGCGGCCTGCATTCGACGGCCCTTCGAAAAATCATGACAGGAAAATGGGGAGTGAAGTCGGGTTGATATCAGGAAGAATGAAATTCGCAAAGATGTCTTTTGACGTGCGCGACAGCGGAATGACGAGGAATTCAGGCGGCTGGCAGAACGCAATTCGGTTTCGAATGCGAAGCCGGCCGCGCAAAATCCATTCGTCTCAGGCGGTCGGCGAACGTCCCTTCGACTTGGCGGGAGAATTGTCACGGACTTGGTTTGGTGCCTTCAGTGACGGTCGTTGTGACTTGCGATCAATCAGCAACCGGAAGCTCCATTTCTGCCCGTTCGTTTGTTGCAAGTCATCCGAATCGGCATCTGTGGCGTCGCTCGCGTCATCGAAATTCGGAAGTCCTGACTCGGTTGCCGAAGGCGATGGAGAAAATCTCTCGGGTTGCGGGACCGACGATGGCTCGCGGTTATCCGCCTGGCGAATCAATGAGTCGCGATCTTCAAGAGCGGCCAGTCGTTTCTCGAGTCCTTCAATCCGCGAGATCAGTTCCAATTTGTCGACCAGGTCCTGTTTTTGGTCAACCGCTGCAGACGGTTCGTCGTCGCTGGCGTGTGACGTCGGCCAGTGCATCGCGGTGCCAAGCCCAAGCAGCGCGACCGCCAAGCACAAATAGAACTTCTTCATTGATAAAGCCTCCTGCTGGTTCGTCAGTCCCCGTGATCCTTCACGGAGATGTGATTTTTTGGGGTGCCATCGACTGGCCGGTTCCATCCGGTCGGGCGGCGGTATCCCCTTGGTGTGTGGACAAGGCGGGTTCGAATTCTTCCGATCAGGAAAACCCCGGGCGCCGGGGGGACAGCCCCAGCGCCCGGGTGTATGGTCCCGTCACAACGTGACGACAAAGCCATCGACCCAGAGACAGCTTCGTCATCGAATACGTGAAGGCCCGGCGCGACCCGGACGAGCGATCAATTCCCGCAAATCAATCGCATGTGACGGAACCTTTCTCTCTTCAAAACCCTCGTTTTCATTTCACGCACAGTATCGTTGCGGTTTGATCTGCCGCTGGTGTTCCTCTTGTTGTGCCCGGTCTCGCAACCATTCGATGATGCGCTCCATTCGTGT
Source organism: Schlesneria paludicola DSM 18645 (assembly GCF_000255655.1). Taxonomy (NCBI): domain Bacteria; kingdom Pseudomonadati; phylum Planctomycetota; class Planctomycetia; order Planctomycetales; family Planctomycetaceae; genus Schlesneria; species Schlesneria paludicola. Next base: position 1,314,637 of record NZ_JH636434.1, on the reverse strand, counting down.
CGCACGCGACCCTTTGACAAGCAGCGTGTCGTGCGGCTGCAGCCAGCAGTCGAGTACCGCCAGAAGCGTTTCCACGTCCTTCGCAGCCACGATCTGATGAGATCCCATTCCCGCCCGCGCCGCGCCACGGGCGATGTCATCCGCGTGCCGACCGCACGTCAGCAGGCGGTCTACACAAAGCTGCGCGGCGAGTTGTCCGATTCGTTCGTGTTCGTGCGCGGCTGACGGTCCCAGCTCGAGCATGTCTCCCAAAACCAGCAACCGTTGGCTCATGGCTGGTGTGGACGTGTCGGCCAGCAGTCGACAGGCGGCAGACACCGCGAGCGGACTGGCGTTGTAGGTCTCGTCAATAACGGTCCAGGTACCCACCTGTGTCATCCGACCACGGCCGGCGAGAGGCGAAAATTTCGCCAGTCCCGAAGCGATTGCGCAGGGCGACATGCCGACTTCCAGGCCGATCGCGATTGCGCACAGGGCATTGGAAATCAGATGACGTCCGGACAAGGGAAGGCTGAATCGTGCACCCTCGCAGCTAAATTGCAGGCACCTGTTGTGGATCGCGACGTCGGTTGCCTGGATGTGGTTGTCGTCGCCCTGGCCCACGAAAATGACGGGACAAGGCGCTCGATCCGCCATTTGCCGGACCGTCGAATCGTCACCGGGAAGTACTGCAAAGCCAGTGGTGGGAAGTTGTTCGAGAAGCTCGCCCTTGGTTTCGACAATGGCTTCGATCGAGCCGAACGATTCAAGGTGTGCGGCGCCGACCGCCGTGATCACGCCGACTTCGGGAAGTGCCAACTCGCATAGCCGGCGAATGTTCCCGATTTCCGAGGCTCCCATTTCCAGCACGGCGAATTCGTGTTCCTGATCGAGTTCGAGCAGGCTTAAGGGCAGGCCGATCTGGCTATTGAAGTTTGACGGACTGCGCGTGCCTTCGAAATGGTCGCTCAATGCCGAGAAAATCAGTTCGCGAGTGGTGGTCTTTCCGACGCTGCCGGTGACTCCGATGACCATGGCGTCCATTTGGCGACGGTACCAATTTCCAAATCGTCCCAAGGCGGACAGGGGATCATCCACGATCAGCATTGGCCCGGTCAGTCGCTCCGCCCGGTCGGCCGAGACGACGCACAAATGGGCCTGTCGCTCGAGTGCTTGTGCCGTGAAGTTGTGGCCGTCCTCTCGCTCGCCGCGAAGCGCCCAGAAAATATCGCCTCGCCGAACGTCGCGTGAGTCGATACTGACGCGGTCAAATTCGGTGTCGGGCGTGTTCAGATCGCGCAGCCGCCCCCCGGTTGCCAGCATCAGATTTCGGATGGTGAGCCGCTTCATGTTATGCGCTCACCCGTAACTGGGGTTGTGCCAAAGGTTGCCACCGTTCACGCAGAATTTCGCGGGTGATTTGGCGATCGTCGAATGGAATGCGGTCGCCGCCAATGATCTGCTCGCATTCATGGCCTTTTCCGGCGATCAAAACGCAGTCGCCAGGGGATGCGATTTCCAGCGCGAGTTTGATCGCGCTGCGGCGATCGGGCTCGACGACGATTTTCTGTGTCGATTCACCCATCCCGGCGAGAATCTCGTCAATGATCCGGTTGGGGTTTTCGCTGCGAGGGTTGTCGCTGGTCACGATTGCGATGTCGGCAGTCAATGCCGCGCGGCCCAGTTTGGGACGCTTTGTGCGGTCCCGGTCGCCACCGGCCCCGAAAATGCAAATGACCCGTCCAGGGGTGAGGGCACGAAGGCCGCTCAAGCATCGCTGCAGTGCATCGTCGGTATGGGCATAGTCGACAAAGGCTTCGAATGGCTGCCCGCAGTCGACGCGCTCCAGTCGTCCGGGGACACAACGAAACTCTTCGATTCCTGCCACGATTTCCTGTGGGGTCAGGCCAAAGTGTGTACAGACTGCCACGGCACCAAGAATGTTCGAAAGGTTGTGGCGGCCAATCAATCGAGTGGCGCAGTCCCAGGTCTTTCCATTGAGCTGCAGGCGAAAACGTGTGCCGGTCAGCGACTGGTCTCGGATCTGGGCGGAAATGTCCGCGGCGGGCGTCAATCCGAATGTCTGACACAGGTGTGACTGACCCTGCCGTCTGTGAATCGTCTGGGCACCAGGATCGTCAAGGTTCAGGGCAATCAACCCGCCCGGTCGAACCATGTCGCAGATCTTGGCTTTCGCCTTGAGGTAAGCATCGAACGTCTGGTGATAGTCGAAGTGATCCTGGGTGATATTCGTGATCACCGCCGCTTCCAGCTCAATTCCGGCCGCACGTCCTTGGTGTAGCGCGTGGCTCGAAAGTTCGATTGAGGCATAGTCCGTCCCGGTGCGGACCATCTGGCCTAGCCATTGAGCCAAAGTTCGCGAGTCCGGTGTCGTCAGAGTTGCCGATTCCGTTCGCTGACCATCAGAGTATTCCACGGTTCCCAACACGCCACAGCGATGCCCTGACTGTTCGAGCAGGCTGCGGATCAGCCAGCTTGTCGTCGTTTTTCCATTGGTGCCAGTGATTCCGGCTGTTTTCAGGCGGCGTGAGGGCTCGCCCGCCAGAGATTCACAGACCCGTGAATAGGACGATCGCACATCTTTCACAATACATTGCGGAATGGCGAGATTGGGGATCGCTTCATCGACCAGAAGTCCGGCGGGATTTCGTGAGATCGCGTCCTGAAGAAATTGACGGGCATCCACCCTGGTTCCGCGAATGACTGCGAACAACGAACCCGGGCGAGCGTCAGTACTTCGCTCAACAGCGTCGGTGACACAGAGGTTCGTACAGCCGACGAAATTTGCCTGAGGCAGCAACCGCCTTAAGCTTACGGCGTACGAAAATTCTGCCCCTTGATTCACGCCGAACGCCTCCCTGCGATCGTTGTTTTCAACCGTCACTCGGCCGACTTGTCCTTGATTCTTCCGAACCGGTCAAGACGATTTCGTCGCAGGGAGTCTTCGTAAGTGGCCTACAGCGGGGGAGCTTCGGGTTTCGCGGCGGGCGCATCGGGCTCCACGGCTTCCTGTCCGGCCGGCCCCGGGACAGCGGAATCGTCCGTCAGCACTCCACCGGAGTACGCGACGATGAATAGGAAAATTGAAAAAAAGTAGCTTAGCCCGACTTTGAAGAGATCCCCTTTGCGCTCTTCAAAGCTCTTGAAAATAAAGACCAGATATCCGATCGGATACGTGAAGATCGTCAACGCTCCCCAGCCCACGCTTTCCTGGAAGGCGGATTTGATGTTCTGACCATAAACCGCAAGGTTGGCGAATGACTGCCCCATCAACATGCCGAGGATGATGCCTTTCGTTGAGCCGGCCTGGGTGAATGATCCGTACAACATTCCACCGACCAATCCCATCAGGTCGAAGACCATGAAGAAGACCAGGGCGTCGACAATCAGTTGGGTAGTCGTCTTTGGTTTCTCGTCTTCGTCCTCGTCTCGCTTCTCCTTCGCGATGTACTTGTACTCTTTCTTGCGATCAACCAATTCCAGCGAGTCTCGGTTGTAGTAGACAAACTGACCGTTGGTTCGCATGTTGAACATGCTCGTAAACCCGTTCGCCAGGCTCATGACCAGCAGGAGGACGCATGGGACGATAATCGGCTGAAAGTTGATAACGTGTGGGTCTGGAAATTTTTCCGGCTCGACAGGTGCCGCCCCTTTTTTCTTCAGCACGGGGTTCAGTTCCAGTGCGAACTTCTTTCGTGCGACAGTGGCGTTTTCTTCCATATTGGAAGCAATCGTGACCAGATCAGGGCCGTAAACACCGGCAATGACCCCGATTCCCGCGATGTTCAGCGTGTTCGTCAGAAGAAACCACATGAGCCAGACGCTTAGTGGCTTAATGGTGCGGGCCCACATGGGGACGAGTTTCCAGACCATCCAGCCTTTGTACATGACGGGCATCGCCATGTGCGCCATGGCCACCGGCAACATCCAGATTGCGGGCAGAATTCCCATGGCGATGCAGATCGGGAACACGATTTCAGGTGTGCCGCCCAGATAGTTGATGACCACATACCCAACCATTGTGGGGATCAGGATCAGCGGGAGCATCACGACGAGGCACCACACCACAGACGCCGCCCCGAGTGCACTCGACAAGAAGAAGTCAAAATTCAACTTCTTGAATTTGTCTTTCCCCTCGAGCGTCAGCTTGATGATTTCGGTATCGAGAAACCACATCCAGCCGGGAATCACGAGAAAACTGATCGTGCAGCACAGCGCGAGAAACAGTCGCGGCGGCCACATCGAGATCCAGAGGAACAGAAACAGGCACAACAGTGTGAACGTTGTGGCGACGAGGGTATAGATTGAGCTGCGAAGAGCCAGGAACTGGTTTTTGCCGACGAACTTCCATGAATCGCGGAACAATCGCGGATAAAAGTCGGCGGGGTCGGGGCCTTTGAGCGATTTCTTTCGGGCTTTCGCCCCGATGCCGCCGAGGCCCGAGTCGTACCCGCATTCGGGGCACTCGGTGTCCTCCTCGTCCTGATACTTCATATCGAAGCCGCATTTGGCGCAAATGCGGGCCGAGGTGTCTTCCGCACGACGCATGTCAAAGGTCGCGAGCGCAAATTCGCTGTCAACCGGGGCCGCCGCCTTTTTCGCTTTGGCTTTCGCGGCGGCCGGCTTGCTGCTCGTGGCGGCTGCGGGGATGGGAATGCGCGTCTCGCAATTCGGACATTTGACGGCTTTGCCACGAGCGGTGTCCGGTACGGACAGCACCTTCTCGCAATTGCTGCACTTTACTTTGACGGGCATGGTTCGGCGGCCTTCCCCACTCAGTTGTCAATGCATTTCGACCGCGGCACCAACGTTCGAACGGCTGTCCATGCGGAATTTCTGAAGATCAGCAATTCGCTCGAATTCCGATTGCAGACAATGGAAATGCCGAATCATCTTGCAGAAAAGTGCTTTCACGACATTGTACGAGGCGAACAGTCGGTGGACAAAAAAGGGATTTGCCCGGCGAAAACCCTGCGAAAGACAGGGCCGAGGTCGGGCAGAACCATCCTCGCTGGTCGGTCAATTTGTTGAACGCCAGGCGCGCAACGAGACTCATCACGAGGAATTCAGGCAAGTTACAGCAAGGCGGATAGATTTCAAGTCACTTCCTTCGATCCATCTTGGTTTATCGAGCCATTTCAGTGCGGGTGATGTCAGTCGCACTTCCCCGTGCACTTCGGTAATCGGCAGGTATAGGGGCAAACGGCAGGTACAGGCCCAAATGTCTCCGAAAAGCGCTTAAATTTCCTGTTTGCTATTCTCCTCATTCTTGCTACGGTCTGTTAAAGTATCTGGCGATGTTTGCCAGCGCAACTTGGGTTATTTCATCCAACTGCGTAGAATTGGCGACAAAGCCGCTGAGCTTATGTGGCACTGAGTTCTTTCGATTGGTATTTCAAGCGTGGGAAAGGTTTCGGCCAACTGTTGCCGTCGAACGTCGTCCCCCGCCTGACTCGGGATCAGAAACGATCAAGATGAGTCCTTCAGATACGCTTGCGGCTCGCTCAGAGAAGAGCAAAGCCAGTTCTAACGCGTCGCGCAATAGCGATCCTGCCTACGCGGAACCTGAAATGGGTAGTCATTCTCATGACTCGAACTTGACGTATGTCGAGTCGCTGTATCTGGATTATTTGAATAATCCAGATACGGTGTCACCAGAGTGGCAGGACTATTTCCAGCAGATTGTCGACAGCCAGACTCGATCGGGCGGCGAACTGCACGACCCAAGTCTGTTCCGTGCGCCGTCGGTGGGAACCGGTGTTGTCAGCCCCATTCAGCTCGACTATGCGATCCTACAGGAACGCGTCGAACGATTGATTCGTAATTATCGAATCATGGGGCACTACAACGCGGATATCGACCCGCTCGGTCAGCCTCGGCCCAAAGTGACCGAACTCGATCCGACGAGTTGCGGACTCTCGGAAGCGGATCTGCACCGCCAGGTATCGACACTGACGGCCAGCGGGCAAAATGTACGTACCGTCAGCGACATCAACCAGTGGATGCGCAATACGTACTGCCGCTCGATCGGCGTGCAGTTCATGCATATCGACGATCCGATTGTCCGGGAATGGCTTCAGACGCGGATGGAAGCGACCGAAAACCGCATCCAACTCACGCGCGATGAACAAAAGCGAATTCTGAAGCGGTTGAGCGACGCCGTGGTGTTCGAGGAATTCATCCTCAACAAGTTCAAAGGCGCGAAAAGCTTCTCACTGGAAGGGGCCGAGACGCTCATTCCGCTGCTGGAACTCGCCATTTACCAGGCCGCCGATCAGGGAATCGAAGAAATCGTCCTGGGGATGGCGCACCGCGGTCGACTGAACGTGCTGGCCAGCATCATGGGTAAAGCGCCGCGCGCCATTTTCCGCGAGTTCGCTGACCTTGATCCGGAACTGAATACCGGGCGCGGCGACGTCAAATACCATCTCGGTTACAGCAACGACTGGCATTCCGGCGATGGCCGCAAAATGCACCTATCGTTGTGTTTTAACCCCAGCCACCTGGAATTCGTCAACGCCGTGGCCATGGGGCGCGTGCGCTCGAAGCAGGACCGTCATGGCGACACGGAACGCGAAAAGGTGGTCTGTCTGTTGATTCACGGGGATGCGGCCTTCGCAGGTGAAGGGATCATCCAGGAAACGCTGAACCTCAATCAACTGGACGCAACGCGCATCGGTGGGACCGTGCACATTGTCGTCAACAATCAGATTGGATTCACAACCGGGCCGCTGCAGGCGCGTTCAACGCCGTATGCGACCGATGTGGCCAAGATGCTGCAAATTCCGATCTTCCACGTGAATGGTGAAGATCCGGAAGCGGTGGCACAGGTCGTTCGGCTGGCGATGGATTTCCGTCATCAGTTCCACAGCGACGTCGTGATCGACATGTACTGCTATCGATTGCGTGGCCACAACGAGAACGATGATCCGTCGTTCACGCAGCCTTTGATGTACCGCGAAATTCGTTCGCGAAAGAAGGTCGGTCAAAGCTACTTGGACAAATTGCTCAAGATGGGCGATATCTCCGAAGAGGAAGCGAATCGACTTCAATTCGCCCACCGTCAGCAACTCGAGTCAGAACTCGAAGTTTCCAACGGTCCCAACTACGAGCATCGCTGGGATATGCTTCAGGGTCTGTGGCGCGGCTATCTCGGTGGAAACGAAGCCGGGATCCCCGACGTCAACACGGGGGTTGATGAATCCAAGTTGGCGGGAATTCTCGAGAAATTGACGCAGCTTCCCGCCGGATTCCACCCGCACTCGGGGATCGTCAACGATCGTTCGACGGGGATTCTCCAGAAGCGATTGGCGATTGCGCAAGGCAAGCAACCACTCGATTGGGCGGCAGGCGAAGTTCTCGCGTTCGCAACCCTCAGTCTGGAAGGTCACCGCGTTCGAGTTCACGGGCAGGACGCGGAACGTGGTACATTCTCGCACCGGCATGCCGTTCTGCACGACGTCAACAACGGCCAGACCTATATGCCGTTGGCACATCTGTCGACTGATCAGGCGAAGATTGAAGTCTACAATAGCTGCCTGTGCGAAGCCGCCGTGCTGGGCTATGAGTACGGCTACAGTCTCGACACGCCGGATGGCCTGATTTGCTGGGAAGCGCAATTCGGTGACTTCGTCAACGTCGCCCAGGTGATCATCGACCAGTTCATCGTCAGCGCGGAAGACAAGTGGAATCGGTTGAGCGGTCTTGTGATGCTGCTTCCACACGGGTTTGAAGGAAACGGCCCCGAGCACTCCAGTGCCCGGTTGGAACGGTTCCTGCAACTGGCCGCGGAAGACAATATCCAGGTCGTCTACCCGACAACGCCCGCCCAGATCTTCCATGTGCTGCGCCGGCAAGTCCTGCGGAAATGGCGAAAGCCATTGGTGGTGATGACGCCAAAAGCCATGTTGAGAATGCGCGAAGCGACATCGACCTTTGCGGATCTCGCGACCGGGACGTTCCGTCGGATTCTGCCCGACACCTTGGGGCGACCTGCCAGCGAAGTCCGGCAGATTGTCCTTTGCTCGGGAAAAGTCTACTACGATCTGGCGGCTCGCCGAGAAGAATTGCAACGGACCGACGTGGCGATCTTGCGGCTGGAACAGCTCTATCCTGTTCCAATGCAAGAGCTCGAAGAAGCGTTGGCAGCCTATCCCGAGGGGACACCGGTGGTATGGGCTCAGGAAGAACCGGAAAACATGGGTGCCTGGCGATTCCTGCGAGTCCTTTGGGGCGACGCGATTTTCGGGCGATATCCACTGTCGGTGGAATGTCGTCCTGCGTCCGCAAGTCCCGCGACGGGTTCCCATACAAGCCACGATCTTGAGCAGGACGAAATTCTGACGAAGGTCATCGGCAAATCGACGAAACCTGTCGGGCATCATTGATCGTTTAGCGCAGGCGATTGAACGCGCTCGCGATCTTCTCAACTTTGAACAGATCCCGTTTTTTGACGTGTAAAGGACGACGAAGTCTCATGACAGTCGAAGTGCAGCTGAAGAAGGGTGATTTTGGCGATTCGGTCTCCGAAGTCGTCGTCGTGGAATGGCTCAAGCAGGTTGGCGACGCGATCGCCGTGGATGCGGATCTGGTTGAACTGGAAAGCGACAAGGCCACGACGAAGTGGCCGGCTCCCAAAGCGGGAGTTGTCACAAAACTGCTCTTCAATGCTGGCGACACGATACCACTTCCTGCGGTCATCGCGTTGATTGACGAAACCGCGACCGCTCCGACAGCCCCCGCAGCAGCTGCTCCGGCCCCGGCCGCTGCTGCCGCCACCGCGAAAGTCTCGCCGTCCGCGGAACCACGCGTCATGCCGTCTGCCGCGGCAATGATGTCCGAAAATGGCGTGAAGCCATCGCAAGTCACTCCGACCGGACCTGGTGGTCGGATCCTGAAAGAAGATGTGCAGAAGCAGGTTTCAGCGGCTGCCGCTCAACCGGCCCCCGCACCGGCTCCTAAGCCACCTGTCGAAACTGTCCGCACCATTGTGACGGGTGAGCGGTCGGAAAAGCGTCAAATGATGAGCCCGATTCGGAAACGAATCGCCTCACGTCTGGTCGAAGCTCAAAGCACGGCGGCCTTGTTGACGACGTTCAACGAAGTCGACATGACCGCGATCATGGACCTGCGAAAGCAGCATCAAGACGCATTCACCCAACGATACGGGATCAAGTTGGGTTTCATGTCGTTCTTCGTGAAAGCCGCGATCGACGCCCTGCAGACGTTTCCTGCGATCAATGCCGAGATTCAGGGGACGGAAATCGTCTATCACAACTATTTCGACATCGGGATCGCCATCGGCGGCGGCAAGGGACTGGTTGTGCCCGTGCTGCGAAACGCCGAACGAATGGGGTTTGCCCAGATCGAGCAGGCGATTGCCGAATTTGCCAATAAGGTCAAAAGCAACACGCTCAGCCCACAAGAACTGACGGGCGGAACGTTCACGATCACCAACGGCGGCGTCTATGGATCGTTGCTGTCGACACCAATCGTGAATCCGCCCCAAAGCGGTGTGCTCGGCATGCACTCAATTCAGGATCGTCCGGTTGCTCGTGACGGACAGGTTGTGATTCGTCCCATGATGTATCTGGCTCTGACCTACGACCACCGAATCGTTGACGGCCGTGAAGCGGTCACGTTCCTCAAGCGAATCAAAGATTGTCTTGAAAACCCCGTTCGTTTGCTTCTCGATGTGTGATTGTCGCTCGATTCTTGAGTGTCGACGCGTCAGTTTCTTGGAAGATCATCGGGAGCAAACATGCCAGAACATGATTTGGTGGTTATCGGAGCGGGTCCAGGCGGCTATGTCGCCGCGATTCGCGCCGCTCAACTCGGAATGAACGTCGCTTGCATCGAAGAAGCCAATGCATTGGGAGGAACCTGTCTGCGGATTGGTTGTATCCCCAGCAAGGCGCTGCTCGAAGCGAGCGAACTGTATAAGATGGCGCAGCATCACCTTTCCGAATACGGTGTCACCGTCGGAGATGTGAAGCTGGATCTGCCGGCCATGATGAAACGGAAAGACACCGTCGTCACCGGTTTGACCAACGGAATCGCTGGCCTGTTTCGCAAGAACAAGATCACTCGCTATACCGGCCGCGGTCGAATTGTGGCTCCGGGGAAAGTCGCTGTCGAAGGTGCTCAACCCGTTGAGATCACGGCGAAGAAAATCATCATTGCGACAGGAAGTCGCTCTGCTCCACTGAAGGGCGTTGAAGTCGACGGCACCATGATCGGGACGAGCACCGAAGCGCTCTCGTTTCCGGAAGTGCCAAAGCATCTAGTTGTGATCGGCGCGGGGGTGATCGGTCTGGAACTCGGTTGCGTCTGGGCGCGACTGGGCGCGAAGGTCACCGTTCTCGAATATCTTGATCGCATCCTGCCAGGGATGGATACCGAAATCGCGACCGAAGCCCAGAAGATCCTGCAAAAGCAAGGACTTGAGTTTCGCTTGGGCATGCGAGTCACTGGCGCCCGCGTCAAAGGTGCCGGCTGCGTGGTTGAATGTGACGGTCAGCCACCGATCGAATGCGATCGCGTTTTGCTGGCCGTCGGACGTTTGCCGAACACAGACGATATCGGTCTGGAAAAGCTCAACGTCGCCCGCAATCAACGCGGTTTCATCACCATCGATCCTCATTCGTTCGAAACCTCGATCCCCGGAATCTATGCCATCGGCGACTGCATTCCTGGGCCAATGCTGGCTCATAAGGCGGAAGAAGAAGGGGTGGCCTGTGCCGAAGGGATTGCGGGCAAATATTGCCACGTGAACTACGACGCGATTCCCGGTGTGGTCTATACCGATCCGGAAATCGCCAGCGTTGGCAAGACCGAAGAGCAATTGAAGGACTCGGGAATTCCCTATCGCAAGGGGCTATTCCCTTTCATCGCGAACGGTCGAGCCAAGGCGATTGGCCGGACTGAAGGTCGGGTCAAGATCCTGGCGCACGCCGAAACCGATCGAGTGCTCGGGGTTCATATCATTGGCGCCCATGCTGGCGACTTGATTGCCGAAGCGGTTGCCGCGATTGAATTTGGTGCCAGCAGTGAAGATATCGCGCGGACGAGCCACGCTCATCCGACGCTCGCAGAGGCGATCAAAGAGGCCGCATACGCCGTCGATGGTCGTACGATCCACATGTAGTCGTCGGCGAATGGTGGTTGCCGCGCAGCACCACCCTTGGTCCCGACAGGTTTGTGAGCGTCGTCCGCACGCTGGCTTGCGGCGAGTTCGTCGACGCGTCAATTCTGGTTTGAAGAACCCCAGGTGGATTCCATGACGGACACGCCAGTTCCGGAATCGTTATGGCCTGGGACAGTGCTGCGCTCTGAACTGACGCTGCCAACGCCATCGGAAAACCTGGCGCTCGATGAAGCGATCCTTCACCATGTCGATCAGAGTCCAGACGCAGGAGCCTACCTTCGATTGTGGCAGCCGTCGACATACTTCGTCGTGTTGGGACGTTCCAATAACGTCGCAACCGAAGTCGACGTCGATCACTGTGCCGCCGCAGGGATTCCGATCCTGCGTCGAGCCAGTGGCGGTGGCACGGTTCTGGTCGGACCGGGGTGTCTTTGCTACTCACTGGTCTTGCCGCTCAATCCCCTGCTCCGCACCCTCGGCGTTTCAGGTGTGACCTCGGAACTGATGGAACGCACCGCCAAGGGATTGCGGTCGATGAATCCCGAGATTGAAGTCCGCGGGACGAGCGATCTTGTGTGTGGTGGTCTGAAGTTTTCCGGTAACGCCCAACGCTGGCTACGGAATGCCTTCATTCACCATGGAACGCTGCTTCACGATTTCGATCTCGCGTTGCTCGAACGCTGTCTGCGACATCCATCACGCGAACCCGACTATCGACAGGCGCGTCGGCATCCAGACTTCGTCGGGAACCTGAATGCCCGTCTCGAAGATCTGAAGCGTTGCGTCAGCGACGCCTGGTGTGCGATCGACGGACCGATTCCGCCCGAGATCGTGGGGGACGTTCAGCGAATCGTCGATACTCGCTCGCAACACGTTGATTGGAACATCGCACCGCCCATGTGACCGCCCTCGCGGAAGCGATGCTGTTGATCTGCCTGCTGTCGCTGTGTTGATGGAGATTGTCTGGCGATCAAGCGGTCAGATCAGAACCCGCCAGCCAACCCGTAGCCAAACCCTTCGCCCACGATGGGGCCGCTGCAGACCAGGTCGCATGATGAGTTAAAATCGCAGTCATCGATCATGTCGTAGAAGACCGTGCCCGAGATAAAGCTGGTCATCTTGAATCCGAATTTGCGGAAGCCTGTGAACGCATAAGACTGGTTGAGCGCCCCGAATGCATTGGACAGATCGTTCAATTCATTGTTGCAGGCGATCGCGACTTCGCTCAGTCCCACCACCATCGCCAGTACCGCCAGCGTCAGGACCAGAATCAGTTCCGCCGAGATGATCACACCAGATTCATCGTTCATTAGATTCAAAAACATGTCCGGGTTCCTTGGTCGATCGAGTTGAGAGACTGAAATCACGCCATCCCGTGCTCCAAATGCGTGAGCGAGCATGGGGTGAGGTCTCGGTGTGGCCGAAATCCTCGTGGTGTTGACGCCGAATTTGGACGTTCCGGCCGTTGGCTGGACACCCCCCGTTCGGCAGCGGGGAACAATTCGCGACGGTGATGCCGCGTGAGTGTCGAAAGAACGAAGCGGCTGTGGTGAGTAGCCGCTTCGTCAGGAACTCAGAATCACCGTGATTAATGTGGGAAAACGTGATGTTTTGTCCGTCATGTCACTCGGTGATGCTGAAGCAGAGTCGAGTCGTAAAGGTCTTTGATGCCGGGGGCAGACTTGCCACTGATCGGCGTGTCCTTCCGCAATCTTGCGGGCGAACGGTCAACACAAAATGCACGATCTGTGCCACGCGAATGACCGTTCGACCCGTACCAATGCAAAAAATCGTCACAACCGCTAGGAGATCCTGCAGGTTGTGACGATTGGGGCGATCGAATTATTCGACACAGCGCCGAAGGAGCCGTTTAAGCCTGTTGTCGAGATGTTAACGAATGTGACGGCTACACACTTCAAACGTGTTAACAGGATTGAAGCGGTCAGGCCTCAGATCACGGTTCGATTCTTCAGTCGCATCAGGGGGTGGCCGGCGGCGTTGTTGGAGCGGCCCCTTGTGGTGCAGGTGTTACAGGTGTCGCCGGAGTGCTTGGTGCTGGCGAGGGCGGCAAGAGGTCGGTTGGGCAACCCGTCGTACAACCCGTGGGGCATGTCGTCGTGGCCGGTTGATCGGTCGTGATCGGGCACGTTTCGGTGGATGAGTAGTAGCCGGTTCCGCCTTGAATGTCGGCGGCATAGTAGCCCGCGTTGGGATTTGAGACGCACCCATCATAGATGTCGATGAACGTGCTTCCTGCCACCCATGAAGTTCGTCCCCCCCACCACTTCATGCAACCGCGGTACGACGGAGTGCTGTAAGACTGATTCAAGGACTGAAATGCCATGCTCAGGTCAGCGAACTCGCCCAACAACGCATTCTGTAGATTCACCAGTCCAACGACCATCCCCAGGATGGCGACGGTAAGGATAATGACAATTTCGGCGGACAGGATGAAACCGGACTCGTCTCGCGACAAATCTCGCAACAGGGTCAACATTGGAAAAACCTTTCTCGAACAAGATCATCCGATTCGGAATCCTGAGGCACGACACAGGATCTTGGGCGGCATGCGTTTTAGGGAAAACTCCGGCGATCGAACTGGCGAAGTGGTGCGGCACTCGACACCCGCTGACGGAAAGGTTGGTGTGAAGACCATTCCGCCAGCGGGTGGGACGAGCCGTGCCACCTCGTCAGTTCGATCTATTGAGTCAATTAGGTCCGGTGCCACACACCGGATTTGTCTGCGTCTGGACGTCTGCAATGGTCTCTCAGGTCACCGCCGACATTCATTCACAGGGTTGGCGTCTTGGTCCCTTGAACCAGGACGCATCTGAACTTGGCCGATCGCACAACTCGTTTGTTCATGACGACCGCTGCATTCATGACAATCGCTAGCTCAAGCAGAACACGTGCCATCGGCCCATTGCGTACAGTCGTTAAATTCGCGACGCAATTCGCAATTGCCTGCCAGTCAATGGGTTATGCGATTGTTCGGTGCATGAAAGGGCAGCGTGCCGTTCCGATTGTGCCGTTTCTGATGTTTACAACGATTATCGCAATGAAAGGTGTTATGCTCAGGATTCTGAACATTCGCATCAAAGCGAGCGTGCGGAAGATCGCGACGACGCGGGGGGAAATGCGTAGGTCAGTACGGCCGAAGGAACACGCGAACTGAGAAGAGGGAATCGGGAGCGGCGTGGTCAGGTTGTCGTCGTTGCCTGACTGGTCCGATTGAGCGAGTTTTTCTGTTGTCGTGCGATCAGCCTGAGTTCCCTTTGCCGATTGCACTTCAGCCGCTTGTCAGCGGCCTCAGACGTTCTTAGGATGTTGGGTCTCCACGTTCGCACGAATTCCGAAATCTTGAGTGAACCAGCAAACGCAATCTCGGAGTTCGTCGTACATCGGCAGCGGAGATGTCTGTATCGCACCTGCGCAATCGCGCGGACTGCGTTTTCACTAGTCAGCGTCAAACGACGAAACATCGATTGAGACTTCGGGAGCCTGCATGAGCCAGTCTGAGGCCGTCATTGAAATTCGAAATCTTTCGAAGGTTTATCGCGACTTTTGGGGGCGCCCTAAGGTCAAGGCGCTGAATGCCCTCAGTCTCGATATCCGCAAGGGGGAAGTCTTCGGCCTCCTCGGACCGAACGGGTCTGGCAAAACGACCACGCTGAAGCTGCTGCTGGGGTTGCTGTTCCCCACGGAAGGTGATGTCACCATCCTCGGCAAGCCCGCGGCCGACGTGAGCAAGAACGAAAAGATCGGGTACCTGCCCGAAGAGTCCTATCTCTATCGCTTCCTGAACGCGTACGAAACGCTGGATTTTTATGGTCGCTTGTTCAATATCTCGCCCGCCCAGCGAAAAGAGCGGTCCGAGAAGTTGCTCGATCTGGTGAAGCTCGCCCCTCAGGCCCGCCGTCGCCAGTTGAAAGAGTACTCCAAGGGGATGACGCGACGTATCGGGGTCGCACAGGCTCTGATCAACGATCCCGACCTGGTCATGCTCGACGAACCAACCAGCGGTCTCGATCCGCTCGGTAATCGCGACATGAAAGACTTGATTCTGGATCTGAAGAAGCAAGGCAAGACCGTGCTGATGTGCAGCCACTTGCTGGCTGACGTTCAGGATGTGTGCGACCGCATCGCGATTCTGTACGGCGGTGAACTGAAGGTGATGGGACGAGTGGACGAGTTGCTGAAGGCCCAGGACGAGACGCAAATTCTCAGTTCCAAGCTCAGCGACGCGGCGATCAAGGAAGTGCAAGAAGTGCTGAAGAAACACGGCGCGAGCACGCTCAAGATCGATCAGCCGACTGCAAACCTGGAAGACTTGTTCTTGAAGACGGTTCAAGAGAGCCGCGAACGTCCTGGTCATCGCAACGTCGTCTGAGACAAGGCGGCATTCTGATTTCTTCGCCCACTGGCGCGGTTGTCCTTCCGTTATCCTAGTTAGTGAGCAACGGTCTCCGTCATGTATTTTGATCCTGCCGAAAATGCAATTTCGCTGGTCTTGACGCCGCTGTACTGGTTGGTCGTCACTGCTGGCCTATTGTTTGTGGTGCTGTTCGTGTCGCTGTCGAGCCTTCTGCTCACACGTGGCAAGAGCGGATTGACTGTGTTCTTCGCGGAAGTCCGCGGCATGCTGTCAGACATTTTCAGTCTGTCACCCCGCCGCATCTGGTCGCTGGCGCGGCTGGCGATCATGGAAGGGTATCGACGCAAAGCGCTGTCGGTTTTCGTGGTCTTCGCGCTGCTGTTCATGTTCGCAGGGTGGTTCATGGGGGATTCGGAAGGCGTGACGGCCGACCGCGTCAAGGTATACGTCAGCTTCGTGCTGACCGCTCTAACCTGGCTGCCCATTCCGGTGATTCTGATTCTGGCCTGCTTCGGAATTCCTGAAGATATTCGCCTGCGATCGATTCACACGGTCGTGACCAAGCCGGCTCGACGACTGGAAATTGTCATTGGCCGTATGCTTGGCGTTTCGGTAATCGCACTCTTCATTCTGCTGATCATGGCCATCGTCGGGCAGATCTGGATCCAACGACAAATCCCAAGCAGTCTGCTCACCTGTCGCGTTCCCGTTTATGGCCTACTGCGATTCATCGATCGCAACGGTGACGTGGGGGCGGGGGTGAACGTCGGGGATATCTGGGCCTATCGCAGTTACATCGAAGGGGCGACGAAAGCCCGGGCCCAGTGGGGATTCACCCAGGTTTCGGAATCGATGCTCGATTCTGACGGCAACTTGAACCTCGAGAACTCGTTCTCTGCGTTTCGTAGCTACAAAGGAGATATGTCGCGCCCCTTGTTCTACGATATTAAGATCTACCATCCTGAGACGAAGCTGGCGTATACGACTGACCCTCAGCCGGTCAATGAGTTCCGCAGCAAGCTCGATAAAATTCCTCGTAAGCTGACTATCGACGACGCTCAATACGACCTGTTCAAAGACTTTGTGACCAAAGACGGCGTGCTCTATGTGGAAGTTGCTTGTATCGATCGCGAGCAGTACATCGGGATGGCACGAGCGGATCTTTTCATTCGCATGCCTGACCGGCCGTTCGCCGTGGGTTACTGGAAGGCGATCCTTGGGATCGGCATGATCTTCGTTCTGGTCACCATGATTGGCGTCTCGGCCAGTACCGTGGTGAAAGGTCCGATCGCTGCAATTCTCACACTGGTACTGTTTGCCTTGTCAGGCAAGAAGTCCCACCAGTTCATGGATGCCCTGATGACGGGTGAGGTTCAAGGGGGCGGTTTCCTCGAATCGATCTACCGCCTTGTGACGCACCTGGGCCCCTCAACCGAATTGCCGGCGAATCCGGCGTTCACGATTATCAAGTTTATTGATACGGTGCTGACCAGCTTCTTGTGGCTGTGTAAGCAGGTCATTCCGCGCCTGCGTTCGTTCAACATGAGCGAGTTTGTGGCGAACGGGTTTGATGTGCCGTTTGATGTTTCGATTCTGCCCAGCCTGCTGGTCACCGCCGGTTATATTATTCCTTGCGTCATGCTTGGGTACTTCGCGCTTCGCATTCGCGAATTGGAGTCCAAATGAACAAATTGACATCTCAACAGCGAAAGCTGGTGTACCTAGTCGGTATCATCGTCCTGCTGATTCCGATTATCCAATTGAGCTTGCCGTCCGAAGGGGCTGCCGAGAAGGACGGAAAGAAGAATCCAGGCGGATTACTTTCACAGCTTCGCAGCAAGTACGACTTGGGCGAAAGCGATCTCGGTGACGTCGACGCCTCGGGCGCTGCGATCAATCTGGTTCTGCTGGGAATGCGCGGCGTCGCCGTGAACCTGCTCTGGATTGAACTCGACGAACAAAAGGACATGAAGCGTTGGGCCGAAATGCAGGCCACAACGGAATCGATCGTGCGACTTCAGCCACACTATGAACGTGTGTGGGACATCAACGGCTGGAATCTCGCCTACAACACCTCGACCGAATGGGACGCTGTGCCCGATCGGTACTATTGGGTTAAGCAAGGCGCGAAGCTGCTCAAACGTGGTGTTGCCCGCAACAAACGGTCTACCGAACTCTTCTACCGGATGGGTAAAGTTCTACAGCACAAGATCGGTGTTGCCGACGAATCGGTCGAGTATCGGAAGTACTTCCTGCACGATCCAGATCCTGTCTTCAAGGGCGGACCTGATCCAGAGCTCAACCCGGACGGCCGTGACAATTATCTGGTCGCGAAAGACTGGTTCTTGGAAGCGTGCGAACGCGAACTCAGTCGAGTGCAGCACATTCTCGACCGAACCTTGTTCCGCGCGACGCCCGCCCGTTGCCAGTTTGACTATGCACAAGGCCTGCAGAAAGACGGGAAGTTCGGGGAAGAAACACGAACCGCATGGGAAATCGCTCGTCAGGACTGGACTGAAAAGTACGGCCGGGAAATCTTCCATGCGACCATCGGATCGGATGAATCAGACATCCGGATGGAAATGACTCAGGACGACATCCAGCAGGTCGCGAAGACGCCAGATGATGCCGTGCGTGTCCGCAGAGCTGTCGACCAGTATCAAAAGATGGTCAACTATCGTTATTGGCGCATGCGTGCCTACGCGGAAGCCGAACAGGAAACGGCCGAAGCACATCGCAGCTTCTTCGAAGCCAAGCAGTTCTTCAAAGCCCAGAAGTTTGAAGAGGCCCGCGCTGCCGCTTATGCCGCAATGGAAGGTTTCGACAAACTGCTCAAACAGCCCGAATTCAAAGACCTGGTCGATGAAGATCTGCTGTGCGAAGAATGTGTGCTCGGCTGGAAGATCTGGGATGATATCTATCAGATTCATCAAGAGAAGGTGCCCGAAGAGTATCCACTCAAGTGGCTGGTCCAGCTCAAGCAGCAGAACCCGCAGTTGATGGAAAACGTCAACAAGCAGTTCAAGCGACTGTTCTTGGAAAATCGGTAATCGTCGATGTTGGTCACTGCCGAGATCATATCCCTGACCGTGGATCATATTCGTAACGTCCTTGCGAATGACTCGTCGGGGCACGACTGGTGGCACATCGATCGCGTCAGGCGAACGGCACTTGAGATCGCCCGCCAAGAGCAGGCGGATCTCGGTGTCGTCGAGCTTGCCGCCCTGCTCCACGACATCGCCGACTGGAAATTCCATGGCGGTGACGAACATGCGGGGCCACGGGCCGCCCGCGAATGGCTTGAACGGAACCATGTCGATCCGACGGTGGTCGACGCCGTGTGTGGTATCGTGGCCGGCGTCTCGTTCAAAGGGGCGGGCGTTGCCACTGAGATGCCAACGCTCGAAGGAAAGTGTGTTCAGGACGGCGATCGGCTGGATGCGATCGGTGCGATTGGAATTGCACGTGCCTTCGCATTCGGCGGGCATTTTGGCCGCCCGATGCACGATCCCGAGACGCCCCATCAACTGCATGAATCGTTCGCGGCGTACAAAGCCAAGCACAGCCCGACGATCAATCACTTCTACGAGAAGTTGCTGCTGCTGAAGGATCGTATGCAGACGTCAACCGGTCGCCGTCTGGCCGCGCAGCGACACGCGTTCATGGAAGCCTATCTGAAGCAATTCTTCAGCGAATGGAATGCGGACTTTGGACGTCAGTCGCCAGTAAATGCATGATTCCAGGCCGGTCGTTACGTTAAGCCACGAATTTTCTGCGCTGATGATCAGCGGGACAAAGGGGCCCGCCGTTCAATTCGGTCACGCGTTGCCGCGTGATAATTGTGGTGGATTGTCGAGCGAGTAGATCATCGTTTCGTCGGCAATGCGTTCCCGCACGTGCCGTGGAGGCTGCAGCAATCCGAGCAGTGTCCGGCCGTCGAACATGCGCAGTGGGCCGTTGACGGACTGAGCGAGATGCGCATCGATCGCGTCGATCGCCGGTGACGTGTTGATCGGTGTGTCACTTGCCAGCACCATGCCCCACGGCGAACCATAGGTCGGCACGAAGACCGACATGACTGCCGTGTGTGCGAACACCGATTCGATCGTCTTCGCGGTGCGCGAAAGAGGTGTTAGCAGCGGAGGTGACATCGACCCCGCCTGATTAACGAAGAGACCGCCGGGGCGAAGGGCCTGACGGCAATGCGTGAAAAACTCGCGCGTAAACAGCTTGTACGCCGGGCCGTCTTCGATCGGGTCGGTGAGGTCAGCGATGATCACATCCCAATCTCGTGCTTGGGCGATGACGTCATAGGCATCTCCGATTTCGACGTGGACGCGAGAATGGTTGAGCGACCCCTGGTGGATTTCAGGCAGCCACGTTCGACACGCTTCCACGGCGGCTCCGTCGATATCGACCAATCGAATCTCTTCGACGGTTTTCCACTTAAGAGCTTCACGCGCGGCGCCGCCATCCGCCCCGCCGGCAATCAGAACGCGTCGCGGATTGCCATGAAGTACGAGTGGCGTGTGGACGATGGGTTCGTGATACAGGAACTCGTCTCCCGTACATGTTTGCCAGCGATTGTCGAGGACCAGCGCGCGGCCGTAAACGCCGCTGTCGACCACCGCCAGTGTCTGAAACGGAGTCTGGCAACTGGTCAGGACTTTTGTGACGCGATGCTGCCAAACGTCGTGCGGCGTCAATTCTTCGCCGATCCACTGGTCTTTTGATTCCATGAGTCACGGTCCTCGCGCCTATTCGACGGGCGCAAAAGTCGCCTCGTCAACGGTTCAATTCAAGTTGCCGGCATTGACGCTGCTGATCACCAGAGCGTGTAGCCCCCGTCAATGACAATTGACGCGCCCGTCATATAACGCGAAGCGTCACTGGAAAGATAAACCGCCAGCGGTCCCAAGTCTTCGGGTTGGCCGAAGTCTCCGTTCGGGATCTGTGAGCGGAAGTTCTTGATCATCTCTGGGCAGTCTGTTGCCCAGCGAATATTCGGCGCCGTCATGAATCCGCCGGGGCAGATCGCGTTGACGGTCACGCCGCGAGGGGCCCAGTCGGCGGCGGCGGACCGTGTCAGTTGAATCACCGCTCCTTTGGCTGTTTCATAGTGACGGCCACCGATGCCACGGTTGGCGATCATGCCCGAGATGGATGCGACATTGATGACTCGTCCCCCGGTTCCGCGCCGCACCATTTCTCCGCCGATATATTTGAGGCACAGGAACGTGCTGGTCAGGTTCAAATCGATCAGCCGATTCCATTCTTCAAGCGTCTGGTCCTCGATCGGAACGTCGACACGACGGCCGCCGACGTTGTTGATAAGAATGTCGATCGGTCCAAATTCTTTCAGCACACGCTGGCAGACCTGTTCGCACTGATCGGGTTCGCTCATGTCCCCGACAATGGGGAATGCGGCGCGTCCGCGTTGCCGAATATCTTCTGCGGTCTTATGCAGGCTGTCTTCTTCGCGGCCGACCAGCACGACGTCAGCGCCGGCTTCGGCGATTGCCAGCGCCATCTCGCGTCCCAAACCCCGGCTGCCACCGGTGATGAAAAGTCGCTTGCCATCCAGGCGAAATCGGTCGAGTACATGCATTCGAATAGCCTTTCGGGGTGTGATTTGTGGATTGCGCGGGCAAACGTTGGGGAAGATCCGCGTCGTCGCGTGGTGATGTTTTTCCTCAGGCCCAACGAGGCCGGCCAGTTTCGTTGCCAGGGTCGAAGGCGACTTCACTGTAACTCTGGATCAGACCGAAATGTCAAAAGCAGGTCTGAAGGGCCGGTCAGTTCATTTCAATGCCATCAGTCGTTGATCTCATTGCTCTGTTGGAGTCGCGTCGGGTGGACTGGGTTTGCAGTGGGTTGCCGAAACCTCGGGTCTTGCAGGGCTGCGCTCGTCCTGACTTGGCCACCCAGTACGTGTTTTTCGTTCTGACAAGGCGTTAGAACCACAACTTGACGCGGTCTCTCAGTTGAGCGGGCAATCGTTTCATGACGGCCCTTTCAATCTGGTTGGTCGCGTAGCGCGTACTGAAGTGCATGATGATGATCAGTTCATTCTTGAATCGATCGGCCCGCTCGATGATGTCATCAAGATGCGTGTGGCCGAATTTGTAGATTTTCTCTTTCCGGTGGTCAGGCCGAAAGAAGGTCATTTCAGTAATCAGGATCTTCGCTTCGTAGAGCGCCGGGTAATTGTCGAGTCCCGGTGGCGCGGTATCGCCGGTGTAACACACCAGCGGGGTTCGCACTTCATGAGTGACGTCGACTCCCGATTTCCGCAGGTCGCGGATCTCGTTGCCACTCATGGATTGATACTGCAGTTTCAGCTTCTTTCGGCGCTGCCAGACCAAATAACCGACGGACGGCACCGTGTGGCGCGTCTCGAAGGTCGTGACGACATGATCGCGAGACAGCTCGATTTCCTGGCCTGGCTTCACGCCCACCAGTTGGCAAACCATCCGACCACGATCCAGTCGCTGCCAGACTTTCAGCAGCCGATCGGCCCACTCGACATTCTCTTCGGGTAGGTAGATCGTCGGCGGTTCCATCTTCATCATGCGCCGTCGGGCCACATAGACCGGCAGCGCGGCCATGTGGTCCAGATGCGCATGTGTTATGAAGATCGTGGGCACATTCATGAAGTCCCAGGGGCTGCCACCCAGATCGAAACCCAGCTTCAGTTCGGGGATCCGCCAGTAGCTTTGGACTGCCGCACGCGAATAGCCCTCAATTGTCAGGCCGTCGTGCTGCAGAGTTTGAAACGGCAGATTCTCAACCATTACGGATCGTCCGATCAGTCAGTTCGTCAGGTGCCCGCGTTCAGGAAACCTTCACGGGCTTGTTGGTCATGATACTCTTGGCTTCGGCGTGGCACAGCTTGAGTGCATCGCGGGCCAGTTCGTCCGAAAGCAATCGCGGCGTTTCCCCGGTCTTGATCGCATCGACGGCGGTTTGAAGCTCGGCCGTGAATGGAGAACACCATTCGCCCCCGCCCTTTAGTTTGGGCTGCGTTACCTTCCCGCCCGTGACGAGCGTCAATGGGCGATCCGTGACCCACTCGCCGCCCAGCGTTCCCGCCGAGTAAAGAAGTGTCGCTTTTTCAAGATAAATCTCAAACCCCGATGAGAATGCCAGTCCGTCGGCAGCGATTCCGCCGCTGTGCGACGTCACGGCAAGGGACGAGTTCTCGTAGACATATTGAGTGTGGACGTGGTTGACGAAGCCATCCTGAACCAGTCCGCGAGAAAAGACTTGCTGTGGGATTCCGCAAATCAGTCCGATGAAATGGTTGTCGTGGATATGCAGGTCGATTCCCCAGCCTCCCAGTTTTCGGAAGTCTGACATGTCACCCGACCATTTAGGCGGCGAGATCACGCGACGAAAATTCGCGGCGAGCAGTTTTCCGTATTTTCCCGATGCGATGGTGTCGGCGGCGAATTTGAATTCAGGGAAGAACGGCAGAACCTGGGCGACCATCAGCTTTCGGCCCGTCTTGCGTGCCGCGGCGACCATGCGATCGGCCGATTTGGGATCGACGGCGATCGGCTTCTCGATCAGCACGTCTTTCCCGGCGTTCAGCGCCGCAATCGCGACCTCTTCATGCTGGTCGTTTGGCAGACAGATGTCGACCAGATCGATATCTGGTGATGCGAACATTTCGTGATAGTTGTCGTAGGCGACGATTTTCGTCAGATCAAGCTTCGCGCCGCGCGGTCCGAAGTTTCCTTGAATGGACGTCCAGTCACCGATCAGTTTTTCCGGGCTGCGGGTGCAGATCGTCGTGACGGACCCACCCTTGAGTTTCGAGCCGGTGATTTTGCCGGACTCCGTGATCTTTGTAGCGCCAGAGAAGTGCGCCCAGCCCATAAACCCAATCCCGACGATTCCGATCCTGACCATCGGCTCACACACCCTTCACAAAAGACCCGCCGAATCCTGAAAACGAGTCGCTAGCATCTGGCTCGACTTTGCGAAAAGCAAGTGTGGATCGACTGCGCGAAATCTAGGCATGGTGGTTCTGCCTATTTTTTGTGCACACGCCTGGCCGGGTGGAGGTCGGTTTCGTCCTGAGGGCGATTTTGTGACGCGGTTTCGCGGTTTTTGCGGATTGCTCGCGTTTTTTGCGTGGTTTCTGTGCATTTCTCGCAGGGTTTGCGGGAGTTTTCACGCGGTTGCTGACGAAGTAGGCATGCGTCGGGTTTGTTCTGATTTCTTGGATTAGACTGGATTTCCTGTTGGGCAACCTGTTATCCTTCTGACGTCGTCCTCCAGTTGATGACACTTCCGGCGGGTTGTCGGATTGATCAATGAAGTGAGTGCGACCGTTGAGACCGCTGAGTAAGCACAAGGATGATTGATCAGTAACCAGGAAAGGGGTGGCGGTATGTTGGTTCTCTCTCGGAAGCCAGGCGAAAAAATCCTGATCGGCGACAATGTGGCGGTCACGATCGTGCGGATTGGTCCCAATACCGTGCGCATCGGAATCGAAGCTCCACGTGACATGAACATCGTTCGTGAAGAACTGTGTGAGCCCGCTGGTCATCTTGAAGAACAAATTAATGACCGTCACGACGTCGACTCGCTGTAATCAGCAGTTCGGCGCGACGCGTTTAAAAACTTGAACCGGCAAAGCTCTCACGCTTGGCCGGTTTTTTTTATTGGTCGGCAATATTGGTCGCAGCTCGGGATGACGCCTCGCGTCACCATTCACGAGTTGGGGGCTGGCGCAGATTCATCTCAGAAAACACGAGGCACCGCGCGAGATGTTCACAGCCAAATTGTCCGTGGTCGAACAGTGTGGGACCGCAATCCGCTCGGGCAACGCCGTGAACGAAATTTCAACGGGGATCGGATACCAATCAACGCGGGCATAATTTCGTCGATATTGCGTGGGCGCTGTCATTTCCTCAGGTCCAATCGGTCCTAAAGTTCTGCGACGCAACATTGGAATCGTTGCCAATTCACGGACCATCCGCCGGCGTCTGGTCCGTGCGAACTTGCACGAGACCGCGCGAAGTTGGTCTACTTGCTGGGACGACAGCGACCTTCGACCCGGTCTGGGGCATGTCGAACGACGGAACGATCTCGGGATCGTCTTTCCTTTCGAAGACGCAGAGCTGAAAGGATGATCGACTATGTTGAATCTTTCAGGTGACGGTTCGGTTCGCACGTGTGACGGTGTCTCGCGCCGCGACTTTCTTCAAGTCGGAAGCTTGGGCGCGATTGGCTTGTCGATGGCCGATCTGGCGCGGCAATCCGTCCTCGCCGCCGACTCGACCACCGGCGCCGGAAAGAACGATCGTGCTTGCATCATGATCTTCAACCTGGGGGCACCCAGTCAGCTTGATACCTTCGATCCCAAGCCGGATGCGCCACGTGAGATTCGCGGGCCGTTTCAACCCATCGCGACGAGATCGCCCGAGATTCAGATCAGCGAGATCCTGCCACGGCATGCCGAACTGGCCCAACACATCTCGTTTGTCCGCAGTTGCAACCACAGCGCGCCCGCCGTTCATGATGCCGGCTGGCAAATGATGCAAACCGGACGCTTTTTCACGGGTGGGGTGAACACGCCTCATGCAGGAAGCGTGACCGCCTATCTGCTGGGACGAAAAACCGATCTCCCTCCGTTTGTGGTCCTGCCGGAATTGATGGGGTCCGGTGGTGGCAACTTGCCAAACGGTCAGGCCGCAGGATTCCTGGGCAAGGCGCATGACCCATTCGCCTTGAATGCCGATCCGTCCAAGCCTGACTTCGTCGTTCCAGATCTGTTGCCGCCCAAGCAGATCGGCGAGGCGCGAATGGACCGGCGTCGTCGAATGCGAGACGTGGTCGACCAGACAATTGCGGGGTTTGAAAAGAGCGAAAACGCACAACTTCTCGACAGCAGCTTTCAGTCGGCGTTTCGCATCATCTCCAGTCCCCAGGCGCGTGATGCATTCGATCTGAGCAAAGAACCTCAGTCGGTTCGCGAACGTTATGGAATGAATCGCTTCGGTCAATGCTGTCTCTTGTCACGCCGACTGGTGGAAGCGGGCGTTCGGTTCGTCACGGTGAACACCTTTCTGACGGTTTTCAATGAAGTGACCTGGGACATCCATGGAACGCTTCCGTTCACATCGATCGAAGGGATGAAGAATGTGGTCGCGCCGATGTACGACCAGGGATACAGCGCCCTGATTGAAGACTTGTCACAGCGGGGAATGCTCGACAACACACTCGTCTGCAACCTGGCCGAATTCGGGCGAACGCCGCGCGTCAATCCGGCGGGCGGGCGCGATCACTGGCCGCAGTGTTGGACCGTCTATTTCGCGGGAGGGGGCGTCAAAGGCGGACGTGTGATCGGTCGCAGCGATCCGATCGGCGGGGATCCGGCCGAGCGGCCCGTCACACCACCCGAAATCGTCGCCACAATCTATCAGAGTCTTGGGCTGAACGTGGAAACCCATTTGCCCGGTCCCGCAGGTCGACCGTTTCCGCTGGCCGATTTCGGAACGAAGCCAATCATGGAACTCTTTAGTTAAGCTTCCATACTGAATTAACAGCGTGTTGAAGTAATGGGGACTGGCTCCGACCACATTAAAGCACCCCATGATATCGTGAACGCTACGGTGCCTGTCACCCTTACTTCAACACGCTGTTGAGCTTTCATTCGGCCGCGGTGCTGACCAAAAGAAAAACCCTTCGCAAGCCGACGAACTCAGGCAATGTTTGTTGCCTGAATACGCTGACTGCGAAGGGCTCGTCCCCCCCCGACGTCGATTCGCACGGTTGGCGAACGACGTACGAGTTTTCGCTTGCAGAACCGGTGATGCGAAGTGTTCTTCGCGGGTTCTGATGGTGTGTGTGTGAAGATCTGGCACAGCGGCCTGACGATCACGCCTGGTCAACGATCAGTTGCCGACGTTCTCGTTTAAACCCTGCTGGTTGGCTTCGCGTTCCACCTTGTATCGTTCCAGCGAACGAATCTGGTTGGCCAGCTTCTGTTCCGGTCCTCGTTTGAAGTACTGCACGTCATCGTCGAGGTAGTACGCCGACGGCAAGGTCTGACCACCGATCGTCGTTTGAAGGCAGCCGGTCGAGGTCGCCGAAATCAGCAAGCCTGTGACCAGCATTCCGCGCCAACCCGATATCGCTTTCATGACAACATCCTTGCACGACGAAGTACCCACGCCCCACGCGTGGCGTTCCCTTGATTTCCTGCTGCCTTCATCTAAAGGCAGTCGACCCGAAGCCTGAAGCGGCCACGTCGCGAAATCATCGGCTGCGTGGCGTCGAATGAAGTCGGCTCATCCGAACATCTCATTGCGATGCCACACGGGTAAAGAATCGGCTGTTACAACCAGAATCTTTCGCAGAATCGGCACAAACCTCCAGATTTATGAATTTGTGCCGTTCACGGTAGAAATTGAGGCTCTATAGCCACTCTTCGTTACGCAGCTTCTCCAAATTCCGGTCATTTTGAGTCGCTTGGCAACGTCATCCATTCCTGGAAACGGTCTTCGTCCACGTTCCGTCCGCTGATGACAACGACGATGTCCCCCGTACCTTCAGTCGAAATCTGGCCGCTAAGGAGTGCGGCGGTCGAGATCGCGCCGGAAGGCTCGGTACGAAGGCCGTGCGTGTCGTACAGCCACTTCATCGCCCCCCTCGTCTTCAGTTCGGAAATCGCGACGGCATCCGTGACAAACTTCCGCAGAATAGGCCAGTTGTGCTCACCCACGTCGTACGAGAGTAACCCGTCGCAGATACTCTGGGGATGATCGACGCGGGTTCGCTTGTTTGCGGCCAGCGATTGTCGAAAGTCATCAGCGCCGTCGGGTTCCACCCCTATGATTTTTGCCGACGGGAACCCATCGGCGATGGCAATCGCTTGACCAGCCATCAGACCTCCGCCGCTGACCTGGCAGAAGAAGTGGGACACGTCGCGACCCTGTTGCTGCAATTCGGTGACGACTTCCAGTCCGCCGACTCCGTTTCCGGCAATGACATAGGGGTCATCATAGGGCGAGGCCTGAACGGCTTTCCGTTCATCGGCCAGCTCGCGCGTGATGCGATCGCGTTCACCCGTTTCGTGGTCGCGCGAAATATCGTACGTCATGACTTCAGCCCCGAAGGACCGGGTCAATTTGAATTTGACGCGTGGCGCGGATTCGGGCATCACGACGACCACCTGCTTCTTGTATCGCATCCCCGCAAACGAGATCCCCGAGGCAAAGTTTCCGGACGAATGGGCCGCGACGGGCCGGTCGCCGATTCGCTCGAGATTCTTGGCCATCCAGTAGAGAGCACCTAGTAACTTGAACGAACCCACGGGAGTCCATCCATAGTCTTTCAGCCAGACGCGGCGATGACTTGGCAGCCCCAATTCACGTTCGAGCGAGTACGAACGAATCAGGGGAATGGGTGTCAGATGCTCTCGAATGACGGACTCGGCATCTCGAACGTCGTCAATGGTCACTTCGCGGATCGTCATCGTTGGTCCTTAGGGGGGAATCACCCTGAATCGGCATCAAAGGTACGCTTGCCCCTTCGAACACGTGTTTCGAAGGGGGCGGTGTCTGTTGCGATTCGTGATTCACTTACTGGCGGGCTTACCTGCGGGAGGTTTCTGGCGGGCGAGGTCTTTCGTTGCTTTCTCAAATGCTTTTAAATACGCCGAAGGTGCGGGCGGGCGCTTGGATTCGATCTGATTCACTTCGCGTTTCGGTTCGTTGGCACCGGAACGTTGAGCTCCCGACCGTTGCAGGTCGAGATTCTTCAACATTTCCTGGAACTGTTGCTGGCGCGCACGCGATTCAGGAGTCTCTTCTCCTTGTTTCGATTCGTTCAGCGATTTGGAAAGCCGATCGGCGAACTTCTTCAGTTCAGCGGGCGTCCACCCAAGCTGCTCCAAGAGTTCCGGATCAACGTCGCCGCGTTCAAGATCCTTCTTCAGTTTTTGCAGGATCAACTCTGTGGCCTGCCGGTTGTATTCCAGATTGGCGTCGTCGCCTTCCCCTATTGCTGGTGCGGCGTCCCCGGCGTTGGGAATTCCGTCTGCGTCGCCCGGATCACCGCCGCCAGGGCCATCCTGTGGCGGACCTTTTCCACCCTGCCCGGGTTGCGAGCCAGACCCGGCTTTGCTCGATCCTTCGCTTTTTCCGCCCTGATCGCCTTGGCCCTTCCCCGATTCACCCTTGCCGGATTCGCCATTCTTGCCTTTACCTGAATCGCTCTTACCCGAATCCTTTTTGCCTTGGCTTTGTGAATCGGCCTTTCCTGATTCGGAATCCTGCTTGCCGGTCTTGCCCTCTTTCGGGGCCTTTGAATCACCTTGCTTTGAATCAGCCTTTGACGACGACTTGTCGTTCTTCGATTTGTCGGAATCGGAGTTCTTCGACGAATCCTCAGGCTTGCCAGATCCCTCGCCGCCCTGCTCTTTCCCGCTCTTGGATGAGCTTTTCGTGTCGTCACCTTCGGACTTCGAACCTTGCGGATCTCCTTCGCCTTGCTTTCCGCCTTCTTGACCTTCCTGACCCGACTGACCGGAGGATTTTTTCGAGTCTCCGCCTTCTCCGGAATCGGACTTGGATTTCGACGGAGTTTGATCCTTGTCGTTCGAAGTGGGCTCCTTTTCGTTCGCTTCGTTCTCAGTCGATTTCGTGGATTTTGGATTCTTGCCCTGTTTGGGGGCGTCCGTTGATGGGTCTTGTTCGACTCCGGATGGGTTTTCATCGGGCGATTTGCCGGATTTTCCTTGATTGGCCTTCTCATTCGGCTTCGTCGAAGACGGCTTGCCGTTTTTGTCCTGTTTCTGTTGTTGAGTCGCCGTCTCTGGATCGCCTTTTTCCGGCGCGGCCTCACCACCACTAGGTTTCTTCTGTGGCTTCTTGGTGGAATCCGACGGCTTCTTGCCGGGCTTGGAGGCGCTTGACGAATCCGCTGAGGATTCGTCGGCGTCCTTGGGTGGTTCGCCCTCTTTCTTCGAGTCCGACTTCGATCCGGAAGCCTTGTCTGTTTGCTCGGCAGCGTCGTCCGATTTTTCCTTGTCCGATTTCTTCTCACCAGCGCCCGATGGCTTCGATGACTCCGCGGATTTTTTCTGCGAATCGTCGTCTGACGTTTTCATCTCTCCTGGACCTTTTTCCTGGTCCGCATCAGTAGGTTTCTCGGAGGGGTTTCCTTGATCCTTCTGACCACCGTCTGGTTTCTTGCCGTCTTGTTTCGAGCCATCGTCGGGTGATTCTGACTTGGATGGCTTTAGAGAATCGTCTGTCGCGTTACTGGCGGGATCGGGTTCTGTTCCTTTGGGAGTCGGTTCTGACTTCGTGGGTTTATTCTCAGGCTTGTCGGTCCCGTCTCCCTCTTTCGCGGCTTCCGAGCCGGGCTTCTTTCCGTCGGACGGCGTGTCGTCTGTCTTGTCGTCCGTAGAGCCGTCAGAATCCTTCTCGGGCCCTTTCATCTTGGACGGATTTTCCTCTTTCTTGTTGTCGCCAGGCGGTTCTTCAGCCGTCGCAGGCTTGTTCGGCGATGTCTTAAGATCGGAATCTTTTTTCGATTCCGAAGGCTTTGTCGAAGACGGATCGTCCGACGACGTCGGCCCTGCGTCGTCGCCTTGCGGACGATCGTTCTTGCGGGGCGATTTGGCGTCTGATTTAGACGACTTCTCGTCCGACGAAGCACCTGATTTGTCGGATTTTGATGGCTTCTCCGACTCGGGTTTGGTATCTGGATTTGGTGTGCCGGGCTTCGGTTGCGATTCTTTCTGTTCGTTCGCGGCCGCATCGGGATTCGCGTCTGATTTCGGCGGTTTCTCTTGCTTCAACCGCTCGTTGATCCGTCGAATGATCTCGTCATCCTGGGTTCCGTCGTTCGGCAGCTTTTTGTCATTGGCTTCGCCCGAGTTTTGATCGCTTCGCGCCTCGTCCGGTTTCCCTGCCGTGTCTTTCTTCGAGGGCTTCGTTCCCGCCGTCTGACCAGATCCGTCTCGAGAATCGCCTTTTTCGGCCGTCTTGCCCGGTTCCGTCGGCTTCTTTTGACCGGCATCTTCCTGTTGACCGTTTTGGGGTTCTTGAGCTGGTTGCTCGTCCTGATTCTCGCGCCGCGCTGTGGCCTCGTCAGGCCGCGTCGGATCGCGTGGCGGCCGGTCTTCAGGTTCGCCCTCACGTGGGGGATTCGCCGCATCATTGGCGTCGTCGCTCGCTTCGGCCATCTTCTGATCAAGGCGTTCGTTCTGAGCCGCAAGTTGTTCGTCGGCCTCTTGCTGAGTCACCGTCTGGATTACGCGGATTTTCACTTTCGGTGTGTTGCGTGAATTCGCCCGCGGTCGCCGGTTGTCATGGACTTCGATCCACAACTCAAACGTGTCTCCTGCAGCCGCTTGTAGCCGCTTCAGTTCCAGATTGTGCTTCAGCGTCAGGCGTTGCACCCGTCCTTCCGAGATCTGCTCGTGTAGTATGCGCTGTCCCGACTTTTCGACGTTCAAATACACATAACCCAGCTCGAAATCCGGGTCGTGTGCCTGAATCAATAGCGGAATCGTGACATTCGCCGGGGCATCAATGTCACGATCGGGTTGCACCAGCGTCACTTGTGGCGGGGCATCGGGGCGAATGGTGATCGGATAATTGACATGCCCCGTCGTGACGCGATCCTCTTCGGTTTTGCAGTGGATTCGGTAGTGCTTGGGGAATGTGCCATCGGATCGAAGTGCCAGCGTCCACTGCGCCTGCAGGATTTTTCCGCCCGATGAGACCGCCATGGGAATTTCTTCGCCGTTCGGGCCCGCCTGGGGATCGTCCAGGAACTGAATGGTCCCCGAACGGACCGGCATGTTGGTCTTCGCATGGAAGGTCACCGTTGCGCCTTCCCAGGTATCGATCGCACCATGATGCGGCTGTTCCACCGGAGACAGCTTCATGTAGGCGGGAAATTCAATCCTCAGACTTTCAATATCCGCATACGGAGGTTGCTCGACATGAATGCGATAGGGTTTTGATGTCGCGTCGCCGGCGCGAATCAGATACGTGATGTCCTGGACCAGCCCCTGGCCGCCATCGCCGATCAGTTGTCCCCGGTAACGCGGCTGCCCATCCTCGTCCGCGCGCAGTTCCAACGGCTGGTCCTGCTTGCCATCGGCGGTCGAATACAGCAGCAGAACTTGCGGGGGGATCTCTCCGGCCAGATCGACTTGAACGTCGACAAACGGTTGATGAACGGGGACGGAAATGTCACCGGGCTTGATGTCCAGGATTTCGGTGACTGTCGCGAGCGGCACCTGAGTCAAAGGAACCAGTCCACGCCAGATTGAGTTCGAGATCTTCTTCGGGGACAGCATCGCGTAAATGCAGAAGATGACGATCACGGCCAGTAGCAAATACGCCGTCCGAACAAGCGGTCGATGGTCAATCACGGACGCAACGTCGACCTGCTGCAGTTTGACGGCCGTTTGACGCTCGATCGCCTGCAGGATCGCTGGATTGATCGGTCGCCCTGCGGCTTTCAAATCGACAAGGTTCAGGAGACTGCTTTTGAGCTCAGGTTCGGCCTTTTCGATCGCTTTGGCCGCAAACAAGCCGTTGACGGAGCGAAACGAGGGAATTCCGACCTTATAGACCAGCCAGCCGCCTGCCGAAATCACCAGCATCGACAGCAGGGCCAATCGCCAGCCCGCACTAAATCCGCCCGGAATGACCCATTGGTCCATGACCACGAACAGCAGCAAATAACCGAGTGTCATGGCGCCGACGCCAGCGACGGCGGTCAAGATGTCCGTCGTTCGAATCGTCGAACGTGTCTTTTCGAGCTTCAGACCGACATATTCGTCAAAGTCGACATATTTGCCGGGGTTGGTTGCGGCCGTCATGTTCGATCGCCCTCATCGGGAATTGAACTGGAAACACCAGAAATTGTTGCACTTCCCGCAGATTTTCGCGAGGGCTCGCGGGCTGCCGACGACCACTTTCCGTCACTTTCGACGATACCATAGTTCGACGCAACCACGGCCGGAAGAGTTGCCGAAATCCTCACTTGTCAACAAACATTACCGCAAATTTACAAACACGGTACCGCTTGCCGGAAATCAGTGACGCGGTCACTATGATTCTATTGCGGTTCCAGTCACTGGTCGATTTCCTCGCAATTTGAAGATTCCTTGCGCCATGCTCAAACGCACGAATTCGATCTTGATCGTTGAAGACGAAGACATCATTCGGAGTTCGCTTCGTGAATTCCTTGTTGACGAGGGATATCAAGTTGGTGTCGCATCGTCGGTGGTCACCGGAATGTTGCAGGCCAAAAAGCAGGATTTCGACGTCGCGATCTGCGATGTGCAACTGCCCGATGGAGACGGTTTGGACCTGCTTCGCCGGCTACAGCAGCTGAACCCCAGCCTGTCCGGCCTGATCATCACAGCGTATGCCACCGTCGAGAACGCGGTTGAAGCGTTCAAGTCCGGAGCCTTCGACTATCTCGTCAAGCCCGTCATTTTTGATGACCTGTCCAATAAGTTGCGGCGACTGTTCGAGTACCGGGAATTGTATCTGGAGAATCAAGCCCTGCGGCGCGAACTGTCGCGACGGGATAATCGCGACGAAATCGTCGGATCAAGCAAAGCGATTCGACAG
The DNA here is from genome assembly GCF_000255655.1 of Schlesneria paludicola DSM 18645. Classification (NCBI taxonomy): domain Bacteria; kingdom Pseudomonadati; phylum Planctomycetota; class Planctomycetia; order Planctomycetales; family Planctomycetaceae; genus Schlesneria; species Schlesneria paludicola. The sequence goes on along the minus strand of NZ_JH636434.1, from coordinate 1,281,495 downwards.
GTCCAGGATGCGATTCGCAAGGTGGCCGTTACCAATGCGACGCTGCTGCTGGTGGGAGAGTCGGGAACGGGGAAAGAGCTGTTTGCCAGGACGGCCCACCAGTGGGGGACGAAGCAGAACGAACGATTCATGGTGGCGAACTGTTCGACACGCCCCGAAAGTGATCTCGATTCCCTGCTGTTCGGATCGGTTGGCAATGCGAACCCTCAACCGGGATTGTTCCGGCTCGTCGGACACGGAACCCTGTTCCTCGACGAAGTGGCTCAGTTGCCGCTCGCGACGCAGATGAAACTGCTGCGTGCGATCGAGAAACTCGAGGCGACTCCGCTCGGTGGATCGGAACCCTATAAGATTCATGCCCGCGTGATTGCCGCCACCACGCGGGACCTTTCGGCCGAAATTGAAGCCGGGCGATTCCAGGAAGACTTGTTCTATCGATTGGACGGATCCAAGATTTGCATTCCACCGCTTCGTGAGCGTCTGGACGATATTCCCGAACTGGTCGAATCGTTCATCAGCAAGCACAGCCGTGCGATGGGACGCAAGGCAACGCTGGCCTCGAGCGACACCATCCGGCTGCTGATGTCGTCACAATGGCGCGGCAATGTCCGGCAGCTCGACAATGCGATCGAACGCGCCGTAATGATGTGCGAGGGAACACATGTGCGGCCCACCGATCTGCCACCGGACCTCCGCGGTGCCGATCAGCCTCTGCCCGACACGGACGACTTGCGGTCCGCCCTGCGCCACTACGAACGCCTGCACATTTTGCGCGTCCTTGACCAGTGCCCCGACAAACGCGAGGCCGCCAAACGCTTGAAATTAGGGCTGTCCAGCCTGTATCGGAAGATCGAGGAATTGGGCATCGATCTTTGAGATCGTATTCGCGAACGGAAATCCCTCGTTGCTTCCCTCGTTACCAAGCTCCCGCTTGGTAACGCCTCGTGCGAGGCGACCCAAGCTTCTCCTTCAAACACCGGAATTGGCGAAGCGTTCCCAAGCGGGAGCTTGGGAACCAGGGCCGGACGAGAGAGAGAAAAGAGACAGACGAGTGACAGAACGCCTGTGGCGAAAGCGATCCGCCCCCGAGTGTGCGATGCCTTTTATCGAGTACCAGATGACCAGCGACACCAACCCCTCCCCCGAAATCCGCTCACCACAGACGGGGGTGCTGCTGATTGCTCACGGCAGCCGGCGGAAAGAGGCCAACGACGATCTCGTCCGATTGGCCGAACTCATCACACGTCGCCAGGAATACGGCGTCGTGCAAGAATCTTACCTGGAGCTCGCGCCGCCGACGATCGTCGACGGTGGCCGCATCTGCGTCGAACGCGGGGCCACTCGAGTCCTGATGCTGCCCTATTTCCTTTCGGCCGGCGTTCATGTCGTGTTGGATCTGGAAGACGCCCGAAAGCAACTGGCCGCGGAATTTCCCAACGTCCAGTTTGAGCTCTGCCCCCACCTGGGCCTGAACCCACTGATGGCCGACATCGTGCTTGCCTGTTTGGAAGAGGGGAACTCAAAATCAACGACGGTGTGACTCACTGACAACTTGTGGCTCTCCGTCGGTGGAATGACTGAACCTTCCTCGTCGTCCGCACGGGGCAATGGTAGTGCGCCTTTCGGCGACATTTGATCTGTCTGTGTCCGCCAGAACTACTGGACAAATTGCGTTTCGAAGGCGACCCGCCCAGCGAATCGCGGTTTCATGCTCTTTGGGCACGAGCCGTCGTCTTCCTGTCCCGAAAACGATTTGACCGTAGTTGCATCCAATCCACGGGGGCAGTCTTCCAAACCTTTGGAAGATTGGTGCGAGTTGGTCCTGACACGATTTTTCGAGAATGTATGATCAGTTCGTGTCAAAATTGCAGGCCTTCTGAACGAAACCGGTCGCAGGTCGGGATGGGCTCCTTTTGCCACGGCATTCCCACGGCAAAAAGCACCTCGTCGAAGCACTGTTGAATTCAACAGCCCTGGAAAATGTGCCTGTCCACCTCGTGTCGGACGGGGTGAATGATGTGAACCTATGAACGTCTTGCAAACGTCGGCGAAGTGTGATGTCTGGGCCACACGGCTGAAACTCAAGGAGCGTCCTCATAGCCGCAACCCGCAAGCAAAGAATCACGGCGGCATCGGCCATGTGTCGAATCCTGGTTCAACCGACTTGGAGGCCGAGGTCGCAGCTCCGATCAGTACCCAGTCCCTCAAAGGGGAATTCGTCAACATCTCGCGCAAGATGCTCAATATGAGTATCTTGTTGTTTTTGCGGCAAGTCGTGTTCTTCAAATGAGTTGCAGGGCAAATTGATCAAGTCGGTCAAGATGCTCAAAATACGGGCCGGCCGATCACAGATCTTTTGCAATCTGTGTAAAAAAACACCTTGCGGACGCGGTGATTCGCGACCCCAAGGTGAAGGACCTGTGACCGCGGGCGGTTACTTCTTGCTGAAAAAATCGGGCGGCAGCTCGAGCGACCAGACTTCATTGTTGAGTGGCGGAGACATGCCCCCCGCGACCCAGATCTTGCCCTGGAATACGTATGTCGAGTGTTCGTGACGCTCTTTCCAGATCGCCTTGGTTTTGAGCTGTTGCCAGTTCTTTCCGTCGGCCGAATGCCAAACATCGCTCCAGTTTTTGGACGGATTATTCGACCAGCCGCCCAGGACCCACATGCGATCGCGGTAAACCACCGATGAGAACCAGAGTCTGGGCGACCATTCGGCAAACTCGGTGACGCGTTCCCAGGTCTTTCCGTCGCTGGACGACCAGACATCATTGAATGCTTGATATTGCGGGACGTAGTTTCCCCCGCCAAATACATAGATCTTGTCGTTCAAGACTGCCGCCTGATGGTATGACCGAGGCGCCCAGCCCGCGTCGGCAGTCTCCAGGCGCCATTCTTTTCCATCTGCCGAGGACCAGACGTCGTTTTTCAGGCTCTTGAGATCGCCGAAGTAGTAGTTTTCGGTCCCACCCAGAATCCACATCCGGCCTTTAAACTCTACGACGGCCGACGCGATTCGAGGTGACCATCCAGCAAGCCCGTCGAGTTTCCAGTTGGTGCCATCGGCTGAAGACCAGACCTCATTCGTGGCTCCGTGGCCTGCGAGTCGCCCATTGGTCCACCCTCCCATAAACCACATCCGGTCTGCGAAGGTGATCGTCATCGGCAGGTCACTGAATTTCCAAGGCGCTTCGGACTGCACCAGGTTCCAGCGTGTGCCGTCGCTCGAATTCCAGACGTCGCGTGGAGGCGATTGGAACGAATCAAACCAGCCGCCGAAAAGCCACACCTTGTCTTGGAAAACCACCTCACCGCTGGAATCACGCGCCCGCCATTCCGCCTTGGGGGTGACCAGTTTCCAATCGGGACTGTCTGACTGGGCCATTGACGGGATCGGACCGAACCAAGTCGCGAGGCCAGCCAGAATCAGGATCACTCGGAACGGCATGCGAAACACCTTTTGCAGTTTCAAGAGGATTTCAATCAGGGGGCAGGTTTGACTTCGATACCCGCGGCGACCTTCGGCTCAAATCGTCCGACGGGATACCCTCGTTGGTAGGAAATGACGAATTCGCCGTCTGAGGTTCGATATCGAACCTCGTCACGCCGCTCAAAATCAGTGGGGCCGGGTCGTCGAAGCGAGTTTGCGCTGTCGACTCTGACGTACTTGTCGGCAACTTGGATCACGATCTCCGTTCGATTGCCCAGAGAATGGCCGGTCGACGTGAATGCGACACCGTCCAGGTCCGCCTTGGAAATAAAGTGGGGTTCAACATCGAGGCCACTGCGGCGCATCAAATTGACCATCTCTTCGGCGTCTGAGAACAGGCAGACGTCATCCTCTGTTCCGTGGACGACCACGATTTTGGAGGAACTTCCCATCCGTCGCATCGTCAACAAGTGCTCGGGACAACCGACGAATCGCAGCTCTTGCTGCCCAGACGCCAGATAAAACGGGTGTTGCGGATCGCGCGACCAGCGTGCGTTTAGAGTCGTCCCGCCGGGAAGGTTGTACGCAATGTCGTCTGACAATTTTTTCATTCCACACATGTCGACAATACAGGCAAACGTGCGTGGCGCGAGCTTGTTTGCCATCAGCGTGACGTTTCCACCTCCCGAGCCACCTGTCGCGTAGATGCGATCATCCGCGAAGGGCTGCTTGCTCGCCAAGAGTCGATCTCGAAGCCACCAGAGCGATCGCAATGCGTCGAGGCTCTGTAGATAGCCGCAGTCGTACGGTTCGGGGCCCTGGATGGAATCCATCGGACCGCTTTGCAGGTAATTGACGCAGAGAACGACAAGGTTCCAGCGATCGGCAAGTGTTTGCGGCACCGCCGTTCCTACGCAATCGACGCCCCCCCAATTGTGAAGGCTTAGCATCAATCCTGTGTCGGCCGTCACCGACGCCTGTTTTTGCTGTGGATAATGGACCAGCACTCGGATGGTGCGTGGACCAGGACGCAAGGGCCACTCCTGTGCGGGCAACTCGACAACGTCATTTTGCGTGGGTAACTCGGGCCAGGGTTGACCCGACGAATTGCTTGCGAGAGTCAGAAGAGACTGGATCACAAGCGGACCGATTCGTCGCGCGAGTCGATTTCGCGAGGCCGCAGCAGCAAGAGACAAGCTTGGGGTCCCCTTCCAACAGCCGAGTCAGTTCATTTTTGTGGCGAGATCAGGCCAACAAGCCAAAATTTGAAACGGGCTCTTGTACTTACCGCATCGATGAAATTGTCGGAATGAACGATGTCAACAGACAGGTCAGGCCTAGGCAGGACGCTCGGGCGGCTCGACATCTCGACCACCGATGGCGATCGAGATGTTCAGACCGTCTCTCGAAGAGATATTACTTTTTCTCTTCCGGCTTCTTTTCTTCTTCTTTCTTCTCTTCCTTCTTTTCTTCAGCCGGTTTGGCAGGCTCAACACCTCGAATGATGTGGATCTCGGGGATCGCGGCCTTCAGTTCTGCCACGCCGGCGTCGGTGACTTTCGTTTGCCACAGATACAGCTTTTTCAGCTTCTTCAATCCAGCCAGGTGCTTGAGACCCGCGTCGGTGACTTCGGTTCCGTAAAGATTCAGGTACTCAAGGTTTTCCAACCCCTTCAATTCTTGCAAACCGTCATCGGTGACTTTCGTCTTTTCCAGGTGGAGCCGCAGCAAGCCCTTGGCGTCCTTGATGTTGACGAGTCCCGCGTTCGTAATTTCACGGCCACGCAGGTTGAGCTGTGCGAGTTGTGGCAGGCTTTTGAGGGGAACGAGTTGTTCGTCGGTAATCTTCCCGTCGGCCAGATGAAAGGCGACATCCAATCGCGAATCGTTCTGGGCCAATTCCATAACCTGACCGCCGGATTTCTTGATCAGTTCAATGGCTTTCGTTTCGGCTTCTGTGGGTGGAGTTTTCTCCGCAGCCGAAACCATCGCGATGCTGAGTGTTCCCAAGACAGCCCAAGTGCTCAACAAACGAATCATTGGTGCAAACTCCTTGATCGAAAAACGAAGACATCCTGACCGATATCATTGAGAGATAGCCAGCCGCAGCGCACGCTTCAAGTCTACCAATAAAAGAGGGCCAAGGTCGACGCGAGGCGGTCCGTACGTAGTTCGACCTGGAGAAGTTCGCCAGCGCTGCGTCACGCCGGGTGGTGCAATCAAGCGGAGACGCGCGGCGGGGCAGACGAACTTCAGGGGGGATCGAAGGGTGACGCCGACGTCTTTGTGATTCGTTCGCTCGTGTCATAATGCTGGAACAATCACTACAATCAGCACTTGTGACGAAGAGAATCGTGCCGCAGTGGTCCTCTTATGACGGCTTTGCGATCACGCAACGCATTCGACCCGTTAAGATAAGGGCGTCGTTGGTTTGTGTCTGTTCGTCGAGCACGATGGCGGTTCGCACGACGGGCCTGCGGGCATGGCATCAGTGCGAAGGTCTCTAATTGCGACGGAGTTTTGTCTCTTTGACAATTATTGAATCGCTTTACACTGCGGAATCCGCACGGAGTCAGTGCCTCGCCGTGTCGGTTTCTCGGAGAATATGGTCAGAACATGCATCAGTTTCGTCTTGCCGTTGCCACTCGTTGTTTCGAACAGTCGCTCGTGGAATCAATCAAATCCGCGACGGATCTGCGCGTTCAGGGAATTCAGTTTGACGTGCGGAACGAAGTCCATTCAGGCCATCTCTCGGACACAGGGCGCCGCGATCTTCTGCATCACATCAGCGAGCACCAACTCAAAGTTGCCAGCACCGTCTACCCACTCAAACATGCCTTGTACGAACCCGACCGTCTTGATTTGCGAGTGGAAGCGATTCGCAAAGCGATGAAGTTCTCGTACACCTTGAAGGTGGGAACGCTCTGCATTCGCGTCGGTCGGATACCGGAAGAGGCGGATTCGAAAGAGCGACAGGTTCTGGTCGACATCCTTTGTGATCTGGCGCGGTATGGAAATCATGTCGGTACGGTGCTGGCGATCACCCCAACGAATGACTCGGCCGAGACTCTGAGAACGTTGCTCAATGACGTCAAAACAGGTCCGCTTGGGATCGATTTTGACCCGGCGCACTTCGCGATGTCCGGACGGCCCGTCATCGATTCCTTACGTTCACTCCATGAACTGGTGGTTCACGTTCAAATTCGTGACGGAATTCACGGCATCGATGGCGGCCAGGAAGTAGCGGTCGGGCAGGGAAACGTCGACTGGATTGAGGTCCTCGCGCTATTGGGCGAGATGGACTACCGAGGCTGGCTGACGGCGATACGCGGGGTGGCCGAAGATCGGGCGTTCGATCTGGCTCGAGGAATCAAACTCATCCAGCGAATTCTGCTGGGGGGGTGACACGTTCGTCGGACGGATCAGGACTTCGTATACTGGAACGATGGGCCTGACAATCTGACTCCGCACGGTCCGCTGAAGCGGACTCGAACGGATGGCAATTGAGTTACTCAATCGATGGATGACAGATGGCCAAGCGTTACATCATGACTGTCCTGGCGGTGAATCGGACGGGAATCCTCGCCGCGCTGGCGAACGCGTTGGACGAATTGGGCGGAAACATGCGTGATGTCAGTCAGGCGGTGATTGACAAGTATTTCGCCGTCATTATGGCGGCCGAGTTTCCCGAAGATCAGGACCAGGAAGTGATCGTCGATCACATCCGCGCGATCTGTCGCCCTTTTGGTGCCGAGGTCACATTGCGAGATCCGTCGGGTGACACCGGGTTCGATGGCGAGACGGAACCGACACCGAAGGAACGCTATGTGTTAACCCTGTCGGGGCCGGATCGGCCGGGAGTTCTGCGGTTCCTGGCGCATCGACTGGCCTTGGATGGGATCGACCTCGTTGATCTTCAGGGGCGCCAAGTTGCGAATCAGACATTCATGGCGGCAATGGAACTCTCGGTTCCACCCGGGATCGATGCCTTGCACCTTTGCGAGGAACTCAAGCACGAATTTCAAACTGATGGGATCACCGTCGCCATGCAGCATCGCCGGATCGTGGCGGCGCTCTCTCACCCCGAACCTGTCGGATTCAATACCGCTGAGTCTTGAGTTCGCGGGTCCATAAGGACCGCGACCCGCGTTTTTCTTGCTCTGCTCTCAGATCTCCGTTCGTCAGGCCGCGAATATGGCACACAGTACTGGTTACTTTTCGGCGTTACAGCAACTGCGACAGCTTCCGCTCGATGTTCGAACGGTGACGCTTGGAATCAACATTGCCGACTGTGCCGACCGCAGTTTTCATCGGCTCTGTGATGGCATCTATCACCGGATCGTTGAAAAGGCCGGGCGGATGAATGTCGTCTGCAGCGAAGTTGCGTCACTGATGGGCGTCCCGGTTCTGCAGCGGCGATTATGTGTCACGCCCATCGATCGCGTCGCGCAAGGATTCAATTCCTCGGAACTGGTCAACATCGCGAAGACGCTCGATGGTGCTGCGGCGAACGTCCATGCCGATCGAATCGGCGGTTTCGCGGCCGACGTTCAGCACGGGATGACTCAAAGTTCGCGACAACTGATCGCCAGCCTTCCCGAGGCGCTTGTGCAGACCGAACGCGTGCGCGCGGCGGTGCATGTGGGATCGACAGAAAATGGGGTCAATCTGGAAGCGATTACGTCGATTGCGGATGTGCTGCTTAAGACGGCACAGGCTTCCAGTCATCGCAACGGAGATGCGACGGGAAAACTGGCGGTCCTGGCGAATGATTCCACGGGGCATCCGCACCTGACCGGAGCCTGTCTGGGTGACGGATGGGGCGATCTGGTCGTGCATGTCGGGATTGGGGCCACGTCCATTATTCGGCATGGGCTCGAGCAGCGATTACAGGAGAACCCCGATTCCCGCCTGGATGAATTGGCGTCGGTCATTCAAACGGCGGTTTTTCAGGCGACGCGAACCGCGGAACTCGTCGGTCGGGAAATCGCGGAACGATTGGGAGCTGAATTTGGCAGTATCGACGTCACTCTGGCCCCGACTCATCGTCCCGGTGACAGTGTGGTTGACCTGCTGCCGCTGCTTGGCATTGAACGTGTCGGTGCACCGGGAACTGCGACGGCGCTCACGCTGATCCTGAGCGCGATTCGAGCGGGGTCGGCCTTCGCATCCTGTTCGGCCGGGGCATACTCAAGAATCATGTTGTCGCTGCTTGAGGACACCTCGCTTGCCGCCGCGTCACAGTCGGGAACGTTGACCTTCGATCAGCTCTGCATGGCGGCGAATTCGGGAGCGAACGGCCTGGATCTCATCTGCCTGCCTGGCGACACCGATCGCTCGACCCTTTCCGCGATTATCGCGGACCAGGTTTCATTCGCCATTTTGAATCGACGTCCGGCCGCGGTGCGTCTCGTCATCGTTCCTGGCAAGCAAGCGGGGGATCTAGTGTCCTACAGTGGGATGAAGGCGAGCGCCGTGATTCTGCCCGTTCGCGGGGCTGGTCTGTCAGAGGGGTTCATTCGACGCGGTGGACGAATTCCCCCGGTACGATGATTCTGGCGTGATGACGGTGAATTCGTTCGTTTGGTCTTAAGAACGCTCGATGTGTGTCGTCGCATATGAGGGTTCAAGCCGGAATTGATCAGTCCATCGCGCCGGCGTGAGCAGAGCAACGCCCCCGCAGGTGAAATCCGCGGATCCGTCGTGACGGGATTGAGGGCGCTGCGAGGTGGCCCGGGTTGGATGTCACCCCGTCGGCGCGTCCAGAGCGACGAACTACAGCGCGGGCTCGCTTGAAGGAGAAGACATTACAGGTTCGGGCATGTTCCGCCTCGATCCAAGGATCATCGCGATCAACAGTGAGGTTGCGAACAGTCCGATCAGGCCGAATAGCGCCAGCACTCGATTATCATTGTCCCAAAAGCCTTTCAGCCCCAGTCCAATGAATAGCAATCCCGAGACAAAATTAAGACAGATGAGGGCTGGAGGTGGTTGGAGCGTTGCGGGCAACCAGCGTCGGTCCATCCAGATGGTCAGCCAACAGATGACTCCGCACGACAAGACTCCAGTCAAAAGATTGACGGGCGTCATGACCGCCAGCAGCAGTCTTGGCTTCTTGGGGGCGGATGGCTGTTCCTTCGACACCGCGGAGGTCTCGTCGGCGATCGGTTCGCTGGCATCGGTGATCGTCGTCACCATTTTCGAGGCCGTCACGACGATCGGTGTCGGAGATGCTTGTCCCGCAAATAAGCATCCCAAGATGACGAATGCCACCGAGGCACACCAGCCGATGATTCCGCGCCGCAATGAATCGGCCTTGTGTTCCGTCCAGTTGGCGACGAAAGAGCGAACAATTTCGTCGGCGATGCTGCAGGCAATCTCGACCGTTCCATAAAGCGTCCCCAGCATCGTCAAAAATGCCCCCACAACATACAGCGGTAATAACCAGGGGTGAATCTGCGTGACGAATCGTGCCTGCAGGTTCAGGAGATTTTCTTCGTCAGGCACGACGTGTTCGGGGCCTAGAAACATCGTTCCCGACGCCACAAAGACCGCGCTGAACACGATCACCAGCAGGAAGCTGATGGCGCAGTCGACAAGGGGGGCGTTGACCCAGCGGCGGACGCGGTGGTTCGGATCTGCGGCGATCTCACGCAGCATTTCGTCGGATGCGCGATGAGGCAAGACGCCCCAACTTTTCTCTCGCAACCAAGAGGTGTAACTGAGGTAGTCGAATCCCGCTCCACCGATCACCCCGATGTAACGCGTGACTTCAACCCAGACGGAGTGCTTGGCGATCTGCGGATATCGCTCCGGCAGCCATTCGGGATAGGACATCGAATGCGGCAAAAGGCCCAGCAGCAACTGCACCCAATCGGGTTTGTAGAGAACGAGCGTCAAGCCGGCGCAAACCACCATGGCCAGGACGACAAAGGTTTGGGTCTTCTCGAGAACCTCGTATCCGCCCGTCGCGGAAAGGATCAGGATTGCCACCAGGATCGCGGCGCCCCAAAGATAATCGATTCCACCCTGATAGTGGTTTCGTGTCTCGGTCAGCCATGAGACCAGGCTGCCCAGCACGCTGGAGTGGAAGGTGATCCAGATTGGCATGGCGACGACGGAAATCAACAGCAACATGATCGGCAGCCAGCCGCGTGGCCCTGGAAGATCGAGCATACGTTCGTACGGATGGACGCCCGTCAACACCATGTGCCGACTGGTGGAAATGACCAGTGACCACTTCAGCAGCGACGTGAGCGCGAAGACGAACAGGATGTGATACCCAAACAACGCGCCGCCACGCGTCGAGAAGATCAGCTCGCCCGTTCCGATCGTCAACGATGCCATAATGGCACCAGGACCGAAGACTCGAATCCAATCGAGCAGCGTGCGCGGAAGCTGGGGCGCGTCAGCCATTCTCGTGTTTCCCTCGGAAAAGAGAGACCGGGTGTCGAACAATCAGATTGGCAGAAAGTGCGAGAGACGAGATGTCGGGAGAAGCGTGTCACGCAGCATCGTACACTGGTCAGATGTCGATTGCGATTCGCGAACATCGAGTTTTCAGGCGAATAACCGACGAGTTTTTTGCATTTCGAATCTGGTTTTGTCGTGATGGAGTGATCCAATTTTTGCCCTGAGGCGTTGTTAAGAAATGTGCCGAATGCACGTCGGCATGAAAATTTCTACTGAATTGACGGTGTGCAATTTTGTCATGCCGAAGTGAGGGCTAAAACCATGATGATGTTCGATCCCATGTACCTGCTATTCGCAGCTCCAGGTTTGTTGCTGTCGCTGTGGGCCAGTTACCAGGTGAAATCCGCATTCGACAAGTATTCGCAGGTCGGTACGTCCAGCGGCTACACCGGTGCGGAAGCGGCTCGGCATTTGCTTGACGACGCGGGTTTGCGATCGGTGGCGATTGTCGAAACCGATGGATACCTTTCGGACCACTACGATCCGATCAATCGGCAGCTGGCCTTGTCGCACAATGTCTACTACGGGCGATCGGTGGCTTCGATCGGCGTCGCTACGCATGAGGCAGGACATGCATTGCAGCATGCCCACGGTTATGTCCCCTTGTGGTTTCGATCGGCGTTGGTTCCCGTGGCGAACATCGGTTCGAGCATGGGATACATCGTGATGGCGGTGGGACTGTTTTTGCATCCGTGGGTCGTCATTCTGGGCGCGGCGCTGTTCTCACTGGTGCTGCTGTTCCAGGTGGTGACTCTCCCTGTGGAATTTGATGCGTCGTCGCGGGCGAAACACCTCGTCGTTGAAGCCGGAATCATCCGGCCCGAAGAACGTTTTGGAATGGATCGCGTTCTCAACGCTGCGGCGCTGACATACGTTGCGGCAGCCGTCAGTAGTTTGATGGTACTGGCGTACTATCTGTTCCGGGCCGGGGTGTTTGGCGGATCGTCGGACGACCGTTAGTCCGGTTTGCCGAGCGACTTGGAAAGCACTGAAGTAGCGACTCGCCTTGGAATGGGGCGAGTCGTTTTCTTTTGGAATGGATGCCCCTTATCGTTCGGCTGGACACGGACGCAGGTTCTCGTCAAAATGGTGGTCCGCTCTCTGCCCTGCTCGTTCAGCCGGGGTGCTTCGAGTGGACACCGTGAGATTCGCCGAGCGATCGATGCTCGCAAGTCCCCGGCCTGGTTCCTCGAACTTTCCTGTGGATTCTGGCGGTCGCTGTGCGCGAACCGTCACGAACCGATCTTTCCTGGGGCATCGTAATCCATGGCAACAAAAACTGACTTGTTCGATGACTCGACGATGACATTCGGCGAGCATTTGGAAGTCTTGCGATTTCACCTGATTCGCGCCCTGCTGGGGCTCATGATCGGCGTCATTCTGTCGCTGATTTTCGGCGAACAACTGGTGCGAGTCATTCGAAAGCCGATCGACGCCGCGCTGCGTCGCGCCGACTATTCGAATTCGAATCGGGTTCAAGACAACATCGAAGGATTCGACCTGTGGAAATCGATCGGGTCGGGAATCTGGAATCAGTTTGTTCCTCCTTCCATCAGCGAAGAGGACAAAAAGGCGATCGAATCGATCGAGACATTGACCGAAACTGAAAAGAAAGTAGTGACGCTCGAAGTGTCGCCATTCGATCTGGTGACGGCATTGCACCAGGTTGCGCCGGATCAGTTTCCCGAGCCAAAAGAAGAACTGAAGGACTCTCCGACCGTCAAATTGCCGGCGACATCTGCGGCGTTTGGTGATTTCCGACGGACGGCCGAGAAGGTGAATCAGCCCGTGACATTGAATGTTCAGGAAGCCTTCATGACCTATATGAAGGTGTCGTTCATCGCGGGTTTGATCGTGTCCAGTCCGTGGATTTTCTATCAGCTTTGGCTGTTTGTTGCGGCCGGTTTGTATCCGCATGAACGCAAGTACGTTCACACCTATTTACCGATGAGTATCGGGCTGTTTCTGGGGGGCGTTTCGTTTTGCTTTTATGCGGTGTTGCCTGTGGTTCTGGACTTCCTGCTCGGCTTTAACTCGCGTATTGGAATCACGGCCCAGATCCGAATTTCGGAGTGGATCAATTTCGCGGTCCTGCTGCCATTGATGTTTGGAATCAGCTTTCAGTTGCCGCTCGTGATGCTGTTTCTGACCAAGATCAATGTGTTCCAGGCACAGCACTACGTGGCTCAGTGGAAACTGGCGGTCCTGGCAATCTCGGCCATTTCAATGGTGCTGACCCCTACGCCCGATCCCGCCACGATGATGCTGATGATGGTTCCGCTGCTTTTGCTGTACGTTTTGGGGGTCGCACTTTGCTACTGGTCAGAACCGAAATCACCGCTCGGCGACGCGGCGTAACGGAAGTTGACGTTCCAACGGACAAAGGGCGAGGAATGATCCTCGCCCTTTGTGTTTCCGTCTTAGCAGATTGAAATCGAACGACCGCCGCGTCCGCGGGGCGATCAGTTCTTTTCGACAACCCAGATGTTTCGGAAACGAACTGGATTTCGGTGGTCTTGCAAGTACAGCGGTCCCGCGTCCGGGCCTTCTGGGAATGGTGCCGAGGTCGTCGTATTCGGAATCGAAACGTTATTGTGAATGACGGTTCCATTGTGTTTTACGGTGACCTTGGCTTCTGCGGTTTTCTTTCCGTCACCATCAAACTTCGCGGCCGTGAAATCGATATCGTAAGTCTGCCAGGTCAATGGTGGGAAGCACATGTTGATATCCGGCTTTTTGACGCCGTAGATCCCGCCGCATTCTTTGCTTTCGCCGCTCAGGCCAAACGAATCAAGAATCTGCACTTCGTATCGCCCCTGACAGTAGCAGCCGCTATTGGCCCGTTCTTGCCCCGATTTCGTGGGCATATACGACAAGAGGAATTCGAGGTGCAGCGAGAAACTCTGGAATTTTTGGTGACTTTTCACCCCTTGGACAAGCAGGTCCCCGTCCAGTTTTCCGCCCAGGAACTGATCGGCTGACGTTCCGTTGAAAAGGACAATTGCTCCCTCTGGCGGTTTCGCGCCCAACGTTGGGCTCTTGCGTGAGACTTTTTTCAATTGGCCAATTTTCGTGCCGGCCAGATCGTTGACTGTCATGATGCCGTCCTGGATCAAGACATCGGCGTCGCCTGGGAATTGGATACCCTTTTGCGTTGTCCCTTCTCCCTTGCGGGTTTCGTTGCCGTTCCAGCCATCGCCCGGCAATCCGCCCAAGTAGGCAATTCCCGCGAGTTTTCCACTGCCTTTCGCGATGACCTGGACGCCAACGCGTGTCGGTGCATTGTCGATTTCGACTTCACCGAGATACTCACCCTGAACGGTGAAGTCGGCATCGGCCTGACTCGGATCAAGGACCGCGACTTCCTGACTCCATCCCGTGGAGGGGAGTGCTGCCTGCAGCGCTAGGGCCATTGTTGCGGAAAGGACCAGCGAAGACGGGAAACGCATGGACGAAGCTCCCAAGGTTGGCTTGATACAGACTGATGAATACGTCGACGCAGTAGACTGAGAATCGGGCTCGTCAGATCACCAAACATCCGTCCGGGGATTCCGTATTGGAAATGGGCCCGGCAAGCGGACCTCTGTTGTGGATCGGCAGGCCGCCATGGGGGCGACATGCTCCAAATTCAAAAGAGGCCGTGTTCCGCGAACGGACTGCGAGCAACGTATTGTGTGGTCGGTTTCGACTGAATTCAAGAAACGTGACCGACATCGACCAATTGGCCCGGATTCAGCAGATTCTGCGGATCAAGTTGCTGCTTGAGTCGCTTCATCAGATTTGTGCCCGGTTCTGGATCTCCGTTCATGGGCATTTGCCCCGTCCACTCGGGATCGCAGTGCAGAATCTGCAGGTTGCCCCGCGCGGATTTTGCATGTCGCCGCAGGTCTCTCAGGATCGATGTCGCCCGCTCGATGGTCGCAGCCTCTTCCGGCAATTGGCCGATGACGATTCCGTTGCCTGCGTGGACTTGGACGGCGACGCCTTGTTGGGTGGCGCGGCTGGCGAAATCGATGCATTGCGACGGCAGTAGATTGGCTTGAAACGTCAGTGGATCATCGGCGCAGGTGGGGAATTCGGTAAGAGCCGCCCAAAGTCGCGCGGCATCCGGCTCCGCGATCCGCTCTTGCGATTGGATTCCACAGGTCGACAATTCTTGCAGAAGGGTGTCGACTTGCCAGTCGACTTCGCGGCGTGTTCCTTCCAGCCCGAGACACAGTACCGACGCATTGGGGTGTGTCGCACAGCGAGCGGCCGTTGCAACCAGTTTCGCGGCCGAAGGGTTCAAGACCTCAACAGCGACGGGACGAGCCTGGGAAAGCTGCAACGTTTCGAGCGCTGGTTCGATTTGTTCGAGCGTTGTCATATTCAGCCAAAGAAGTGCCGACGTTTCGGCCAATGGCCGCAGCTTCAATGTGGCTTGGGTGATGACTCCCAAAGTTCCGCGGGAGCCAATCATCAATTTGCAGATATCGTATCCTGCCACGTTCTTGACGACACGGCCACCCGCCTTGAACAGGTCGCCCATCGAATCAACGGCCGAAATTCCGATCACAAAGTCTCGGAACGTCCCATGCCCGAACCGTCGTGGGCCGCTGGTGTTCGTCGCGATGGCGCCGCCCAGCGTCGCTCGACCTGCCTGGGCGATGTCGATGGGAAGCCGCTGTCCGGCGGCGGCGAGTTGTGACTGCAGCTCATCGATGCGAATTCCGGCCTCGACCGTGATCGTCATGTCGCGGGCCGGATAGTCGACAATCCGTTTCAATTCCGACATCGAAATCGCGACATCGGTCGGTGCCACCGGATAGGTCAGTGCGGTACGTCCACCCACGGGGCGAAGCGTTTTGCGTGCCTGAACCGCGTTTTCCGCCATGAATCGAGCCAACTCGGCCTGTGTCGCCGGAACAAATTCGGCGGGTGACGCGACTGATGACATATCCGAGATGACTCGCCTAAGGGTTTTCGCCAATACGTTCTGCGTGTTGTCGATTTCGATCGCGGCCAGACCGCTGAATTCGTGCCTCTGAACAAGGTGCCGTAGTCGGAGTATCCAGACTTCGGAGTCGCTCAAGCGGTCTGTGCAGTCGAATCGACCGGCGAAGCATAAAGCTGCCGCGAGCGAAATGAAAGCGGGCACGCCGATTGGCATGCCCGCGGTCACTCGTGAAACGGTACAAATCCGATCTGGTCATTGATCAGAGCACGTTCGTTGCGTGTCGTGTGGGGCACGTTCGTTGTGCCTGCTGAACACGCAGATATCGAGCAGAAATTCGATCAGGCGGCTTCGGCGTCCGTGTCGTTGATGCCATCATTGCCGTGTACGCGTTTGCGAAGCGAGAACGGAATGATCTGTTCTTCGCATTGATACAGGTTGTATTTCATCACGTACGCGTCTTCGTCTGTGTCTTCGTAGTGGCCTCGCAGGACTGAACTGGCTGACAGACCCTGTTGTCTAAAGAAAAGCTGTGCGGCGAGGTTTGTCTCGCGCACTTCCAATGTGATTTCCTGTCGACGCTGCTGTGACAGTTTGTTCACAAGCTTCTCGACCATCTGCTGGCCGACGCTTTGACGACGTGACCAGGGGGCGACGGCAAAGTTCAGGACGTGAAGTTCTGACTTGAGCAGTTCATAGATCATGAAGCCGACGATCCGCTCCTGACGCTCAGCCACCATGCCAATGCAGTTGCGTTGGCGGAGGCAGCACAGGAAGTCTTCTTCGGTCCAGGCGAATTCGAAGCTCTGGCGCTCGATGTCCAGAACTTCGGGCATGTCCCGGCGGATCATCCAACGGATTTGTACATCGCACTGAGGTCGTCGCGTACTGGGTCGCGAAATGTTCCCGAAGCTCATGCGGACCTCCTTGTCCATCTGATTCCTGGGGCCGGGCACCGATATGTGATCCACGGGTGCGCGGGCGTGGAACGTAGCGAATGTTTCGAAGAATGGCTAGTCGAAATTACTCAAGAAAGATGAAGTTTTCTGGCGGGTCAAAGTTCGCCGTCCGTAGCATGATGTCAGGATGCGGTAAGTCGGACTTTTGGTCAGTTTGGAGATGCTTGCTCGAAGCATTCATGACGGTGGCCGGTCACCTTGCCTCACCATCTTCACGGTGAACCCCGGCGTCGATACGATGACTTCCCCAACGCGCGAACATCGACCACGTTCCCCTGATCCTGCATCGAGAACCCGTATGCTGACGTTAGCGACGAAGTTTTTGCCCGAGCGGCCTGCGTTTGAGATCGCGTCGCGGTCCGGATTTCGGGCGGCCGAGTTCTGGCTTGATGGGCGACTGTTGCTCCAAAGCGACCTGATTGCCTCCATCGCCAAGGAGTACCCGTTTCGCTACGCCGTCCATTTTCCGAACCAGGGCCCCTTGTCTCAGGAGGCGCTTTCGGGTGCTGTTAATCTCTACGATCGACTCGATTGCACCGCCATGATCATTCATCAGCCGATGTTTGATGAGTATGGAGCCTTCTTGCGTCAGATGCGGCCCGGGATCGATCTGGCGATTGAGAACCATCTGCTGGACTTGCCGGGAATCGAACGATGGGCCGAGGAAAGCCCCGGATTGACGCTGGATGTCGAGCATCTGTGGCTCTACACACTTCAAGATGCGCCCCTCGCGACACTTCTAAAACATGTCGATCGTTTGCTGGCACGGCATGCCGCCAAGGTGCACCATGTCCATTTACCAGGCTACACGCCCGGAAGTGACGAACATCATCCGATCCATCACAGCCCCGTCATGGCGAAAGAGGTTCTGACGCTGCTTCATCAATATGGGTTCGGGAAGCTGGTCGTGAGTGAAGCCAATGAACTGTTTCAGTCAGACGAGTACTTAAAAAAGGATGTGGCCTTTTTCGAGGACTGGACGTCGTCGCTTGCGGCACACCCTTGAGGGGTGGTGAACTGGGATAAGACCGTCCGAGTTGAGTATCGACAACCATGACAACAAACGATTCCGAGTGAGTATCACATGATGCGACACACATCGCTGGCGATTTTCTGCTATTTCTTCGGGGCGACGCTGTTCGCGCAGGGCGAGAAGCCGGACGCGCCGGAAAAGTACGAGCTTGGCGCTGATTCAATGCCCATGACGGGGGTTCCCGAGGGGAAGGTGACCAAGTTTACCTGGACCAGCCACGTTTTCGAGGGAACGGTTCGCGACTACTACGTCTATGTTCCCGACCAGTATGACCCGGTCAAGGCGACCGCCGTCATGGTCTTTCAGGACGGACATGCGTACGTCAACAAGTCGGGCGAATATCGGGTTCCTGTGGTGTTCGACAATCTGATTCACAAGAAAGAGCTGCCGCCGATCATCGGAATCTTCGTCGATCCTGGGCACCTGGGCGAACCGCTTCCAGACAGCCGCTGGAAAGCGAACAATCGAAGTTTTGAGTACGACACTCTGAGCGATCAATATTCAAAGCTGTTGCTGGATGAAATTCTGCCCGAAGTGGGCAAGGCCTACAATCTGACCACCGATCCCGATCAGCGGGCGATTTGTGGTGCTTCGTCAGGCGGGATTTGTGCCTGGACAGTCGCTTGGGAACGTCCCGATGCGTTCCGGAAGGTCCTGAGCCATATCGGCAGTTTCACCAATATTCGTGGAGGGCACAATTACCAGGCTTTGATCCGCAAAACGGAGCACAAGCCCATTCGGGTCTTCCTGCAGGATGGCGACAACGATTTGAACAACGCTGCCGGGAATTGGTGGCTGGCCAATCTCGAGATGGAATCGTCGCTGACTTTTGCCAAGTACGATGTGAAGGCCGTTTGGGGGCATGGGGCACACAACGGCAATCATGGCGGCGCGATTCTGCCCGATTCACTGCGTTGGCTCTGGCGGACGACACCCTGAGCCGCGAAATCGGTGTTTCGCGGCCGTGGTGTCATCAAACGCAGGTTGTTCGTCGCCGGGCTGTTCGTCGTCCGGCGGAAGCAACCAGAATCAATTGAACAGGAAGTGGCAGATGTCGCCATCCTGCATGACATAGCCTTTGCCTTCGACTCGCAGTTTCCCTGCGGATCGGATCTCTTTTTCGCTCTTGTAGGTTTCGAGATCGGCCAGCGTGTAAACTTCGGCGCGGATAAACCCTTTCTCGAAATCGGTGTGAATCACACCAGCGGCTTGAGGCGCAGTCGCCCCGATCGGAATCGTCCAGGCACGCACTTCCATC
The DNA here is from genome assembly GCF_000255655.1 of Schlesneria paludicola DSM 18645. Classification (NCBI taxonomy): domain Bacteria; kingdom Pseudomonadati; phylum Planctomycetota; class Planctomycetia; order Planctomycetales; family Planctomycetaceae; genus Schlesneria; species Schlesneria paludicola. Next base: position 1,262,406 of record NZ_JH636434.1, on the reverse strand, counting down.
TCGCCGGCTGTGAAATAGCTCTGCAACCCCAGGACTTTATAGGCTTCGCGTGCCAGCGCACTGAGCGCGGGCTCCGCCAAACCGGCCCCTTCCAGCATTTCCGCTCGATCGGCTTCGTCGAGTTCCGCGATCTCTGATTCGAGTTTTGCACACACGGGAACAACCGACGCCCCGACTTTCGCGGCAAAATCGCGAACGTCTTGGACCAGCTTGCCCTTCCCTTCCAGATCGTTCTCGTCGACGTTGGCGACGTACAGAATCGGCTTGGCCGTCATCAAGCCGTAGCTCGAGACGAGCTTCGTTTCGTTCTCGTCGAACTCCATTTTTCGGAGTGGCTGATCCGTGGTCAGGTGCGCCAGGCACTTTTTGATCACTTCCACGCGTTGCTTGGCGTCTTTGTCGCCGCTTTTGGCCGTTCGCTCTGCCTTGGAGAGCGAGTTTTCCAGTGTCTGGATGTCCGCCAACATCAATTCGATCTCAATCGTTTCGATGTCGGCAACAGGATTGACGCTTCCCGAAACATGGATCACGTCGGGATCATCGAAGCAGCGAACCACCTGCAGAATCGCGTCGACCTCGCGGATATGGGTCAAGAACTTATTGCCCAGTCCCTGTCCTTCGCTCGCGCCTTTCACGATCCCGGCGATATCGACCAGTTTCAAAGCGGCGGGAACCAGCTTTTTCGGGACAATATATTGGCTGATGCGGCGCAGGCGATCATCAGGAACGCTGACGACGCCTTCGTTTGGTTCAATGGTGCAAAACGGATAGTTGGCACTCTGGGCCGCTTTGGACATCGTCAACGCATTGAACAATGTGCTTTTACCCACGTTGGGCAGTCCAACAATTCCTGCTTCCATGATTCCGCAAAAGCCTTTTTGAGTAGAGCCAACCCCTGGAGGGGCCGCCGTGATGCACTGCCGCGATCAATCCGATCGAGATTCGATCCGGCGATTGATATCAGACCGATTCGTCAAAGTCACGCAGAGTCATTGTTCACGTGCCTGTCCCCCTCGCTTCGGACTGTGAACGGTGACTCACGCAGGTTTCCATCAACCCTGAATCAGGTGCAACCTGAGCAGGTTCATTGCCACTTTCGCCGTGCGACTTTTGGCGATCGCCGGATCGCCAAAGTGCTGCACTTTCTCGACTTTGGTCCCCTTCGGCCCGGCAAGGGCCACGAACGAGGCCGGAACCGATGCCAAGGGATCGTCGGGATCGAATTCAGGCCATTCAGAGACGGCAAGGGCGAAATTTGTCCCGAATCGCTGACGACAACCTTTGGCAATCGCCAACGCGACCTCTGCACTGATCGGACCATATTGGCGGATCAACATGGGGTCGACGGATACGAGTTCTCGCTTGGCCGCGTTGGTCGGAACAACCACTCCACCCATGTAGCAAGATTCAAAGCCGACAACACCGGTCAAGCGGTGTGCCAGCAGGCCCCCGGTCCCCGATTCGGCGGTTGAGAGGGTCGCTCGTCGTTGCAGCAAGAGTCGCACTAGCGCATGTTCCAGTTCTTCATCTTCCACGCCGAATACGAGCGTTCCCATCCGGTTCAGAATCGCCGTCTTGGCCCGTTCAATCTTATTGCGGCAGTCATCAACCGTTGGGGCGGTTGCCGTAATTCGCAGTGTAATCGTGGCTTCGTGAACGGTGATTCCCACGTCTGGATCGCGTCCGCGGGCCGTCAAGTCGCCCAGAATTTCTTCGGCCTGGGACTCGCCAACCCCGAACAGGTTGATGCGGGCACGCCGGATCACCTGCCCGCGTCCGTCGAGGCGCGGCAGGACCTGCTGCCGGAACATCTGCTTCATTTCACTGGGGACGCCGGGCATGGCCGCAATTCGCGATTGGCTGCCGTCGGGGCGAGTAGAGATCATCCAGATTCCAGGGGCCGTTCCACGCGGGTTCGGAAGTGGTTCACTTCCTGCCGGGAACATGGACTGAATGACGTTTCGTTCGGGCATCGGACGATTGCGTTTGGCAAACATCGATTTGACATGCTCGAATGACGGAAGGTGTTGAACCAGTTCGACATTGGCGAATTTCGCGAGTGCTTCGCGGGTCAAATCGTCAAGCGTCGGTCCCAATCCACCGGTCAGCAGTACGATTTCGGACCGATCGGCCGCCGCATGAATGGCAGCAACCATCGCGTCCAGATCGTCCGAGATGGTCAAATGGGCAAGGACTGGAATCCCGATTTCAGCGAGTTCCAGGCTGAGCCATTGGCTATTGGTGTCGAGTTTCGCTCCGGTGGTCAACTCGGTGCCAACGGAAATAATCTCAGCGTGCATGGGGAAAAACCCTGGGTATCCAGCAACCTCTCGTCCCGCGGACGGCGAAGGGCGAGATGTCATCATATAACGGAAATCAATTTGGTGACATTCATTCGCATGTTCGCGAACAGGGCGAAGCTTACTCGGTTCCAAGTAGGACTCGCAACGCGACGAAGGCATCTACGGGATCAGGAAGTTAAGTCGGGCGGCCGGCAATCTGAAATTCTGAGAAACGTCTTTTCAGAATTTACGACTTCGACAACAATCGGACCGCGTTGGTGGTCGGGTCAGGAGCGAATCATGCAGGCACGATCCAAGTTAATCGTTGCAGGATATCTGTTTGCGTCGCTTTGTGGAAAGCAGATGACCGCCAGCGAAGTGGTGGCAGTGGCACAGGATGACACTCTCAAGAAGCAGGTGGACGAAGGGATGCTGGCGAAGACGCTAGGTGGTCGGCAGTTCTGGGGTGACGTACATCACTTTCGTGGCTGGCGCATTCAACAGAATGTTTTCACCAAGCATTACAGACTGATTGATCCCGGTGACGTGCGCCACATGTGGGGATCGTTCGACGACTGTGCCGCGACGCTGAAGAAGATCATCGAACAAAAGCAGCTCAAGCCAGGCAGCGGGGCCGCGGTCGTCATGATTCATGGGCTGCTTCAGTCCTCGAAGTGCATGAACAGCATGGGCGTCACGCTTCGCGACGCAGGCTATACAACGGTCAATTTTGACTATCCGAGCACCCAGATCAGCATCACTGACGCGGCACAGTTTCTGGACCGATCGGTGCAGTCGCTGGAAGGTTTCGACGAAATCAACTTTGTGGTCCACAGCATGGGGGGGTTGGTGGTTCGTGCCTATGCCATGGAGTTCAAAGATCCGCGGATCAAGCGGATGGTGATGCTGGGGACGCCCAATCGTGGCGCTGAACTCGCGGATATTACGCAGCAGTATTGGATTTTTCGCGCCGCCGCGGGACCGGGTGCCCGTCAACTGGGAACACGTCCCGATGGTCTGATTCCCCGGCTTCCCGCCCCGGATTTTGAGTTCGCCGTCATTGCGGGGTCACGCGGGACGGCGTCCGGATGGAATCCGTTGATTCCGGGTGACGATGATGGCACTGTGACTGTCGCCAGCACAAAACTAAATGGCGCCGCCGACTTTGGCACCGTTCGCGCGATTCACTCCCGCCTGTTGCGGAATGAGGATGCGATCTCGCAGACCGTCAGTTTCTTGAAAGAAGGACGGCTGTGTCCGTATCGCGATCCACAGCCGATCCATCCCGAAGCCGAAAACTGTCACAGTGAGAATCGTGAACCCATCTCTGAAACGGTCCCGCTGGTAGAAGCGTTCGCTCGCTAACGATTGCGAGACATTCGTAGATGACGGGTTACTCTTCGTCACCAGGCCAAACCTTCGTGGTTGTCGGTCGCTTTTTGCCCGCCGCCGCCACGTTCATCTTGACTTGCTTGTTGGTCAACGCGAAATCCTTGGCAAATTTCGTATCGTCCACCGCAACGTCTTCGGCGGTGGGGGTTGACCATAGCATTTTTCCATCCTCGCCCTTGGCTGAGACTAACACGGAGTTCACACCAATCTGCGGCCCTTTGTCTGCGGGGCTTTTGTAAGCTCCGTTTTCGACGGGACAGATACTGGGCAATCCCGATTCTTTGTGAGTAAATACGACCGCACCGATCGCGACCGGTTTGCCGTCAAGAGAAACTGTTCCGCTCGCGACGGAACGTGGTTTTGCCTTGAATTTGCCACTCTGGGCATCACCGCATCCGACCGACGTGCCCACGATCCCCGCAAGGGCGATGATGTACAGTTTGTTCCACCAATGAGCATGGTTCGGCATGGCCGATTGTACTTTTGACGATTGCATGAAACCTAATCCCCGTTTGGACGAATACCAATGAACAGAAAGGAGCCGACGGCAAATGCACATCGGCACCTTTCTTGTTGGAGCGAACGTCGTTGGACAAGTTGATCATCACAGCTGAAGTGGTATGTCGAAGATCAAGATGCGAACAGGCAAATTGTCCCGCTCGCGATGATCGGCAACTTGTCAGATCAGTATGAGTTTGCCACTAAACTTGACCGACGTTGGGCTACTAGAATTCACCCAGGATGCCCCCATCTGAAGCGGCACCGAGGCGTTGATAGGTCAGCAAATCGACGTTCTGGCTGACGAATCGAACGCTACCGTCCACCATGCACATGTGGCAGCCGCCGTCATGAAAACTGCTGAAGCCTTCCATGTTCATGGTATGAGCCTTTGCAGAGCCTTGACGCTGAAGAACTTGTTGCCAAGTAAAGCTCATGAGTGGATTGTTGATCGGGCAGAGCGTCGCGGCAGTGTTAAACAGGGAGGGACTGCCTCCGCCATCGTTACGTCCCGACGAAGCCCAGCACCAGCTGAATACGGACCCGCTATTAACATCTCCAGCTCCACCAGCGGAAGTGTAGTTTCCAATCAGTCCGACGTAGACCGTCTCTCCGACCAGCAGGGTGTTCGAAGTACCGTCGCGAACTCCGCTGATCGTCCTGCCGCCGTTCATGTGCGAAACGCCGTTATTCCAAAACAGCCGTCCCGAATTGGCAAAGTCACCGTCGGCGGCAGAGGCGTTGGCTGAGAAGGCTGGGCTAAAATTCGCCAGGAGTGCTGAGTTCGGATCGTTGTCGACATTGAAATAAGGAATTGTGTGAGACCCGCCACCCATACAGATGTTGTAGTTGTTGATGTTCTTGTCGCTATTGTAGGTCGGCGTCGATGGGCATCGAAATACAGCAGGACTGTTCGTTTGCTGCACGATATAGTTCGGTGACCCTGCTGGGCCCGGCTTTGCGGCTCCGCCGGTCTGATGGTCGTAGCGACCGAAGAATGGTTTTGTCATGTCGAACTGATTGTAGAGATTCGCCTGGTCCATCAGAGGCAGTACAAGAACGGTCCACGGAGCCCGGAAGAATGTCGACGTGCTGTATCCGCCACCACTGTCATAGTTTGGGGCTGCATTCACCATCGGGGTGGTCGGAAGGCCTGATGAAACCCCGGTCTGGGCTCCCAGTGAGCTATTGGCATACACGACCGACGGTGGGAAAGTCAGGAACTGATCATGGTAGTTGGCCAGTGCCAATCCCAGCTGCTTCAAATTGTTCTTGCATTGCGTGCGACGCGCCGCTTCACGCGCCTGTTGGACTGCGGGCAAAAGTAGAGAGATCAAAACGGCGATAATCGCGATCACAACCAACAGTTCGATGAGAGTGAATCCGAGCTTTCTGCGTGGCGATTTCATCAAGACTCCTTCGCACAAAATGACGTACAACAACACTGCAACCAAACGATAAACGCTTCGACACGACAACAATCAGATGAAGGCCTGTGCTCCTTCAAACCCCATTGTGGCTGATCAACTGAAACGAAGTTTCTTGGGCGAGAATTGGCCGCCAGAAATGCGGCTACATCTCGTCGAGAGCGTGATGTAGACAAACGTACTGTCATTACGCGAACGCAAGAGCGTTCGGAATAAAGCGGTCACTCAAGATGGAATTGACGACGAAATGGGACTCGAAACCGACTAATCACAATGGGAACGAAACGCACCAAATCGCGAAGCAGTTCGCGAACTTAAACACCGTGATGGCCATGCGATGTGCCGCGGGATTCGTCAAACAGAGAGTTAAGGCAATCGCGTCAGAAAAGGACTGCGGCAATGAGACATGGGCTGAATCTGATTAAGACGCTATCAAGAGAGTTCGGAAAATGCAATTAGTTACTACAAGAAAAAAAAGTTCCATGTACGGATGACAACGCGTGGTCGAGACCTGTACTCGTCTAGCAGCGTTGACTTTATGGGGAGGTGATGGTGTCCTGGTTTTGGGATCGCCTGGCACATCAATGGGAGCGGTCGACATGCATCATCGGACTGAAAGTGGCGATCACTTGATTCTTAAGGTTGCCGCGTTTGTTTTGACCCCCACGCCGGAACCGATGGTGCTGGCCCTTCGCCATCCTATTGCCGGGCTGCAGTTTCCAGCAGGCACGATTGAGTCGGGCGAAGGGGTACTCGATGCCGCCCGGCGCGAGGTGCGCGAAGAAACGTGCGTCACGGCGCTGGACCAAGGGCGGCGACTCGGGACTGAAGTGTGTCCACGCGATGCCGACGAGGGATTTGTATTGGAAACGTCGGAAAGTATTTCCACGAATCGTGATGAGGAAAGGTCACTCTTTTATCGAGGGAGACGTGTCAGGATCCTGTCGCATGGTGATGCGCTGTCCCAAGTCTGTGAAGAGGAGTGGAATCTGAATCTTGATCCGCCGATTGTCAGCAGGCGAATACAAGGTGTTATTCCGACGCGATTCATTGGACGCTCTGTCGCGCGTGTTTTTGTCTGCTTTCTGTTTCTCGGCGACTTTCGATCAGAGCCATGGAAATGCACGGCGGACGGGCACACATGGCAGGTGGAATGGATTCCTTTGAGGACGACAGAGCGGTTTGCCCTGAATCAGGCCGACTGGTTCGAGCGTTTCAGGATATTGATGTACTCCGCCTGTGGGGTTGAGTCGTCGCAGCGTATGTGATGGACTCGGTGGTCATCGCGATTGTGATTCTCCTTATTGCCAAGCGGGAGCTTGGCAACGCTTTCTGCACATATTGACCGTTCACAGGCCGGGAACTGGCTCATTTTCCCGCGGGAAAGGTGAAGGATGAGGCTCGTCGATGTACTTTGGATTCCAAACTGCCGGGAGAACTTTCCTGTCACCCTCTCATCGCAACCTGTTGAAGTAAGCGGGACAGACACCTTGGCGTTCACGATGTCGTGGCGGTTTTTATTCTGGTCGGAGCCAGTTCCTGTTACTTCAGTAGGCTGTTAGGGCTGTGAACCGTGACCTACACATCAGGCATACGGATGTCGGGCCGAGGTCACTTTCCTATACGGCAGAGAATCGAATCGTAAGAGGCGTTACCAAGCGGGAGCTTGGTAACGAGAAGGAGCTACCAGGGGGGGCTTGGTAGCGAGAGGGAGGAGGAGTTACCAGATGGGGGTTTGGTAACGAGTAGAGGATACGGCTTGGGCCTGCGTAGATCCGAAGTTTGCAAATGTCGTCCTATATTTGCTCGTATGAACACATTACCGTTCTATTATGTTGACTGTCGCGACTCCGCTTTTTATAAGAAGTGAATCGCGAGATTCATTTCTCATTAAAGAGTTCACACCTCGGCTTGCTCGCGAGATCAGATCGAATTGTCTGTCCGGCGAATCTGGCCCAAACTTAGGTGCCTCGCATGTCTTTCCAATTCATTGATCGAAGGCGGTTTCAATCTCTTGGCAATTCTCTGCGACCGATCGGTGCGTTTCGTCCGGTATTGGCCGGTCTCGTGATTGGATGTCTGTTGAGCGGTTGCAGCAAAGCGGCCAAGCCCGCGTCACTGCGAGGTGTAGTCAAGGTGGCCGGCGTACCCGTGGCAAAAGGTGTCGTCCGTCTCTCGACACAGGATGGAACACCAGGTCCTGGTGGTTTGAGCCCTATTAAAGATGGCTATTTTGAGGTTGAGTCCTGCAAGGGCCTGAAGGCCGGCAAGTATCTTGTGATCATCCTCGGCTTCAAAGAGACGGGACGAATGATTCAGATCGATGACTCAAATCCACCTCAAAAAGAAGAACTTCAGTTCATTCCCCGTCGTTACAACGACGACTCTAAAGAAGTGATCGAGCTCTTGCCGGGGGACAACGAGAAGGATTTCAATCTGACACTCTAGCGGCTTTGTGAAATCAGGGGACGCACGCACATCGATATTCAAGATGTCATGGCTTCGTTCGTCTGTGTGGAGTCAATCCCCGTTACGTTCACAGTCTGTTCAGTAAGAATTAAGGTTGTGGCAGGATTTTCGTGTCAGTGCAATTGTCCTACGGCGAAGCTAGTTTGCAGCGACTTCAAGTTCGGTGAATTCGTGCAGACATGCAGTGACATGTCTGCACGATTGAATTGCATCTCTGCGGTTCTGTCACGCACGGTCGAGTGCACTGAGTTATTCAATCTCATGTCGGATTCACTCTATAAATTTAGAGTTACGGCTGTTCACAATATTTTCAAATCCTGGCATATCACTTGCCTTGCATCAACGGTTGGGGCTCCGGGGGGATTCGTCGTGCGCACAGCCATGCTCAAAGCGACGGGGCCGGTTCCGCAAAGTATCAAATCATCACCGCAATTTTCTAACGACAACTGGCTCGGCGACTTTCGTCATTGATTGCCAGTTTTCTGGAAGCGATTGCGTAACGGCATTCTGTTGTAATGAGTGAGTTTGATTGATTCTTTTTTTGGAGTATTCGCCCATGCCAAATTGCCCACGGCGCGAGAGACGCCAACGCGGATTTACTTTGATTGAGCTCTTGGTCGTGATTGCGATTATCGCCGTTCTGATTGCACTCCTTCTGCCCGCGGTGCAACAGGCACGCGAGGCAGCACGTCGGACCCAGTGCAAGAACAACCTGAAACAACTGGGACTTGCTCTTCACAACTACTACGACACCAACGGATTCTTCCCCCCTGCCGTCATTCGTGGACCCAATTGTGCCGGGTCTGCCGGTCCAACGCGGTGCAGCGGGCTCAGTTTCATGGCACGGCTCGCACCTTACTTCGACCAAGCCAACCTGTACAACTTGCTGAATTTCTCGGTGGAACCCGCCTGGAAGGACACGAATCCGGGGGGCTATGCGGTCGCTTCGGCCACCCGGCTGGGCATGCTGATCTGCCCTTCCGATCCCGTTCGCGGTCAAGTGGCACGGCCTGACCTTGGGCCGACCAGCTATGGCGCCTGTGTCAGTAACACCAACAACTATTGTTCCGATCCGAACTGGTATCAGGGGCTCAACGGCGGAGGCCTACAGGCGTACATGTGTACTCCCGGTGGAGGAACCGGGGTGGTTTATGGGAACAGTCGCGTGACGTTCGCTAGTATTACCGATGGGACAAGCAACACGATGGTGCTGTCGGAATTCACGTCCGGTGATCCTTACGTTCAGCAAGATAATAATTTTTCAGCCTGTCTTGCCGGGGGGACGCCAGCTCAGACCGGCTATGGAACCCTTTACGATCCCGTCGGCTATAGCTGGATTTACGCTCAGGGAATGCAGTCATGGGCCTATTCGACACTGCTCAAGCCGAACGATCAAATCGTCAAGATCCAGAACAACAACTTCTGTGTTGGCTCGCCATGGGTCGGTCCGGCCTTGTTTGGTGCCAGAAGTCACCATGTTGGGGGCGTGCATGTCGTCCTGTGCGACGGTGGAGTCCGGTTTATCTCGGATAACATCAATCTGACGACTTGGCAAAACCTGGGCAATGTTGCCGATGGCAATACCTTGGGTGAACTCTAACCAAACCTTGAATGGCGGTGTTCTGGGCTCTCTCCAGCGTATCATGGGGGGATGCTGTTGCTCTGAAAATGATCGCGAAGGAAGCCTCGAACGCTCGCGTTCGAGGCTTCCTTTTTTGCTGTTACGCTCGTCTTTGCACGCATGACCGCTGTTGGGAAGCGATCTGGTTTCTCATTTGGGTTGAGCTGGTAGAACGGCTGAGCCATCCGGCCTGTGGGAAATGTCACGGTTGGATAAATTGATCAATCACGAGTAAACACGAGCAAAAGGTCCTTCGCCGTGTTGCCTGTTGGCGCTGAGAAACGTCCTTGATTCGTGTTCCGATCCGAAGAGATCCGCGCTTTTCACGATCATCCGACAACGCTCACCAGAGGGGCTGAATGAGCTCCTTGTTCCATGCCTGCCACAATGCGTCCAGTTCCTGGACTTTTGCAGGGTTGTCAGCCGCCAGATCGTGTGTCTCGCCAAGATCGTCGGTCAGGCGATAGAGCTTTTTAGGGGTCACACCGCGGGTTGGATGATTCTCGACATTTAAGTCGTATTGGACGAGCTTCCATTCCCCGTGGCGGACGGCATTTTGTTCTCCCAACCGCCAGTAGAGGGTCTCGTGCGGGATATTTTTTTGCTGACCTGTGACAAATGGCAACAAATTCACGCCGTCGAGTTTCCAATCGGGTTGAATGGTGACTCCAGCCGCGGCAAGTGCCGTCGGTTGGATATCGAGTTGGATGACGGGATGCGCGTACACGGCACCGGCGGGAACGTGTCCCGGCCAGCGCACGACAAACGGAACACGAATACCTCCCTCAAGCGTCGTGCGTTTGCTGCCGCGAAGTGGCGCGTTGATGCTACTGTTGATGGTGGTTCCCGGCATCGTTGGTCCGCCGTTGTCGCTGATGAAGAAGATCAGTGTGTTCTCGTCCTGTGCTGTTTCACGCAGTGACGCCAGAACCTTTCCGATCGCGTCGTCCATCGCGGAAAGCATCGCGGCATAGGTGCGCCGCGGTGTGGCATCGATTGACGAGAACGCGTTCAATCGGTCGTCATCTGCTTCGAGAGGGGTGTGCACGGCGTTGAACGCGAGATAGAGAAAGAACGGGTGATTCTGGTGCCGTTCGATGAATGAAACCGCTTCACGGCCGAACGCATCTGTCAGATAGCCTGGTTCGGTGACTTTTGTGGTTCCACGCTGAATGTCGGCTTCTTGCTTGTCGAAATAGGTGTGATGTCCTGCCAGAAATCCGAAGAATTCACCAAAGCCTCGTTTCAGAGGATGAAATTTCGGATCTGTTCCCAAGTGCCATTTTCCAACGAGTCCCGTCGCGTATCCCGCCGCTTGCAGTCGGTCGGCGATGGTGGTTTCCGTGAGTGGCAAACCTTTGTTGGCGCCACCCGGATTGAACTCATGTCCAAATCGTTGCTGATAGCGGCCCGTTAACAGGCCGGCGCGGGTTGGGCTGCAGTATGGGCCTGACACGTAGCCACTGGAAAACCGCGTTCCCGATGCGGCAAGCGAATCGATGTGTGGGGTGGGAATGTCTTTGCCACCATGAAACCCGACATCGGCATATCCCAGATCGTCGGCGACGATGACAAGAATATTAGGTAGTTTGGCGGCATCTGCGGCTGAGGCCAGCCCCATCCACAGAATCGCGAAGAAGAATCCACTCGAAATGTGCTGTCGTTTCATGCAAAAACTTTCTTTGGATCGACACATGATCGTTCATCGCACCCGTCGTGACATGAACATCGTGTGTTACTGATAGTCGTTGCCTGTCGAACTGCGGCGGCAATCTTCGCGCCAGGCATCAAGTTGGACTCGCATGGTCTTGACCAGTTCTGGCTTCACAGTGGAAAGGTCGGTCTGTTCCTTCGGGTCGGCGACGATGTCATAGAGTCGTGTCCGATGGATCGATCTAAGGGTCGACCGGTCGTTGTCTGCGTCGGATTCGTTCAGTTCTGCGAACAGTTTGTAGTGTCCATCCAGCCATGCTGCGGCATGGCCATATTCGAATCCTATCGGCTGTGATCGTTCAAATGGCTGGTTCTCGATCAGTGTCCGCAGACTGATTCCATCAAGTGGTCGAGTCGAGTGATTTGAGGCGCCGACCACATCCAGAATCGTCGGCAGAAAATCGTTCGTTACGGCGGGCGTTTGGACGACACGCCCGGTCTTCACTTTTTCGGGCCATTCGAGAAGGGCGGGAAGTCGAATTCCACCTTCCAAGAGATCGCGCTTCCGGCCGCGAAACGGTCCTGTTGATCCCGGGGCGGTTTCTTTGCCTTCAGGACCATTGTCGCTGCAGAACCACACGATTGTTTTCTCGGCGACACCGCACTGTCGCAGTTCTTCGCGCAGGCGGCCGATCTGTTCGTCCATCGCCGTGATGCAGCCGTAGTACTCTTGCTCTTTCGGCGATCGATCCGCGTATTGAGCACGATATGCGGGACCGGCTTTGACTGGTTCGTGCGGCGCATGGAACCAGATGACGGCCAAAAACGGTTGCTCTTTTTTCACTGCCTCGCGAATAAACGGGACGGCGCGGTCCATGATGACGCGTGAGTCGTCACCATCAAGGTTTGTGGTAGCGAACTCGCCAGGGCCCGTCCAGTAGTGCGTATTGAAAATAGGGTTGATACCTGGGTCCCAGGTGGCAACGGCCTGCTCAGTTGAGAACGCGACATCGAAGCCGTGCAGCCAGGGGGGGGCGAACTCGGCGGGGTCGCGCCCACCGCGGCGGCCATCTTGAATTTCGTTGGTCAATGTTCCCAGATGCCACTTTCCGAAATGGCCGGTGGCATATCCCAGCGGCTTGAGCAACTCCGCTAGCGTCTGTTCTTCTGATGGCAAATGACCGACGTTGGCGTTAGTGATGCCGTATCGATAGGGATGTCGACCGGTCAGGCAACTGCCTCGCGTTGGTGAGCAGACTGTCGGAGCGTAGAAGCGATCAAAGCGAAGACCTGCTCGCGACATCGCGTCCAGATGCGGCGTCTTCAGGACGGGATGCCCGTTGTAGCCCACGTCGCCCCACCCCATGTCATCGGCCATGACGAGCACAATATTGGGTCGCGGCAAAACGTCGTCGTCGGCGATCGTTACGTGACTTCCCAAACGTATGATCACGACGAAGCAGAGGATCGTCCGAAGTGCTACGGTCATCGATTGTTTCCCACGTAAGGGTGCCCCGCAATCATGGAGTGCGGTAAGGAGGCGAAGGTGCAAATCGTCAATGACGCCAGGCCATTGACGGCGAGTCTGATGGCGCTTGCTTCAGGTTTGACGGTTGGCAGCGATCCACGAGGCGGATTCGTTCGTGTTCTGCCCATGCCTCCAGAAAGAGCCGGTCGGCATTGAATTGGAAACTCACCTTGGTGGCCCGCGAGGCAGGCACCATGGCGATATCCAGACTTGTCATTCTCGACGGCGGCGGACCCCGTCGCCATGATTTCCACAGGAAGATCGCGCCTCGTTGTCGAGGTGGTCAAAGATCCTTCCCGTTGCGTGGTTGAATCATTCTCGTGAGATGCCCACGCGTGTCAAGCAAACGTGATCGAATCGCTGATTTCAGGTTCCCAGGCTGTTCTGCGCGGGGCGTCGGGGAAGAAAAATGCCAACCAGGAATAAAGCGATCAGCAACAGGCCAATTCCCAGATAGAAACTGGTTCGTAGGCCATAGTTGTCCGACAGCCAACCATAAATCAGCGGCATAAAGCTGACGACGATCATGATGCAGTTGGTGTAAGCCGTGTTCTCGCGAATCCGTTCGGGGGCCGAGCAGGCAACGATATAGTTCAAATAATAGATATAGTAGAGTTCGCCGGCTCCCAGTAAACCGAAGCTAAAGAGATACCACTTGCCGGGAATAAGCAAGGCCCAGGCAAGCCCACCGATGCAAAACAAGGTTGTCGTCAGAGCCGGGACTTTGGCCTGATAACGCATCAACATCCAGCCCAGCGTGAATCCCGACAGACTTTTACATCCAAACCGCAATGCCAGTTGCATTCCGGTGTATTGTTCGGGAGATTCACCCGTTGCGTCGCGCACGAACAGCGCCAGATTATTCATGATCATGTTTCCGCCCGCACTGGTCAGCAGAAACCCACAAACGGCAATGACGATCAAGCGATTGCTAAAGTAGGCACGAAGCCCCTGCACGGCTTTGACATGGGAGGTGGAAGACGGTGCCGCGTTGTCGATGGGAGGTTTGGCCAGCAAAACACAGCAGGCCGAGAGCAACATCGCAGGGCCCGTGATCCCGAAGAGTGCGACGTAGCACCAGGGTTCTGGAATCGGTGTCACGCGGATCAGGCCCAGAAAATTTCCGTTCAGGATCAGCTGCGATGCGCAAGATCCCAGCACGGCACAGGCGGGGCCGATACCGAACGTAACCCCCAGCGTCCAACCGCGGCGCGCGGTCGTCATGCCGCGTCCGATCAATTCCCACAGGCACATGTTCGTGACACCGTTCGTGATCCCGATTACGCCGGCATGTGCGACGACACCGAAGGCCAGCCACTGCGGTGCCAGGAAGAACAGTCCCGCAGCGACGAGACCGGCGGCGCCCTTACAAAGATAGTTAATGACAAGCATTCGCTTAAGTAGATGAACCGACGGCCAGATCCAGGCGATCAGCATCGGAACCGGGGTCATCCACATATAAACCGATTCTGGGAGATTGGCGACCGTGTCGCTGAATCCGAGGGATGACAAGATTGCTGCGTGCAGGACTCCGACATAGAACACCGGCGCAACGAGATAATTGACCGAGTTGTTCACGATAAAGACCAGGCTGTTCCATCGCTGGGCGCTCTCGGAGAGTCCTACCTGTTCTGGATCAAGCGATGCGAGGTCTGACGAAGCGGATGATTCTGGGGGACTGTTTTCCAAGGAGAGCTCGCTGGCTTGCCGAATTTGAATTCCGGGTCCCTGGCGTTCCGTTCGACGTTGCCAGGCAGTGGACGTTTCGTCTTCCCCAGGCGACTCCGACGCAAGGCCAACATGTCCGCTCGTCGAGCCGACCTGCCCATTCGATCACGGCAGCGTGTGAAAATCCAGGGAGTGCGCGTGATTGTCTCGATTGGTGTTGAGGGCCGTTGATTCCCGTGCGTTGCTTGGTCACGAAGTCCGCGTTCACGGGTCTATGGGCCGAAGGGTGACGTGAAGAAGGGGGAGGCACATTTTCGCGGTCAGTGGAATTCACAGCGATTCGGCCGGAGCAAGCCTTCTCATGTGCTGCGGGAAATTAAGCCAGTCCCCGGCGGGGAAATGAGCCTGTCCCAGGCGGCGAAAAAGGGCCGGTTCCCGGTGTGCGACTGGTTACGTCACGCAGTGATCGTTGTATGCTGGGCCGATCCATTCCACCCACCTGTTATCATCCAATGCGGAGTGCTGACTATGCTGACGCGGTCACTGCTGTATGTCCTGTTGAGCACGATCGGTCAGGCGACAGAGAACCAGTCAACAGAAAACCAGACAACGCCTGGCACGTTCGTCGTCGAGCATGCAACGCTCATGAATCTCGGTTTTGAATGGTCGATCAGTGGGGATGCAAACCGGAATGCGGCCGTCGCCGTCCGGTTTCGTGAAGTCGGTGATTCGGCGTGGCGACCGGCCATGCCTCTGGTGCGAATGGGCGGTGAGAACATTTACCGACGACGCGAGCATCTTGACTACACCGTGCCACAAGGATTTGCGGGCAGTATTTTGAACTTGAAACCGGGGACAGACTATGAATGCCAGTTCCAAATGACTGATCCGGATGGAATTCAAGGCATCGCAGCACATTCGGTTCGCGTGAAAACACGCACTGAGCCCCAGGCATTCGCAAAGGGGAACGTGCGACACGTTTATCCCGCTGACCACGCAGGGCCGAAAGAGGAGCCTCATTATTCGTGTCTACTCGAAGCGTACTACGGAGCCGGGTTGGGTGATTGGAGCGTGGTTTGGGAGCGACGTGTACAGCCCGGCGACACGATCCTCTTGCATGCGGGAATCTACAAGAACGATCGGTTGAACTATGTTGATCCGCAGATGACTCCGTTCGATGGAACGATGTCACTGACGCTCAAGGGAACTTCTGACAAGCCGATTACGATCAAATCGGCGGGTGACGGAGAAGTGGTCTTCGACGGCGCGGGCAATCACCGCCTTTTCGACGTCATGGCCTCGAAATATCACATCTTTGACGGCCTGACAATTCGGAACACGGACGTGGCGATCTTTGCTGGTCAGAAGGAGGTGCTGGGGGCTGTTGGACTGACGGTGAAGAATTGCCGTTTCGAGAATATTGGCTTCGGCGTCTGGACAGAATTCGCTGGCTCAAGTGACTTCTATATCGCGGACAATTTGTTTCTTGGCCGCGATGACCGCTTTCGGCTCATCGGATGGACCGGACCCCTGTGGGCGAGTGCAGGTCCCTATGGATCGCATCAATTGACCAGCTACTATGCGGTCAAAGTCTATGGCCCCGGTCACGTGATCGCGCGCAACGCGATCGCTTATTTTCATGATGCGATCGGGATCTCGACCTATGGGACACCTCCTGAAGACCCTGAACTGCAGGCCTCTTCAATTGATATCTATGGCAACGATCTGCATATGCTAAATGACGATTTCGTGGAGACGGATGGCGGCGTGCATAACATTCGTGTGATGAACAATCGGGGGATCAATGCCGCACACGGTGGATACAGCTCACAGCCCGTCTTCGGTGGCCCCGTCTACTTTATTGGCAATCTGCTTTATCATGTACCCTCGGGTGTCGCGTTCAAATTCTCGGCAAAGCCCGCGGGGTTGTTCGTCTTTCACAATACGATCATCGGCGAACAAGTGATTCGCGATCCGTCCGAGAATATGCACTTTCGCAATAATTTGTTTCTGGGACGCGATACTCCAGATCGCGGCATCATGACCTGGTCCAATTCTAGTTCCGCATTCAGCAGTGATTACAATGGCTTCCGTCCAAACAAGGGCGTCAAGGATCAGTTCACGTGGCTTGGACCGAAAACGGGCGAGCATCTGTACGAGCCGACGTCAGAAGATTGGAAGAGCTTTCCGACGCTTGCGGAGTTTCGCAACGCGTCGAATCAGGAAGTACATGGGATTGAAGTCGACTATGACGATTTCGAAGGTCTGGTTCCGCCAGATTGCACCAAGCGGCACGCCGTCTATCATGCCATGGATTTGAACTTTCGGCTGAAGCCAGATTGTCGCGCGGTCGACGCGGGTGTCGCGATCCCGACGGTTAACGACGGCTTTTCCGGTCGAGCCCCCGATTTGGGCGCGCTCGAAGTCGGATCACCCGCGGTCGAATATGGTCCACGCTGGCTCAGGCATCAGCCATTCTATCGTTAATACCGGACCGGTATGCGTTCGAGCAACGATCATGCACTCGACTACGGTTTGACAGGTATTGCCTTGGTTAAGTCGTAGAGCATCACGGAATCTCCGGTGTCTCCCGTCGAAATTGCAGCCCACTTGTGATCAGGCGATAGCGCCAAAGCATGAGCCGTAGCGGACTCGACAAAGCCTCGAGGCCGAGCTGTCGAAACATCGATTAAGAGGATACCCGAGGTGAGGCTTTTAGGGCGGGTGGGGTCGATTCCGGCGAGAAGGCCGGGAACTACTGCTGTCTTGCCATCGGATGTCACACAAAGTCCGTAGACTGTCGTTTCTTTACCAACAGAAGGCATTTTAAATGAGTTCATTTCTTTTCCATCGCTCGTGGCGAAGAAACGAACGTGGCCTGGACTATCGGCCGTCGCGACTGTCTGGCCGTCGGGTAAAAATGCAATCGCTTGGACTTGATGAATGCCACTCGATTTTTGATCAAGCTGAACAACCGCTTTGCCGGACGCGGAGTCCCAAATCCGCAATCCAAAGTCGGTTCCCGATGCGATCCGATTCCCATCGGGTGAAACAGCGATTGCTGTGATCGGATTCCCGTGGTCGCATTTCACACTGACCTGCTTTGTCTCGAGGTTCCACACGAACAACTCGCCTGTGGAATATCCCGCGATCAACTTTGTATTCGAGAGAAATGAGACCTGGCGAGCTTGGCGGTACTTCTTGCGGTCCGGATCACCGGGCAAGGCTCCAATTGACGTTCCATCGACGACGTTAAACACCTGAATGTTCAAATCGTAGTCAGCAATCGCCAGTCGCTGACTATCCTGACTAAAGGCGACCGAAAAAGCCGCTCCTCGCCCTGTGCATGGAAACTCGCGAAATTCCTTTTTGGCGACGAGATCGAAAACTTTGGTGGTGGGAGCACGTCCAAAAGTTCCCACTGCCAAATAGCGTCCATCAGGCGAAAACGCGATCGATGCCGTTTTCTCGTCGCCAATGGATAGCTCGATTGGTTCTGCGCCGAATCCGCATGATCCCATGAATGAGAGCACGGCTGTGCATATGATCCACGGCTGAGATGTCCGGTATCGACGGAACATATTGACCTGTTTCAGTATCGTGTACATTGTTTACTCGTCCTGCTTCGTCCACACGATGTATCCTGCCCCGTGTGTCTTGGACAAAAAGTCGATTCCTTTGGCGAGTGTCGCGCTCTGGCATGTGACATGACCGACCGCGAATTCGGCTTTCGTTCCTGATGCGACGAGTAACGCCGACTTTCCATCGCCATACTTGATTTTTGCGGCCATTCCAGGGATCTGTGTCGGTCCAAAATTCCATGTCACTGTAAAGAGATCGAACAAGTCTGAACTGTTTCCGTCGGCTGGTTTGTGCGGCGCGAGAGTGACAGTTCCCGTGTATGCCGCGCCATTATTGGGTGCCTTCGCGTCCAAGATCTTGAATTCTCCATCAAGACTTTCTGGCCCTTGCCATTTTTCGTGTCCAAAGACAGTTTTACCGTCTTTCGCAGCATTGATGGGAATCCACTTTCCGGACAAGTCGCCTTGATCAATATCAAACACGGCCAAGGCGACGGCCCCCTCGGGAGCGAACGCGACCCAAAGTTCGGGATAGCCTTCTCCGCGACCTGGAATTCCGATCCCAGCCAGCGACTCTTTTTTAAGCTTCATATCGAGAAAATGAATTCCATCTTTTCCTTTTGTGGTTGTGATTAATCCACCACTCCAGTCAGAAAAGCTCGAATTCAGAACCTGGAATTTCCCGAGCAGCACGTTGGAAAACTGCTTATCACTTTCTTCCTCCGCGGCCTTCATCGCGGCCTTGAGCTCGGCTTCCTCCTTCTTCGAAAGTTTAAAGAGGTCCGGCTTTAAGACGTAAAGCGCCGCGACAAGCTGTTGTTTGGAGACCTTTCCATCTATGAAAAATAGCCGTTTTCCATGCGCGTCGGGACGAATGTCATCGTCGTCAACAAACAACAAAACCTTGCCGTTCGGCGTACGCCGGATCTCCTTGCCATCAAGAAACGCGAGTCGTATTCCGCCAAATTCATTTCGAATGTCATCTCCATCGATGTAAAGTAACGCTTTGCCGCCTGGTTCATCACGGAGCGTGTCTCCATCGATAAACAGAAGCCGCTTACCGCCAGGCTCGCGGCGAATATCGTCGCCATCAATGAACAAAAGTCGTTTGCCACCGGGGGAAGGCCTGATGTCCGTGGCTGCAGCCATGGGGCATTGAATTGCACTGACGATCAAGACAGCCGCAACGATCAATTTCATGACCGGAGTTCCTCATAGGGATAAGGCAAAACAACTGAGGGGACAATAAAGAGATGTGTCGTCGCTTCGCTACGTTTCGATTTTGAGTCGCCACACAATGTTCTTCTTCGGTCGACATTGCGGATGAGTGAGTAGAATCTGCACCGTTTCCGAAAGGTACAAACGAATTCAGAACCGAGTCAAGTTTTAAAGCAGACCCGTGCGCGCCAATTGTATCGGCTAACACCATCGCCGCAATCACGAACTGAATCATCAAGGACCTGGCTTTGTGCTCGCGATTTCTCATCCTCGACGTGTCGCGAAGTTCGCAACACATTTTAACGCGATGAAGTTCGATTGGCAGGTGTGTGCGATCGCATCGCGATCACCAGGTTCACAATCCCTCAGAGTGCAAGAGGCTGCTACGTGGTAAACGTTCCACCACTGTGAGCAAGGATTCAGGTGAGCAGTTTGTAGGTTATCTGCCACCAGCCAAGAGGACTCCCAGTCGGACAGCGAGCAGCCCCGCAATCAGGCTGGAGATCAAATATGCGATTGCTTTCCAACTGGAGCCGTCACGAAAGAGAGAGAACGTTTCGAGCTCGAATGTTGAAAACGTTGTGTAGGCACCTGTGAAGCCGACGGCCAACATTAATTTCAGCTCTTCACGCGTGATCCAGGGAAGTTTCGCAAATTCGACACGTTCCGTTATGACAATCGAAAACCAGCCCAGAAACAGGCATCCGCTGACATTAATGAGAAACGTGGCCCAGGGAAAACTCGTTCCCAACCAGCGTGTGGCATAGATCCCGATTCCCCATCGCGTCAACCCGCCCGCGGCCGATCCAAAAGCGACGAGCAGGATTTGAAACCAGGTTCTCATGCAATACGGTTCCCCGTTGTTTCGTCCAACGTCGCCGAGCTTTCAGTAGACTTTTGTGGTTTCGGTTTCGTGGGTGACAGGTCGTCTGGAGGGGGGCTGCCTGCGATCGTGCCGAACGCCGTCGCATTTTTTATGTGATCACAGTTCGTTTAGCAGCACTCTGTCATTGCGCCTGCGAAACGTCCCATCCCAGTTGCGTGGCGTCGACAACTGTTCACAGCCACTTCGTTGTTCAAGCCAACTCGATTGTTCTCCGCCGCTTTTTACGAAGTGTAGAGAAACGATGCGAGCGCGTCTGCATCAGCAACGATATGGAAAAAATCTGAATTTCTTGAAAACAAATGCGAGTGTTTTCGGTATTCATTTCGCAAGGCGACGCATTTCTTGTTTTGCCTCACGGAGAATTCTGCAGTCATCGTTCAGTCAGACAAAACAGAGTCGGTTTTCCCGTTGTGTCCGTGACTGGGAACTTGGGCAGGCAATCGGCGTTGATTCCCAACGCACTGCTCTGACATCACCAACGGGTTGAATCAGGTTGGCGATGAATCGCCACCATCCGAGGAATGACCCATGATCGCGCGGTTGATAACTGTCCTGGGAATTGTTGCTTTCGTGCTTGTCGCCGTTTTCGGGCAGTCTCCGCCGGAACGTCCAGACCCTTGGTCGATGCGATTTGGGCCTGGTGGATTCGGACCAGATGGCTTTGGTCCAGGCGGAATGGTTTCGACTCAGCTCCAGTCCGCGGCGATCACGCTGATTGGAATGCCGGACGTTCGCAGCGAACTCGGCGTTACGAAAGAGCAACAGCCCGTGCTGGATCAGCTGATCGCAGAAACTCAAAAAGAGGCACGGGGCTCGATGGGAGACATGAGTCCCATCGATTTGCTGGAGCTGGACGATGATGCTCGAGACGATCGGCTTCGTCAAATGCGACAGAAGATGGAGAAAGTCATTGAGCAGTCTGATGAGCGAATGGCGAAAATTCTCACCAGCGAGCAGACCCAACGATTGGCAGAGCTCTGTCGTCAGCGGGCTGGGATTGCTGCGATGCTGAAGCCAGACATGGTCAAGCAGCTTCAATTGTCGGAAGACCAAACGGCGAGGCTAAAGCAACTCGAAGAGTCCGGTCGTCCACAGGTTGTGGGGGCACCTCCTGGAGGCGTTCCAGGTGGACGTCCAGGATTCGGTGGCGGTCCTCCCGATTTTGAGCGCATGGAACAACTGCGGCGACGGGCGGAATCCGAAGCCGTGGCCGTGTTGAATGACGATCAGCAGACGAAGTGGAAGGAGATGTTGGGTAAGCCGTTCTCGTTCCTGCAACAACGCATGGGGCCGGGCGGACCTGAACGTAAGCTGCTCGCCAAGTTTGACCACGATGGCAACCATTGGTTGGATCTGGCAGAACGTCAGGAAGCTCGGGCGACGATCAAGCAGCAAGGCGGCGCTCGTGGCGGCCAAGGGGGCGGACCATTTGGAGGGGGAGGCCTATTCGGCGGATTCGGGCCGCGCGGTGGACCAGGTCGCGGACCTCGTGAGCCTGCCAAACCGGGGCCCAAAGTCTCTGTGAGTGATGTTCGAAATTATCCCGAGGCAAGTCTTTACGATCCACGCGTTCTCAGAACGTTCTTTCTGGATTTCGAGAGTCCCGATTGGGACGCGGAGTTGGCCGATTTTCACAACTCGGATGTGGATGTTCCCGCGACGCTGACCGTCGATGGTGTGAAGTATCCCGGAGTTGGCGTGCATTTCCGGGGGATGTCGTCGTACATGGGGGTTCCCGAGGGCTACAAGCATTCCCTGAATCTGGCGGTGGATTTCATCGATCCGAAGCAACGGCTTCTCGGTCAAAAGACACTCAATCTGTTGAATTCTCACGAAGATCCATCCTGTATGAGCACCGTGCTCTACTCGCATCTCGCACGTCAGCACATTCCGGCACCGCAAGCGAACTACGTCAAATTGGTCATCAACGGTGAAAGCTGGGGCGTCTATGTGAACGTGCAGCAATTCAATAAAGACTTTGTTGCCGAGAACTTCAAATCGACCAAAGGGGCTCGCTGGAAGGTTCGTGGCAGCCCAGGTGGCGGCGGCGGACTGGAATATCTTGGTGAGGACATCGACGACTACCGTCGCCGATACGAAATCAAGTCCGACGACAACGAAAAGTCCTGGCGGCGGCTGGTTGCTCTCTGCAAAGCACTCAACGAAACGCCCGCCGGTCAGCTTGTGGAAGTCATCGAGCCGATGTTGGATGTGGAAGGTTTGCTGTGGTTCCTGGCTTTGGACAACACGTTGATTAACAACGACGGATACTGGGTTCGAGCCAGCGACTACAGCATTTTTCTGGATGGCGATGGCAGATTTCACATCGTTCCTCACGACATGAACGAAGCCTTTCGTGGGGCGATGATGATGGGCCCGCCCGGCGGTCGCGGCGGCCCCCGTGGTCCGAGAGGTGGACCAGGTGGGCCGCCGCCGAATGCTCAAGCGGGCCGCGGTGAGCCCGGTCCTCGGTCGCAAAGGGGGCGAGGGCCACGCGGCGGTGGCGTCGAACTTGATCCGCTGATCGGGATGGATGACAGCAGCAAGCCGCTTCGCAGCAAGATTCTGGCAGTTCCGGCGTACCGGAAACGCTATCTACAGCATGTCTACGAACTTGCCGATCAGTCACTCGATTGGAAGTCCTTGGGACCCGTCGTTGCTCAATTCAAATCGCTGATCGAAGACGAGCTTCGCGCGGATACACGAAAGCTGGAATCGTTCGAAGCGTTTGAGCGGGTCACCGCCGACGAGCGTGCAAACGAAGACAGTCGCGGTCACGAGATGGCACTGCGAGCATTTGCAGAGGATCGACGTGCCTATTTGCTCAAGCATCCCGAAGTCAAGAAAGCGATTCCATGATTTCGCCAACGCCCGCTTGTGGGAAGAATTCCCAGGCAGAACTGTTGTCGATTCATGCTGGAGGACACTTGCCGAGGCCGACTCGTGAGATGTTGATCTCCCCTTCCCTCTGTTCCGCTGCAGGAGATTCGGTTCAGGCATTCGAGATGAAATTCCTGCTCAACGAAGCGCAGGCGCGGCGATTGGAGATCGACCTGCGTTCATTTTTGATTGATGATCCACACGCGGAATCAGGGCCACATCCAGGTCAGTATCGAATTACAACTCTGTATTTCGATACTCCGGAGTTCGATGTCTATCATCGCCAGTCAGGTTATGTGCGGCGAAAGTTCCGGTTGCGGCGGTATGGTGATTCCAATGATGTCTTTCTTGAACGAAAGGCCAAGCAGGGATTGCATGTCCGCAAGCGTCGATCCCCTGTACCCTTACATGAGCTGGATCGCTTGCAGCGTCCAGAGATCGAATCGGACTGGGTTGGCGAGTGGTTTCATCGACGGATTCAATTGCGACGGCTATCACCTGTGTTGTCGTTGACCTATGACAGGATGGCCCTCGTCGGAGTCTATGAAGGACATCCGATGCGTGCGACATTCGATCGGGCAATCCGATCGCGACCTGCTTTGGATTGGCAGTTGAATCCCGTTGAAAGCGGTGCCGAAATTCTGACGGATCATGTCATCTTCGAGCTCAAATACCGTGACTTTCTTCCCGATCCGTTTAAGGCCCTGATTCACTCACATCAGCTTTCACCGGGAAAAGCCTCGAAGTTCCGACTGGGTCTCGAGGCGTCACAAGTCATCACGCGACGGGAAGAGTGAAATGTCCGATTGGATTGCGACATCGGCGGCAGCAGGGATCGACCTCACCCCGTGGGAAATCGGTTTTCGTTTAGGGCTGGCGACGGTGGCGGGATTCGTTGTGGCAGCGATCGGCTACCTGTCGCATGGGCACCGAAAAAGCGACGCCCCCATGTTGCTGTCGACGCTGGTGTTGCTCACAGTCTTGATTGCGATGGTCACGATGGTCATCGGCAACAGCGTGGCGCGTGCGTTCGGCCTGGTCGGGGCGCTGTCGATCGTACGGTTTCGAACCGTCGTCGATGACACGCGTGATACCGCATTCGTCATTTTTGCCGTGATTGTGGGGATGGCGATCGGTGCCGGAACATACATGGTGCCGGTTGTCGGAATACCGCTGGTCGGCATCGCTGCAATTTTACTTGACCGCAGCCGATTGAATCGCCAGCAACAACGACACTCACACCAGTTGACGATTCGCTTGGGTGCCGGCCGTGATCCACTGACCTTGTTAAGCGAGATTCTCGATCGCTATGTCGCCACCAGAACGACGACTGGGACGAGTACTGCACGTCAAGGTGCCGCGCTGGATCTGACATTCGCTGTGACGATTAACCCGTCGGAAGTCGAAGACGTCCTGCCGAAGCTGGTGGCGGAATTGAATCGGATCGAAGGCGTTCAAAGCGTCGAATTGGTTCAACGCTGATTTCGTTGTGCGTTCTCTTCGGCCCGGTCTCGCCCATGGCCCGACCTTGATTTGTGATGTTCAAACCAAGGGACTCGAATCCCGCGCAGGCACTACGGAGCGATCTTGAAATCGTACTTGTAGAGTTCGAGCACCAGCATCACGATCCCGGTGATCAGCGCGGACAACGAGACAAACAGCAATGAGACATAGATATCGGGTGCCGGCGATTCTGCGTTACGAGGAGCCATGATCAACCTTTGCTGTACCCGTTGATTTCAAACAATGCTTGTGAATGAGCCGAATGCAGGCGTTGATGCGTCATCAGATCTTCGTCGTGACTTGGTCATCGACCTGAATCGTCACATTCTTTTCTCGAACGATGTATCCCACCGCACGATCAGCCTCCACCAAGGTCAACACGATCGTGCCAAGGAATTTGCCACCGCGATACACGGTCAACTTATGTGAAACTTCCAATCCAGAATCGCGACCGATCGAGATTTCGACCAGCTCACGCTTCGAATTGCGATCTGCCTTGAGAACTTCGGTAATTCGGCCATCGAGCGGGGGAGGCGGTGTAGTCTGCGACGAAATCAAAGCCGGTTCAGTTGGAAGTCCTTTGGAGTTCAAGAAACTCTTCATGACTTTGACGTCATTCAAGAGATGCGTGTACTTGTCTGACAGCAGTTGGTACTTCGTTTCCAGTTCGAACCGCTGATCTTCCGTTTCGTAGAACTTTTGAACGTGCTCGTCGCGATTCTTGAAAATCTCGTTGTTCTTCTCACGTTGAAGGTCGGCTTCTTTTCTTCGTTCGATCGCTTCAATCGTGGTCAACGCCGACTGATCGCGTTGCTGATCGACGTCCTTCTTCAATTGCTGATTGTCAGCAACCAAGGTTTTGACGCTGGTTTCCAAGCTAGTGTTAATGCCCTTCAAACGCACATTATCGCGTTCCAATTCGGCACTTTTTTGAGCCGCTTCCGCCAGCAGTTTTTCCGATTCGGACTGCATATCGCGGATTTTTGTGTTCGCGGCCGCTAGCGCGGTTGCAGTTTGCTTTTCTTTCGCACGCCAGTTGGTTTGCGCTTTGTAAATCGCACCTGCGAACGCCATAAACATGATGCTCAAGACGAGATGCAACACGACCAGGATTTTACCGACTGTTGTCATTGTCCCACCTTAAACCATTTCAAAACAGAACCAACTGAATCCGTGAATCACTGAATTGCAACGCCGAGGATTTCAATAGCCTTCGCCGAGTTGCTGCTTCAGTTGGCTTTGCCGACTCTCGAGCTTTCGCTGGTTTTCTTCGAGTCGAATGAGTTCGTCTTCCAAATACTTCTGCTGGACTTGAGCTGCGAAGTGGTCGTTCCTGAGCAGTTCCAACTGGTTGACCAGGCGGTAGACCTCTTCGCGTCGTTCCTGCATGACACGAAGCACGTCTTGCGTTTGCAGGGTGAGCTCAGAGAATTGTACCCCGACAGCCTGGACATCTGCCCAAAGTTGTTGGAAACGTTCATCGAGTGTCTGCTCGCGGGCCTCGACGCCTTTTTTGTCAGCGGCGACGAACTCGATGACTGTCTTCAACGTCGTCTGCAGTTGCTCCGGTTTCGGTGACAGCTCTTGCAGGCGCTTCGTCGTTTCTTCGTCGAGTCGTTTTCGCGCCTTCAGCACGGCTTCTGCCAGCACGGGTGTTTTATCGATGACCGAACTGTCGGTTCGGCGGTGCTTGACCGAATAGGTTGTCTTGTCGCCGTTCTCGACGCTGAATACGAACTCTTTCTGGAGTTCAGGCGAACGCATTTCGCCTTTCCAGTCTGGACCGCCGTTGCGCAGTGCCGCAGCGAAGGCCAAAAAGGCCAGGCTGGAAGCCGCAACGAAGACAACAAGAATCTTGGCAACAGTGTTCATGCAGATCTTTCTGCCAGCGCTCGGCGATGGAGGCAGTTCATTTCTGGCGGAAGGAATCGTACGAAAAGAAGCGTACCGATTTTGACGGTTCCTAAAATCTTACCGGTCACGAAAAATCAAAGTCAATTAGAAAGTCGACACCTTTCGGATGGGCGCGACATTCCTGACTCTATCTCAAATTGGACACTATTCGTTCACATGTTCGGCAGATGCGTTCATAACCTGCATTGCGTCCAAGGACCCCGGCACAACTCGTATAAACGCTGCCCTGAGAGGATCGATCGTACCGAATGAATCGATTACAGCGACGAAGGATGTAAAAAAAAAACGAGTCAATCCGCAGAATTGGCTCAAGAAAAAACCGAGTGTCTTTCGAGACGCCGAATTCGGGGCGTCGTCCTCAAACGCAATTCGGTCCCCATGGGAGAGCGTGCAAAAGCGGTCGTCTGATTGCAATCTGAGACCCAATTGAGTGTGAGGCACACAGGGCTCACTCGATTCGAGAAGGACCTGTGATCTCGCTCGTCGCCCTTCCCGCACGGAGACGTCGTTTGATGCGTGGGTCGAGTTCTTCTTCGCGTTGTTCGCTGCGGCGTTCGTCAATCGTCATTTTCAGCCGCTCGTGCAGGTGCCAGAATTTCAATCCGTAGTCGAGTGCTGCGAAGAGGAGCAACACGAACGCTAGGGCGAAGCAGACTGTGATGATGTTCTCGGCTGGCAGCACGAGCATCGACAGCGTGTCGCTGGCTCCAATTGTGCGGTATTGCCAATCCAGCGACGACAGTGACCACCACAACGTGATGCCAAGTGCCAGCAACTTGGCCACTTGTCGAATCGCATCTCCCAGTCGAAGTCCGGTTCCGAGGCCACCAAGTCGGAATCGCGGCAGCAATATGGCAGGCGTCCAGAGCAATCCGGTCTGAATGAGATTGGTAAGCAGGCCGCAAATCAGCAGCAGCAGCAGAATCGGCGCAATTAACTCAGCCATCGTTTGCAGTGCTGAGGTCAATAATGCCGCACCGGTATTGGTGTTCAGCGAGAGCGCCGGCGGTCCTGAAATCGCAGAACGCATCAAGGCAGCCAGCGTTGTGGCGCAGCCAAATCCGAGTGTGCGGATCAAACCGCAAAAGGCCAGAAGTATGACGGCGGCAGTCAGTTCGGGGCTTCGAGCCACCTCACCACGGGCTCGCGCCTCGCGCCGGCGGCGTTCGGTCGGAGGTAACGTTCGCTCGGCTAAGTCATCCTGGAACATGGCAGAGGAGTTACGGCGATCAATCCGTCCTACGTGATTTTAAACGCCTTCGAGACGTCGATGGCGTAATCCGAGTTAAAAGCGTCATCGAATGAGTAAACATTGACGAAGTCGCCAAACTGGTCATTGTCGGTTTTCTTCATCTCACCGAGCTCGATCAGCTCAAAGACGATTCGCCCCACGTCACCGGTCGTTGAGATCCCCCAGTGCTGGAAGACCGCAGTTGCCATCATGCCGAAGCGCCGCTGTCCAAGTGTCCGTACACCTTCCAGCAATTCGCGCGCGGACACGTGACCACCTGTTTCGCTTTGATGGTCGCGTCCAGACGAAGTCTGTGCTTCGGAGAGCGCGTCAGTAATGAAAAGGTACGCGTGAGGGTGAAATTTCAATTTCGGGCGGGGCGATTTCGTGAGAGGCATCGTTTTTGTCGATATCGAGTGAAGGACCCAACCGTCATTCCATGAATTTCTCGGCACTCATCCAAGAGGCATGAGAATATACTACAGATTCTCGGACGAATGATACCCCGACATTCGTCAAACTCGAAAAATGAACGTCAGGCAGACGCAGAATTGTTCGCTTCGGGCAAGCTGATGCTGAATCGCGTGCCTTGTCCCGGTTCACTGTCGCACAAGATTGTTCCGCGATGTGCTTCCACGATTTTCCGAACCGTCGGCAATCCCAATCCACTGCCGTCGGGTTTCGTCGAAAAGAAGGTGTCAAACATGCGTGCCTGGGTTTCGGTCGACATGCCTTCGCCCGAATCGATGATTTCCAGGATGACTCGGTCGCCACGCGAATACGTCAAAAGCTCCAGAACGCCGCCGCGGGGCATCGCTTGTTGCGCGTTGCGTGACAAATTCGTAAGAACCTGCAGGAAAAGCTGAGTATCAATTTCGACCTGCGGCAGATTGGTCGCCAGATGTGGACTGATGTCGATTCCCTGCTCTTTGGCCAGCGGCTGGTAGAACTCGATGAACTCCACCACAAGCTGATTCAGGTCCGCCAGCTTCTTCTGAAGTGCCCCGACCCGAGCAAATTGAAGGAAATCGTTCAGCAATCGTTCGAGCAGAACGCATTGCTTGCGAAGTGAGTCCACCTTCTGCAGCATTCGCCGCTCACGAGGGGATTCGGCGGCGAGCAGGTCTTCACGCAGCAGGTCCAAGTTCAACGTCATCGTCGACAATGGATTGCGTATCTCGTGAGCCAGACCACCCGCCAGTGTCGCAATTTCGGCATACTGAGATAGTAGCCGCTCGTGGTCGCGTGCGAGACTCTGATGGTCACTTTGAGCTTGCGTTTGGTCCATCCTGTGCCTCGGATCGTGCCGTTGTCGAAGGTACAGACGTTCAAACACGCGCCTTCCCATACTCGATGAGAAGGCGCGTGATATTGAGATTTAAGAGCGGACCACCGCTCGTGTTCTAAACAGAATCAGCACGACGCTCAGTCGTCCAGATCAGCAGCCGGAGCGGCTTCTTCTGGTGCCGCGCCTTCACCTTGCTCTGCCAGAACGGCCTTGCGTGAAAGCTTGACACGATTCTGGTCGTCGATGGCGATGACCTTGACCTGCAGTTTGTCACCCACTTTGCAGATCTCATCAACCGATTTGACATATCCGGTTGACAGTTCGCTGATGTGGCACAGGCCGTCTTTGCCGGGGGCGATTTCAATGAAGGCACCGAAATCCTTCACCGAGCTCACCGTCCCGTTGTACACGCGACCGACCTTGATTTCTTCGGTCATCGCTTCGACGCGAGCCAGAGCGTCTTCGGCACCTTCGCTCTTCGTGCAGGCGATCATGACTGTGCCGTCATCGGTGATGTCGATCGTGGCGCCCGTTTCTTCCTGGATGGCACGAATCGTCTTACCACCGGGGCCGATCAGCAGACCTATCTTCGCCGGATCGATTTTCGTACGGAGCAATCGTGGTGCGTTGACCGAGATCTCGCCGCGTGGCCGACGAATCGAGGTCAGCATCGTCTTCAGCAGTTCGATGCGTGCTTTGCGCGCTTGCTCAAGCGTGGCACGAATGATCTCTTCGTTGATGCCGTCGATTTTTAGGTCGAGCTGGATGCCCGTCACACCCTTCTGGGTGCCGGCCACCTTGAAGTCCATGTCACCGAAATGGTCTTCGTCGCCCATGATGTCGGTGAGCAGCACAAAACGATCTTTCTCTTTGACGAGACCGATCGAGATGCCAGCGACGGGCTGTGTGATTGGCACACCGGCGTCCATCAGGCTGAGCGTTGCACTGCAAACGCTGGCCATCGAACTGCTGCCGTTCGATTCCATGATGTCTGAAATGACACGGATCGTGTACGGGAACTTGTCTTCGGCGGGGATCACCGAGTAAACCGATCGCTCTGCGAGAGCACCGTGGCCGATTTCACGACGACCGGGGCCGCGGATTGGTCGGCATTCGCCGACGGAGTATGACGGGAAGTTGTAGTCAAGCATGAATCGCTTGAGCGTCTCTTCGAACAACCCCTCGACGCGTTGCGTGTCGCGAGCCGTCCCCAGGGTGATTGTCGCCAGCGACTGGGTTTCACCACGGGTAAACAATGCTGATCCGTGGACACCGGGCAGGACACCCACTTCGCACGAAACGGCACGCAGATCTTGCGGAGTGCGTCCATCGAGTCGCTTGTTCTCGAGGATCAGGTCACGCACCACGCGATACTGCAGTTGTTCGAACGCTGCTGAGAATTGTTCGCGAGTCCATCCATTCGACGTCGTCGTGGCGCCTTCAGGGAAATACTCGGCGACCAGTTGTTCCTTCAGTTGTTTCGTGCCGCCGCTTCGTTCGGCCTTGACGCTCGAAACTTTGCTGTCACGCAGTGCATTGTAGGCTTTTTCGCGGAGTGCTGCGTGGAAAGGGTTTTCAGGGGCAGCTGGCGCGGCGAAGGCGGGGCGACCCGCTTTCTGCTTGAATTCTTCTTGCAATGCGCACAGTTCTGCAATTGCCCGATGTGCGAACATGATCGCGTCGGCCATCTGGTCTTCTGGCAACTGTTGTGCGAAGCCTTCGATCATCAAGACCGAGTCTTTGCTGCCGGCGACAACCAGGTCCAGGCGGCTGACCTTAATTTGCTCGCGGGTTGGCATCAGGACGAATTGCTCGTCGATCATGCCCACACGGACGGCCGCGATCGGCCCATTAAACGGCACAGGGGCGATGCTGAGAGCAGCACTCGCCCCGATGATGGAGAGGACGTCTGGATCGTTTTCGGAATCGACAGACAGGACGTTTGACATGACCTGGACTTCGTCGACATACCCTTCTGGAAACAAGGGACGGATTGGTCGGTCGGTCAGTCGGCTCGTCAGGATTTCCTTCTGGGTCGGCCGTCCTTCTCGCTTGATGAAGCCGCCAGGAAATTTCCCGGCCGCAGCGGAACGCTCGCGATAGTCACAGGTGAGCGGAAAGAAATCCGTTCCCGGACGCGATGGGCCATTTTGTGCGGCGACGAAGACGACAGTGTCACCGAATTGAACCAAGACGGCCCCTGCCGCTTGCTTGGCCATTTCACCGGTTGTAAGACTGATGGTTCGCCCGGCGAACTCTTTTTGAACGACAACTTTCACAGCTTATTTCCTGCAAAGACATGTTTCTCAGAAATCAAAACCTCCCGATACGTGAAATGGCGGGCTTCACCCCTGCGCGAAACTTCACGCCGCGCAGGAGAAAACCTCATTCGGGAAGCCGAATTGACAGAAGCTCGACGCCACCAGCTCAGAGATGCTGGAGCAGAACCGCCAAGCAGCAAACTACTTACGCAAACCGATCTTCTTGATCACGTCTGCATAGCGACCCAGATCGGTCGCTTCAAGATATTTCAGCAAACGACGACGCTTGCTCACCAGCATCAACAGTCCGCGACGACCCGCATGATCTTTGTTGTGCAGCTTGAAATGCTCAGTCAATTGAGCAATGCGGTGCGAGAGAACCGCAATCTGAACCTCTGGAGATCCCGTATCGGCTTCCGTACGCCGGTACTGCTGCATCATCTCCGTTTTTCGTTCTTTCGTAATCGACATATCTCAACCCTGCCTTGGTTTTTCCTCTTGGTTGGCCCCGTTCACGGTGTTATTCCGTCGTCCAATATCGACGCTGGACTCCATTCCGTGGCCAAAACCAATCACTTTTCTACACTGTATATGCACTTGCCCATAGTCTACCGTTTGGCGCATAAGATGCAATGGACCGCGATTCGATGTTTTTGACATGCGGACGCGACGTCATTGACGCATTTCGACCGCGTTTCCGCGTTTGGGAAAACTTCCTGTTCCCTCAATTCACTTTCCGACTGGAAACATCCAGACTTCATCTTATTGGATTGTACCGGTAGGCTGTTGTGTCGACCTTTTGCCCTACCCGCCCGCATCCTCACCTGCTCAGCGCTCTTGGAGCTCGACGATGTCGAATGTCTGTCTGGCAATCTCCCTGGCACTTCTCACATTTTGCCGAAATCGTCAACTTGGACGGTTCCGATTCAATCCCCTCTCCGCGTTAACGCCCAACTCGAGGAAACCATTGAGCAATATGTCGTTGCAGAATTTAACTCGTTGGTGTGTCTCTCTGAAGTGTCCCGTGGCTCAGTTGAATCCCATGGCCCTGGTGATGCTGGTTGGTTGCATCGGATTTTCGGCGTCAGTGCTTCATGCGCAAGAAAAAAGTCTCGCCGAATTGATGCCGCGAATTCCGCCCCGAACGCCTGCGGAGGCTCAGAAATCGTTCAAGCTTGAACGAGGGTTTTCGTTGGAACTGGTCGCGGCGGAGCCGAATGTCGTCGACCCGATTGATGCGGCATTCGACGAGCATGGTCGCATGTACGTCGTCGAGATGAATGACTACCCATTTTTGCCCGAACAGCGGGTCGAAAAGTACAAGCAACAGCGGCCCGAGACCTGGGGGCGGATTCGTCTCTTGACCGATACGAACGGCGACGGGCGAATGGATAAGAGCGTCATTTTTGCGGACAAGTTGCGCTGGCCGCAGTCGGTGATCTGCTCACAGGGTGGCGTCTTTGTGATCGCTCCGCCAAGCCTCTACTTCATGAAAGATACAGACGGTGACGACGTCGCGGACGTTAAAGAGATCGTGTGCACGGGCTTCAATTCATCCAATGTCCAAGCCCTTTCGAATGGTCTGGAGTGGGGGCGGGATAACGCAATCTACTTCTCTTCAGGTATTGCTGGTGGCGATTTGACCGTTCCCGCTCACAATGGCAAACCTGAGTACAAATTCACGCCCGGTCGACGCGATTTGCGGCTTGATCCCAAAACTCGCGAGCTGACGATGGTTTCAGGGGGGCAGCAGTTTGGGCACACAATCGACAATTGGGGTGATCGATTCATCTGCAACAACAGTAACCACATCATCCATGTGGCTTGGCCGCTGAACTATCTGGAGCGCAATCCCCTGCTCGCAATTCCGGACATGACACGTTCGATCGCAAAAGAAGGTGCCGCGGCCACGGTCTTCCGGACGAGCACAGCAGAGCCCTGGCGCCTGGTCAGGACGGCGCGCCGGGCGGCGGATCCCGAGATGAAGAAGCGGCTGCCCGCTTCGGAGCTTGTTCCGATCGGCTTTTTTACGTCTGCAACGGGTGTTACGGTCTATCGTGGCGGCGCTTATCCCACCGAATTTCGTGGCGATGTCTTCATTGGAGACTGCGGCGGCAATCTGGTGCACCGGAAGAAGTTGACGCCCAATGGCATCAGCTTCATCGCATCCCGCGCGGATGAGAATGTCGAGTTCCTGACCTCCGATGACAACTGGTTCCGCCCCGTCAACTTTGTGAACGCCCCAGATGGAACTCTATACGTATTGGATATGTACCGCGAAACGATCGAACATCCGATCTCGATTCCGGACGACATCAAGGCGTTTGTTGATCTGGAGTCGGGGCATGACAAGGGGCGCGTCTGGCGGCTCGTTCCACCTGGTTTTCACCGGGAAGCACCACCAGACCTCGGCAAGCTCACGGCTCTTGAGCTGGTCGCCAAGTTGAAGTCGCCGCATGGCACAATCCGCGACACCGCGCAGCGGATGATTGTTGAGCGGAATGAACAGTCGGCTGTTGAGCCGTTGCGTCAACTTGTCTCGTCAGCCGACTCCACCGTGACGCCGGAAGCGCGTGCGCATGCAATCTGGTCGTTGCAGGGGCTGAACGCTTTGGCTGCGGGGGATGTCATGGTGGCGCTGAAGGATTCCGACGAGCACCTGCGTGAGCTCGGCTTGCGATTGGTACCCAAATTCATCCAGACCGCGCCCGACCTGGCGAAGGTTGTACTGGCCCTCGGCAATGACCCAGCATCCCGTGTTCGCTGGCAGTTGGCCTTTACGCTGGGAGAATTGCCGGCGCAGTATGCCGTACCGGGTTTGAGGTCGATTGCTGACAAGGCGGCCGCCGATGCCGACTTGCGAACGGCATGGTTGTCATCGTGCTACTCACAGATGGGGGCCATTGCGAAAGAGTTGCTTGCGGCGAATTCGGACGCCGTTCAGCCGTTGCTCGCCGATCTGGCGCGGCTGATTGGTTCTGCGGCGGATTCGCATGACAGCGTGGTGCTGCTGGGTTCAACGATGCAAGACGCTGTTCCCGAATCGACGAAGATTTCAGTGTTGCTGGCACTGGGGGACGGTGTTCAGCGCCGCGGCACGACGTTTCAGAAAATTTTGACGGATGCGTCCTCGGGGGCAGCAACGCGGGCCTCCCTGGATTCCTTCTTCCAG
This sequence comes from Schlesneria paludicola DSM 18645, assembly GCF_000255655.1. Taxonomy (NCBI): domain Bacteria; kingdom Pseudomonadati; phylum Planctomycetota; class Planctomycetia; order Planctomycetales; family Planctomycetaceae; genus Schlesneria; species Schlesneria paludicola. The sequence continues at coordinate 1,227,934 of NZ_JH636434.1, read as the reverse complement.
CGGATCAGCAAGTTGGCTGCTGATCCGGCGGTTCCGGAAGCGAGCCGACTCTCTGCCGTGCGGCTGCTGGCGCTCGGGAACGCGGATTTGGCGCAGCAGGTTCTGCCAGAGCTACTAACGCCTCAAACGATTCCCTCGTTGCAGATCGCAGCCGTTAAGTCGTTGGCCACTCATGGCACGCCAGCGGCCTATGGGGCACTGCTCGAACCCTGGAAGACATTCGGTCCCGCGACGCGTGCGGAAGTTGTCGACAATCTTGTCCAGTCGGGTGGGGGAGCGATCGTCCTGTTAGAGGCGATCAAAGCGTCCACGATCAAGCCGGGTGAAATCGATCGCGACAAGCGGCAAGTCTTGATGAGTCATCCGCAGGCGCGAGTCAAGGAGTTGGCGAAAGAGGTTCTCGCCGAGCCTGTTAGCAATCGCAAAGAGGTTGTTGCGGCCTTCCAACCTGCGTTGGAGCTGACGGGGGATGCGGCACGTGGCAGGTTGCTCTATGCAAAAACCTGTGCGCAGTGTCACCGTGTCGGCACGTCAGGGCATCAGGTCGGGCCCGATTTCGTCAGTGTTCAAAACAAATCCCCGGCGGACCTGTTGATTGCGATTCTCGATCCAAATCGCGAAGCGCAGCCGAGCTTTCAGACCTACACGGCGGTGACGAAGGAAGGGAAGATTCACACGGGAATTATCTCATCCGAGACGGCTGCCAGTGTCACCTTGCGGCGTGCGGAAGCCAAAGAGGATGTCCTGCTGCGCGATACACTCGATGAACTGGTCTCGAATGCCGTTTCGCTGATGCCGGAAGGTCTGGAAAAAGATCTCAGCCCACAACAACTGGCCGACATTATCGCGGCAATTAAGAGTGGCCAATGAAACCTGAGCTTCAGATTGGGGCGTCTGCGACACTTGAGCGGATGGTCGCGTGTGCCGACGCAATTCACTTGGGGCAAGGACGCTCATCCAGCGCGATTGTCTTCTCGACGCCGTCCATGATTGCCTTGATGGAGTACACGGCACGGGAGGTTCTGCGGCCATTCCTCGATGAAGGGGAAGAATCGGTGGGGGTGAATGTTCATGTTGAGCATCTGGCCGCCACGCCCCTTCAGGCACCGGTGCGGGGGCACGCGCGCGTCATCGCCGTCGAAGGGCGCTTCGTCGAGTTTGAGATCACCGCCTCTGACGAACGTGATGTGATCGGCCGCGGCACGCATCGCCGCGCTGTGATCACCATCGCCCGGTTTGCTGATAAGTTGAAAGAAAAGGTTCAGGCGATGACTCAGGGAGCCGTGCTGCCATCGTATCAGACACCCAATTCTGGGGAGCTTTCCAAGCTGGCAACGCTGGAGGCGGTTCGTGACGGGGCATTAGTGACAGTAACCCTGAACCGGCCTGCCAAGTTGAATGCCGTCAATGTCCAGATGACGGCCGATCTGGAGTCACTGAATGCCTGGTTGGCGGGGCACCCCGAGATTCGCGTCGTGATTCTCACGGGGGCGGGTGATGCGTTTTGCGCGGGCGATGACGTCAAAGAGGTGGGGACTTTGGATCTGGCGACGGCGACGAACCTCAGTCACCGGCAGGCCGAATTGTATTTGACGTGGGAGCGGTTGCCACAGATTTTTATCGCGGCCGTGAACGGAGCTGCATTTGGTGGTGGCTGTGTCTGTGCCTATTCGTGCGATTTCCGTGTCGCAGCTCATTCGGCTCGTTTTGGGATGCCGGAGATCCTGTTGGGGTGGCCGCCTGGATACGGAATCGCGCAACTGACCTCGCTGGTGGGAAAGTCGCGTGCGCTTGAACTCTGTCTATTGGGTGAATCGATTTCGTCGCAACTGGCGTTGACCTATGGTTTAGTGCACGAGGTGGTTCCCCAGAATCGCCTCCATTCGACCGCTCGTGCGCTGGCGGGCAAGTTGCTCGCTCAACCCGCCGAGGCGCTGCGTCAGACGAAACGCCTGATTTACTTGGACGAAGGTTTGCAGCCCAAGGTGGCGCACCTGGCCGATACGGCAGCATACATTCAGTGTCTCGAACAGCCAGACGCTCGCGAAGGGATCGCGGCGTTCTCGCAGAAGCGCCGCCCGAAATTCAATCAATAGTTGCCGTGGCACTTTGCTCTCACTGGATCGGGGTCGCGCGTATCGCCCACAGGCTCGTTGGCGTGCTCGATTCGAGTCGATCAACGTGCCAATTCAGGCAAAAGTTCGTGCGATCAGCATCACAAACAAGATTGCGATCCACACCACAGCGAGCGCGTGCCAAAACCAGGCGCAGACCGTCACGCCCCAGTAGTACTCATGGTCATATCGGTCCGCCGCGGCCTGTACGGTGATGTAGCAGAGGAATAGCAGTGCAATGATGAAATGCATTCCATGCAGCGTGGCGAACACGGCGACAAATGCCGCCGCGCCGGTTTCGGCTTCTGTCGGGGGTTGTTGTCGAATCAAGGTCGTCAGTGCGTAGGTCTGAACCGCGACGAACGTGACGCCTGCCGTCAGGCCGAGTCCCAGCCAGTTTCGGAACAGCCATTGGCGCTCGCGTCGAACGGCCCTGACAGCACCGTCAACGCAGATGCTTCCTGACAAAAGCAGGCCTGTGCTGAGTGCGAACGCTCTTGAAAAATGGTTTGCCTGATGCGCGTGGTGTGCGGGGAATTGTGTCACCAAGACAAGGGACAGCCCGGCGGCAATCGCGAGGAGCGACGTCGCCAACACGAAGAATTGCAGTGCGTAGGCACTTCGGGGTTCTGGGACCACAGCCGTTCACTTCCGTTGACGGCAACCGGGAGATCTTAAATCAGTTCAACCAACAATTGTCTGGCTGCCGGGTGGCCCAAAGTCACATTCCGACCATCGACTTCGGCTGTGACAATTCCCGCTTCACGACTGTTGTAAACCACGCGGCATTCCTTGTGGAGCGAGATTCCGGAATCGCTCAGAAATCGCAAGAACTCACCTTCCTGATCGGTGACGCGAATAATTCGAACGCATTGCCCGGGTGAGACAGAGTCGAGCGGAATGGCTCGTTCCGGGTGACCCCGCATCGCTCCATTGGCAGAAGGGATGGGGTCTCCATGGGGGTCGGCGATCGGACGCCCAAGGAATTCGTCCATGCGATCGACAAGGTTGTCGCTGACCGCATGTTCCATGTTCTCTGCTTCTTCATGGACCTGGTCCCAGTCGAGTCCCAACGTTTTCACAAGAAACAACTCAATGAGTCGGTGCCGCCGCAGGATCCGCACGGCAACTTCGCGACCGACCTTCGTCAATCGGACTCCTTCGTACGGGCGGTAGTCGGCGTGTCCGGATTCTGCCAACGTCTTCAGCATCGCGGTGACAGTGCCGGGCGCGACGGACAATGCGGTGGCTAACTGGCCGGTTGTCACCCAGTCTGAACCTGTCTTCTGCCCGGTGAGCAGTGTCGTTTTGAGATAGTTCTCGACCGTCAACGTTGGCATGAAGCGGAACTCAAAATTCGGTTATGGAGCGTCATCAGCAGATGGAGCGACACGTTTCGAAGAAAGATTGTAAGGGGTGTCCACTCGATTGACCAAGCCATGGCAAACACCTTGCAAAGTCTGTATCAGAATTTCGTTTCACGAGGATGTCTGGAGGAATCTTCAGGGCCCGATCGGCAGTGCGCACCTCGATTTTGCGGGCGACTGCGAGATACAGGAGGCGACCTGTCGTCTCAGATCCAGAGAAAAGCGCGCCGAATCAAACATTTCTGCTCAAAAGCCTTGCGATGGATTTCTTGAATTCTTACACTCCCCGATCCGATTGGCTTCCAGATCGTCGTCTTGGAATTTACAGCAATCGTCGTCCGTTCACTTCCGCTGTGACTGATGTCAATGTCTGGCGGTGTACACTTTGCAGGGTAGTTGGATCATGAAAGAGGGAATTCACCCCGAGTACCGAGATGTCGTATTTCAGGATACCTCAACCGGGATCCAGTTCTTGATCGGGTCAACTATCAAGACACCAAAGACTTGTGAGTACGAAGGCAAGCAGCTTCCGCTGGTCACTGTCGATATCAGCTCGGCCTCGCATCCGTTCTTCACCGGTAAGCAAAAATTCATCGATGCCGCTGGTCGCGTGGAAAAATTCCAACGCAAGTACAATTGGGGCAAGAAGGACGAAGCCGCAACGGAAGAAGCTCCCAAGTCCTGAGGTTGTCTGCCAATCAGACTTCACGCATCATTCGAAGGCCGCAGATCGGCAAACGATCTGCGGTCCTTTTGGATTGCCATCGGGCAGAAATGCGATTGCTCGACGTTTCGGTCGATTTCAGGCCGTTGCGAACCGGGTCTGGTCGGCTCGATATAGATGTTTTTTCTGCATTTGCAGCGTTCTGCCGCTTTTAACGGCGGGTCATTCAGCGTTTGACCATCATGTTCCCGACCCTTCAAGTTAAGCTGGCTCGCTACGAAGAGCTGGAACGGATGCTGCAGGATCCCGTGATCCTCGCCGACACGGCCAAAATGCTGGATTGTCAGCGTGAGCATGGCGGGCTGGGGAAAATCGCGCGTTCGATCCGCGAGTTCAATCAGCTCGAAGGGGACGTTGCCGCCGTTCGCGAGATGATCGAATCTGCTGACGATGCGGAAACGCGAGAATACGCTCAGGCTGAGTTGAGCGAACTACAAACGCGCTACGACGCGCTGCGAACCGAGCTGGAAGATATGGTCACGGCCGGTGATTCGCTCACCCGTGGCAGTCTGATCATGGAAATCCGCGCGGGGACAGGCGGAGATGAAGCTGCGCTGTTCGCTCGTGACTTGTTCGACATGTACACGAAGTTCGTGGAAAAGCGGGGCTGGAAATTCGAGGTTCTCGAACTCTCGGCCAATGAACTGGGGGGCATGAAGGAAGTCGTGCTATCCATCACCGGAGAAGCGGCGTTCCATCAACTTCAGTTCGAAAGCGGCGGTCATCGCGTGCAGCGTGTTCCGGAAACGGAAACACAAGGTCGTGTGCATACGAGTGCCGCTACTGTTGCGGTGATGCCCGAAGCAACCGACATTGATGTCGAGATCCGTGATGAAGATCTTCAAATCGACACGATGCGCGCGGGTGGTCCTGGCGGACAAAAGGTGAATAAGACCGAATCCGCCGTCCGAATCACTCACGTTCCAACTGGTATCGTGGTTCGAATTCAGGACGAAAAGAGTCAGCACAAGAACAAAGCCAAGGCAATGCGCGTGCTGCGCAGCAAGTTGATGGAAGCGCGACAGGCCACGCTCGATAAAGAACGATCCGCCCAGCGCCGCACGTTGATTGGATCAGGTGACCGCAGCGAGCGAATTCGGACATACAACTTTCCACAGAATCGCTTGACCGACCACCGGATTAATCTGACGGTGCACAAGCTGGATCAAATCATTCAGGGCGATCTCGACGAAGTCGTCCAGGCACTTGTCCAGTTCGATCGTGAAGAACGCCTTCGCGGCGGAACGGCGCTCGCCTAGTCGAGCTTCACGTCTGTATGACACCTTCTGGCCTTCGCAACGACGAGCAGGACAACGAGGGACGCCGTGAAGCTTTTGTCCGAATGAACCGTCGTAATCTTGCGGGGCAAGGTGCGTGATCAATTCTTCAGGCTCAGGAGGCTTTTGAAGCAGATCCTGTTATGCGGCGCCCAGAATCGGTCCGTCCCACGCATGTCAACGAAAATGGAGTGTGCTTTGAACAAGACGTTCTTCCGTTGATTGAGGAGCTCATTGCGGCGTGCTCGTGGAACTGCCGACCCTCGAGATGCCTGGTGATGTCACTATCTTTTCTGAGCGTCTCGACCTAAAAGATCAGGACACTTTGAATCTCCACGAGAACCCGTTTGCCGAGCGAGGATTTTGCCTCGATCGAACAAGGAAGTCGATCAGTGACGCAACAACCTGTCACGTCGCCACCAACGCCCGAAGAGCCGTGGACGGTGCGACGGGTGCTGGAATGGACGACGGCTCACCTGAAGAAGAGCGGTAGTGATACGCCGCGTCTCGATGCCGAAATTCTGCTCGCCCATGCGCGGGGTTGCCAGCGGATTCAGTTGTACACACAGTTTGACGAACCGCTCAACGACGCCGTTCGTGCAACGATGCGGGGGCTTGTGCAGCGACGGGCGAAAGCTGAACCGGTGGCCTATCTGGTTGGGCAACGTGAATTCTTCAGTCTGAAGTTTCGCGTCACTCGAGATGTACTGATTCCGCGTCCCGAGACCGAGACGCTCGTGATCGAGATTCTGGATGCTGCAAAAGTTCGACCCAATCCGACCATCCTCGATCTCTGTACGGGTTCGGGCTGTGTGGCGATTTCGACGGCGAAGAACAACCCGCAAGCCAAGGTGACGGCTGTTGATATCAGTCGCGCCGCAATCGCGATCGCGCGAGAGAATGCGGCTGCTCACCAGGTGACGGATCGCGTCGAGATCATCGAATCCAACATATTCGAAGCACTTCCGGCCGGGAAGCAATTCGATCTCATCGTGGGGAATCCGCCCTACATCCCTTCCGCCGAGATTGATCAATTGGATGCTGAAGTTGCCAAGCATGAGCCGCGTCTGGCCTTGGATGGCGGGCCAGACGGAATGGACATTCTGCGACGAATCATCGAGCAAGCTCCACGATTTGCGGCCCCCTCAGCACTATTGCTGCTGGAATTCACACCCGAGCAAGCCGAGGCACTCGAACAGCTGACCGTCGCTCATGGCGGCTACGAGGACGTCTCGATCGTCAAAGACCTCGGCCATCGAGCCCGGGTCCTGAAGGCCCGCATTCGCGCAGTGTAGGATTTATTCGCGCCATCTCAAGTACATCGAGCGAAACGTGCGAGGTGCGTTCAAGTTTGGGTGGGAACTGGATGCCAATCTAAGATTCAGTTGGTGACACACGGCCGACCGCATCCACTCAGGCGAATTCAATGTTGATGTTCAGGCTGCATTTCTTGGATTGCAGGATTTGTGGTCGGTCCATGCGAATGTTTCGGTTCGAAGTATCCGATGAGCCAGGCCGAGCCGACGCCGACCAGCAGTGCTAATGAAAGTCTCAGCCGGTCGTGCGAGTGAAACTGAACTTCGGGCAACAAGTCGCTGAGCGAGATACAAAGAAACACTCCGGCCGACATGGCCAACGCTCCGGCAACAACGTCACCTCGAACGCCCGAATAGCGTTGGATTCCGATGCAAAACAGTGCGGCTCCAATCGGGCACATCAATGAATAGCCGACATTGACGATCTGCATGGCCCGTCGAGTCCAGCCTCCCGTTGCCATGAGAGATGCGATCGACAACGAGTCGAGTGGTTTGTGAAGCACGACACCCAAAAACGTGCCGAACCCGAATGGCAACGCGAATCCAGAGTGTTCGTGAAAATGCAGCGCGTCGGCCTGTACGGCGGCCGCCAAGGCGACTCCGTCTAATAACGTATGCAGCGACAAGCCCAGAAAAATTCCAATCCAGCTCGCCTTTTTCGGAGAATGCGAATCATGGCCATGTCCATGGTCGTGCGAATGTCCGTGATCGTGATCATGGGCGCAATCGTGCGTGTGGACGCCATCTTCCTCCAATGGTTCATGGCTATGAAAGTGAAACATCCGAAGCATGAAAAACGTGAGGAGGAGTCCGATCATCAGCCACCACATGCACCAATCCAGTGCGGATGTGCCGCCTTCCGTCTGCGCAGGCATGATTGCGACGGCGTGTGGCAACTGATGGAAGATGCCAACTCCCAGCATCAGGCCGCCAATCAGGCTGACCAGAAGCTGCATGCGGACATGGGTCAGACGAATCAACGTCGGCAAGACCCCGCCACCCAGTGACGACAATGCGATAAGACCGCAGTAGACCGCGAGAATCGTGATCGATGTCATGGAGAAAAACGTACCGTCCGCAGCACGACCGTGCTCGCCCGCGCACAGGATGGACGGTGAGACCAGCATGGTGACAATGGCCGCGACAGCGGACAGACGACAGATTCCCATCAAGGCATTCCTTTGACGAATTCACTTCGCCGCGAACTTACGGCTGAACTTCCACTTCAGCGGGGCAGATCGTCTTCGCCGCGGATTCATTGCCGATGAACTCGGGAAATTCGCTACGGGTGACAATCCAACCATGATGGCGGAGCGTCCCGCGGAAGGGCGCTTGCCCACTGATCTTGCCCGTCAGGCGATAGCGGGCGGGATCGAATCCCTCGGGCACTTCGACCGATGCGCCCTCGTCCTGCTCCAAGACGGGCTGGATGGCAAACATTCGGTTCAGGACTGAAGCACTCTCGCGATGAATTTCACGGACGGCCGCACCAATCTGCTCGTCAGAATATCCGCTGATCTCTTCTTTCAGAAAATCGACGAGCCGTGCTTCACGTTGAAGCGTGGCCAGCAACGTGACCGCTTCATTTTGTTTTGGTCGTTCGGGGGCGGTCTTGACCGGTTCCGCTCGAGAAGGCAGTGCGGGTGCAACAGGGCTTTCTGTTGTCGGTTGATCCTTAAGTGCATGATCGATCCGCTCCGCGGCTTCCCGATTTGCCAGCGCGGCAAAAAACGCACGAAACGCTGTGGAAACTCGACCAGCCACGAGATACTCCTCGGATAAGGATGACGATGCATTGCGAGCCAATTCAGGCCAGATTGGCAAGTAGCGCTGGTCCGCCCCGAAATGTCAACCAATCGAAATGTCCGGGATGGGCCTGAGCTACGAGAATTCGTTGCCGGTTCAGGATCACGCACGGGATCTGCGGGCGACTCTCTGAGTTCCGTCTTCGCCGGATTGGTGACCAACTTCCCTGAAGAGTGACACGATGACGTGAGCGAGTCTCATCTGGAGATGAGATGATTTCGGTTGGGTTATTCAGTTTAAGTTGTTATGCCATTGACGATTACGTGGCTTCGTCTTGGCCGTCGTGGCGAAACTCGTTGAAGTGAAGGTATTCCCAGTGTCGGTAGACTAGCGACTGGGTCACCAGTTTCGAGTGTGGTCCCAATGCGACAACTTTGCCTTCGTGTAGGACGATCACTTGATCGGTTCGCCGCACCGTCGACATGCGCGCGGGCAGGAAGATGACGGTCCGCTCACGACAGATTCGATCGTAAGCATCGACCAGCAGGGTTTTGGTGTCTTCATCGAGCACTTCGGTGGGTTCTTCGACAATCAGCAAGGCGGGGCCGCGCGCAATGGCACGTGCCAGATTCAGCCGAAATTTCTGACCCGCGTCTAACGAGTCTCCGTGACCGGTCAGAATGGTCTCGTATCCGTTGAACAACTTGACGATGAAGTTGTGGGCATGCGTCATTTTCGCGGCCTCTGTCACCTGCTGCAGTGTCAGCTCGGCCTGCCCGCCGCGGATATTTTCCAGAACCGTCCCATCGAATGGCGGGTCGTTTGCGGACACGAAGACGGTTTCGGCTCGTAGCGATTCGAGCGTGCCCCAGGCAATATCTTCGCCATCGATCAAGACGCGTCCCTGGCGGGGCTCAATGAACCGAGGCAGCATCAATGCGACGGCACGTGCCTCAAGCGGATCGAGTGATACGATTGCCGTGGTCGTGTCGACGGGGATTTTGAAATCGATGCCATCCAGGACCAGGCGTCCGGCAGGGGTTTGGTACTTCACATTTTCGAAGTGCAGTGTCTTACTCATCGGTTGCAGGAATTTCGCGCCGACGGCCTGACTGACGGACGGAATCTGTTCGAGATATCTGCGAATCCGTTCCGCGACCAGGTTCACTTCGCGACGAATTTCGGGCAATGATCGAAACGCACGCATTCCGGGGATTGCGAGGAAGGCCGCGAAGATAAACGTGAAGGCATCGCATGCCGCCATCCGTGTCGAGGAAGGCAGTTTTCCAACGACCAGGACGTTTCCACCCACAAGAAACAGCAAAAATGCGAGCAATCCCACACAAATCAGAACCACATTTCCTTGAGGGTGGGCCACTTTGTCTGCGGTGCGTGCTGCGTCCATCAATTGCGAATGGTAGCGGTCCAAATGCTTCTGAAACTGCTCAAGTTCGGTCTGTTCGATTCCCAGCCCTCGTGTCAGGCGGGAATTCTGCAGTCGCGAAAGCAGGGTCTGTTCTTCGTCGCGGATGCGATCTTCCGCCAAGTTTTCTTTTTGTTGTGCCTTGCGTCGCACTCCGTCGACGAGCAGCAGAACGAGAGTGGTCGGAGCGATCCATTGCAGTGCCAGTCGCCAGTCCAGGCTGAAAAGCACGGTCGCCAGGCCGAATAGTTCCGGTGCATATCGAATCGTGGAGCAAATCACATCGTGCAGGCCACGACGAATCGTTTCGACTTCGGTCGTGAACAAGTAGGTCGCGGTGCTTTGCTCAGAACCGTCGAGATCTTGCGGCCCAATGCGAAGTACCTGTCGGAAGAGATTTCGGCGGGTGGCGGTGACGGCTTCAATCGAGCCGCGCTGACAACTCAGTCGCATCTGGCGCAAAGACCCGTCACGCAGCAGATACAGTCCTGCCGCCGACGAGAGCAGGCAGACGAGGGCGAGAATATTCGACTGCAGCCATGGCACCTGTCGGTACAGGTAGGCAATTCCAGGCCCCCACCAAAAATCGCGATTGTGCCAGACTGTCGGCAGAATTCCATGTTCATCGTAGTAAACGTGAATCGGTTCTGGTGGTGCCTCTTCGGCGGGGACCGCGTTCGCGGGAACGGTGAGCTTGACTTGGCCATCGGCGGGCGCTGTCGCACGAATGACACTCAGGCCGGACAAGCGTTCAAACCGTTCGATGTCGGGAGGCAGCAGCGACAGGTCAATGTGGCCGCGATCAATGAGTAATCCCATGAGCAGATTGAGGTTACCCAGGAGCAAAACTAATGCGATCGCCGCGAGGATGGACCAGCATCCGGCGATCCGTGCCCGACCGCGCAAGAGGCTTCGTCTGGAGAGAATTCTCTCAACCGTATTGATAGGAGCCGCGTCCACTAGCGTTGCCGATCTGCAAATGATTTAGCAGTGGTGTCCGTACGCCGAGGTCAGCCGAATCCAGCCAGTCCGTTATGGGCAAGCATCGTCTGTCGAGAGCTCTTGTCTTGAAGTCTCTTAAGGCAAAGCGCGCCGTTGGATGCTTCGATTGATTGTCGCTCCTAAGGCCCCCCCAAGGGAAGTGTTCACGTGGGGGGGATTGCTCCGATTTTCAGGCCAGATCGCGATCTTCGAACAGAATAAACGCCAACAGGATCGCGGCACAGCAGTAAGAAGCGCAGTAGATCGCCGACCAGCCAAGGTAGTCGGGCGGAACGGTCGCCCCGGTGGCAACGGCCGCGCTGATATTGAAGAGGTCCAGCGATGGCAGGATCGTGGCAATCAATCGTGCCATAAACTGAACAAATTCCAGCTTCAGCACCCCAGCTTGTACCAGCAATCCGGTCAGGTGTCCCACGACGAAGATCGCGAAACAGCTTGTCAAATTCACGACCATGGGCAGACGCGTCGAGATGGCAACGCTAACGGCTGACATGACAGCGATTTCCATCAACAGCAGGCCGACGCCCGGCAACACCTGGTACACTTCGACAATTCGTTCGGCATGGGTCGGAATCTCTTTCGAGCCTTCTTTGGCGTCATAGCTGACTTTGAAGTAGATCAGGACCAGGAACACGGTGACAACAGGCAGCATATACCAGAGAATTGCCTGAAAAATCCCGATGTACTTTCCAAGGACAAACTGACGTCGATTGATCGGTTTTGAGAGTAGCGTCATCGCTGTCTTGCCTTCGATTTCGTCGGCAACACTGGTGCTGGCCGTCCAGACCGCGATCAACAGGCCCGTGATCAGAATCGTGGCCAGTCCGCAGTCTTTCAGCATCTTGACGTCTTCACCCAGTGTGAAGAACGGCACGACATAGTTAATCAATAGCACGACCACGGCGAGTGCCAGGCACAACAGAAAGACTGGCTGGCGAACCGCCTCTTTGGTCGTTGCGCGAGCGATAATGCCCGCTTTTGTCATGTAGGAAAAACAGATCAGGCCCACGAGCAGCAGCACGCAGACGATGATCGTGGGGATCCAGTTCACCGCACCGACAGTCGCGATTCCCCCATTTTCCGCGGCCAGAACGCAAAATGACCAACATGACGGCGTCAGCATGAACATCCTCGCACGAACAAAAATGCACCGAAATATCTACACCGTGACCGAACTACGCGGCGCAGAGTACGTCGATCCAGGAGAGTTTGTTGGACCGAACTCAAGAATGTACCGATCGCGGAAGCCGAAGAAAACTCGCTGCGACGAAATGTTCCAATCTTTCGGCGACGGCATGTCCGAACAGACCGTCTGTAAGATCCGGGAACATTCGCGACGATGTCGGAGTTCGCACGATCCCTGCGGAATGGGCCAAGTTTGGCGAATGAATTCTTCGTACGTGTGGAACGGATGTTGCGGCTAGCAAGTTGCGGCTAGCGATGAGCACGAGACGAATAGGCCAGTGGCACGCACGATACGAATTGTGATTTTCTGAGATTGAAGGCGACGAACGTCGCGAAAGAATATGCAAAATGTAAATTTTATTGACGTTACGAGCGAAACACGCCTCGGCTGCTCAACCCACTTCGAGCAACCGAGGCCAGAGGCTTCGCAGTCCCCAGCCCAATTAACCCACTTTAATCGGCAAAACGTCGTTCGAAATTACATCTCGTTGGCGTAGTACGACGGAGTCTGAATGAATCGTCGTTGCCGTTCGCGATCACTGAACATCCAGATTCGTCCTCGCCATGTGACGGCCATTCGCGGATCACCTTTCCCAGCCCGGGAACCTTCACGCGAACTGACCAGACATTGACCGTTGGCGACCGGCCAATATTTTTCCGGATCTTCAAGGAACTTCTGACGTCGTTCTGCCGTTTCGAAGCAAAGCATCTGACCACGATGCTCAGCCACGAATTCGGCAGAACCTTTCCGAACCCGAGTTTCTTCCAACAAGCTGACCAGGCAAAAACCGTCGAAGGCATATTTGACGGCATTGGAAGGCTCGAGTGCCGAAACCGCATCGCCGGCTATTGCCGTCGTCTGGGTTTCGGGCAGCGACCGCGATAGCGTCGCCAACGTGTTGGCCAGACTGTCGGCCGATTGATAACCCGCCATCCGTTTCAGGATTGTCAGGTCGGGAGCAACGATAATCGTGGTCGGGTACGCTTCCACGCGAAATCCCGAGACCAAATCCGGTTGTTCGTCTGCGTCGATGAGCAGCGGCACAAAGTTCGATCGAACGAGTTCGACGACGCGTGAATCCGTGAACGTCAGCTGTTTCATCTGCTGACAAGGAGCACACCAGCTAGCCGTCACCCTCACGAGCACTGGTTTGCCATCACGGGCGGCTTCATCGGCGGCTTGCCGATAAGACGTTTGCCACGAAATCGAATTGCTGGATCCTCCCGAGTCTTGGGCTTGGACAGACAACGCTGTCGCGGCAACCAAGATCAGGCTCCGAAAAAGAGCGGATTCCATTCGCGATTTTCGCATACCAACCTCCTGGGCCGAACCATTGGTTCTCAAACCGTCCTTGTCCCCGCTCGGTCAGCTCACGGCCCATCCTGTCGCCACCGAGTCCAGAGGAGCGGGACAGAATAGTGGTGCTCCAGGGGGGCTGCCACCGACCTGACCGCAGCCAACCTTTCAGTTTTGTAATGTTCTGAAATGTGTCTTGAAAAACGAATCAAAGTTGCTCTGTCCGTTCTCTCAAGGATTTACGCCACCATCCAAAGATTGTTCTGTCAGATGCATAAAGACTTACGGCGAGCCGTTGGCCACTTTTTTTCAAAGATTTAAGTCAGATTTGAGAAAGTTTTTCGTCAAATCAGCGAAAATGCGGCGTCTTTCCGGCCATTTCACGTCCGGTTTTCACCCATTTTCCAACTGTCCAGCAACGGCATCGGCGATGTCAAAGAGTAAAAAAACCGCAGGCACGCGACTGTGCCTGCGGTTTTCGGGAGATCGTGGTCTGACTGCCGAACTCCTCCCGCCAGATTCATCCGGCGACCACGATCGGGACGTATTTTCAAGCCGACGGAGGCAACAACAGCGGCATATCCTCTGTTCCGTCTGCTTCTTTATGATGATTTTCAGGAAGGCCGAGAACTGGCTCGTGTGAACGGGCGTTCTTCGAATTGCTCGTGCTGCGGGGCCCTGCGGGCCATTCACGGATTACGCCATGACGCGTCTTGATCGGCGTCTGGAGTTTGGGTGGTTCAATGACCGGTTGATCGAAGACATCACCTTCATCATGGCCGGGCGAGATCACGACGTCATGCTCATCGACGTCATCGACTGGAACTGCGGCCGCGAGTTCGGGTTGAGAATCCGTGTTTGCCGAGCGTGCTCGGACGACTTCGCCGTTGTTCGATTTACTTGTCCACTGTGAACTTCGTATGCCACCCAGTTTCGCCGAACCGTTTTTCCCCTCTGATTTCGCCGCCGTCTGGTTGACCTGACTTTGCTGGGCAAATGTTGGCAGCTTGGGCTTCCAGCGAGATTTCTGCGCCGAAGGTGCTGGAGGAATCGCGGGGGTTGGTTCGGAATATCCTGGAACGGGAGGAATTGCGTCTGGTGGAATTGGTTCCAGATTTGGTGACTCGACATCATCGTAGGGGCGCGGTGACCGTTCGAATGATCGATAGAACGGAGCACCCCAAGAGCCTGACGAAGAACTCGCCCGGTCAGGCGAGTTCACTGAAGCACTGCGACAACCGGACACGAGAATCAGGCTGGTGACGAATGACACCATTGCGGCAATGCGTTGCGTATGAAAATAGGTCTTCATGGGAAAGTACCTTCAAACCATGCGGCTGTGGTCCCCGGCCTTCCCTGACCTGGTTTGCGAGTCCTGCTGCGTCTCGCTGTTTCAGAAATCGGCTTAACTTGCCGAAGTCAAGCAGTTTTCTTGGCAGAAAACGGCAAATCTGGCCGCCAAATTCTGCCTGGTGCAGTTGGGTGACCTCTGACGCGCGTCTGAGAGCCCCGCGCAGTCGGAACGGCTATCGTTCAAGGCAACTTGGGCGTCTGAGCCGCTTGCTATCCGCCGAATAACGACACGTCACGGCCGAAGTACGAAATATTCAGTTCCGGCGTCTCGATCCGTCGGTGTCCTTCGACTTTGGAATCAAGGCACCGATCGAGCAAGGCACTGACGATTTCGGTCCGTTCCACTGGATATGGGGCCACGCCGGTCGTAATCATCTCTTCGATTTGCGCGACCAAGCATGCGGAATAGGTGACATTGGGTGTCGGTGGCAGGAAAAACTGTGTGGAGACGATGTCGCCACCTTTAATCTGTGCGGCGAATGTATAATCCTCGACGGCACCATTCAGCATCAGCAGCGTGGTGCGAAGTCCGTCGCGGCGCTTGATCAAATAGGCTGCTGGTTGTGTGACAAGTTTCTGCAATTCGCCATTTGTCGCCAGGTTCTGCATGCGAGAATCCAGCTTTGTGACACCTTGAGTTGTGTCGGATCGCGTCAGGGCGGCTTCCAGCAACCGCTTCGACCATAGACCTTCTTCACCCGCCTTCCAGACCGCGTCCCCTTCGATGAGTTGCACCGATTCGATACCGGTCTCACCGCCCTTTCGGCGTTCGACCATGCACTGCATGGCTTCGAGGGCATGGTAGTCCATGGGATCGGAGCCGCCGACACCCACCATCAGTGCTTCGTCGAGTTCTGCACCGTACGGAACTTCCACGGGCGGCAGTCGCCAGGTGACTGGAAGTGATGAACCAGCCAGGAACGGAAATTTCAGGCGTTTGGAGTCCGCCACCATCTTGCGGGCTTTTTTTCCGTCGTATGACAGGTGTTTGTCATTGAAGATTGGAACGGCGCGTCCGTCTTTTTCGAAAACCTCGACGGCCTGTTGAAAGAACTCAAATCGCGGGTATTGAACTTGTCCCTTGGCATTAATGGGATATTTCCCGTGTTCCCCGATGATCACGACCCCATCGACGGCCAGCTTGTCGCCACCGCAACGCAGTGCTTCGGCAATGGTGGGATAGACCTGAAATCCATGCGCTTCGGCTCGTTTCGCACTGAGATCGCCCTCGGGGCGCTGGTCGACATACAGGGAGACCACCTTCAGAGGCGGGGTGTGCCATTGGCCATGACGTGGGTATCCAATCAGAAAACGATCGCCCATGTGCTGGGCATGTGACTGATATGTAAATACCGTCGTGACGATGGCGATTCGCTTCGGTTCCGCCGCAGCCGCAAACAACGAACGGGGGCCAACCAGCGCCGCGGTTCCCATCGCCGCGAGAAATGTCCGTCGATCAAGCATCAGGTTCTCCGGAATGTGGATTCTCGAGTGGGCTGGTAGGCAACCGACAGATGTGGCGTTTCCAATCGGCGTTCCTTTTGGAACAGCGAATCGATGGCGGCCGCGGTCATGCCTGTCGTGAGCAAGGTGCGTTCGATCGGATAAGGCGATTTTCCGGTCAGGAACAGCGACTCAATATGATGAACCTGCGGATTGAAGAAGTTTCTCGTCGTGTAATACGGCAAATAGAACATCAACGAAAAATACTCGCCTCCCTTGAGCTGCGCGGCCATACTGCAATCGCCGACAAGGCCAGGGAACTGCAGGATCGACACCTTCATTCCGTCGTTGTATTCGAATCGGTAGGCATAGGAATCCGGCGCCAGGCGACGAATATCTTCGAGGCCAGGGTACGTGTGACTGTACGTTTCACGATTGGATTTCAGTTGATTGCTGCGCGACAGGCAGGCTTCGAGCAGTTTCTGATCCCATCCGCCGCCACTCCATGTTCCTGAGGCCAGCGCCTTCCAGAACCGGTCGCCCTTAAACGCCTCGACCGCTTTCACACCCGTCTCGCCCCCCTTGCGGCGTTCAACGACGGATTGAAGGGCTTCAATCACATGGATATCGCCACCATCGATCCCGCCAGTCCAGATTCCGACGGCTTCCTCAATTTCGGCACCGACTGGCAATTCCACGGAAGGCTGACGCCAACTGACAGGCAATGACGAACCCGCCATGAAGCCAAAATTCATGCTTTTCGCAGTGTCATACATCTCCTGGGCGTACTGCCAGTTCCAGGACAGATGCTTGTCATTGAAAATCGGCGCGGTTCGTCCGCTGTCACGATAAACCTTGACGATCTGTTGGAAATACTCGTAACGGGGATAGAGCATCTGCCCTTTTTCGTTGGTGGGATACTTTCCGTGTTCACCAATCAGCAGAACTCCATCGACCGCAAGCTTGTCACCGCCTTGTGTCAATGCCTCGGCGATCGTCGGGTAGATCTTCATTTCCGGGTGACGCGCGGCTCGTTCGCGGCTGAGGTCGTTTTCGCCCACCTGCTCGACGTACAGGGAAACCACATCCATCGCCGGAAGGTGATGCTTTCCATTCCAGCCATATCCGTCCAGGAAGCGGTCGACGATGTGTTCGGAGTGGGAATACTTATGGTAGATCGTGGTCACCGCAGCGATTCGCAAGCGACGATCTGCCGCCCAAGTTGTCAGCGGCATTGCTGCCAGGCCACCGGCCGCGGTGAGCAGAAAATCTCGTCGATTGCCAAGCATGTCTGATCCTTGCGTGACGACTGACGCGCCGAGGCTCTGGTTTGTCCCGAGCCAATCGAGAACGTCCGTCGGGGGCACTCGTATCATCGAATTTTGATGATTGCGTTGCAGTTCGTTCACGTCAATCGAGTTGACCGAATTGCTGCGGTGACAACGTGCGATGGCTGGTGGATTCGTTTGAATATTTCTCGTTTGGACTGTTCTGACAATTCAGGTCCAAGGGATTCCGCGCGAACGCTTACGGTGTGCCGCGGCGTTCGTTAATCTGTCGAGCGAACCGTCGTTTACGCTTCATTCCAGGATTGGAATTCACCTTTGAATAACATGCTTGAACCGAACGCTGGCCCGCCCGAGGGTTGGACGCGTGTCGCGTCTTCCTTGCGTGAACCCCTGATTGCGCAGCTCGCGGCAGACGAAATCGTTCTGGCATACATGATTTCTGATATCGATCGTGAACGGTTCTACCGTTCGACTCTATTGGTGCTGACGAACCGTCGGTTTCTAAGTTGTTCCATCGCAAGCGGTATTCAAGAGTGGCCGCTGTCTGCGATTGAGAAGTTGAAAACCAAAGATCGTGGCGGCCTGGGAACGCTCGAGATCCTCGGCACGGAAGGTCGGCTCGGGGTTTGGCACTATACGATTGCTCAAGGTCCCTCGGCGCTTGTACTAGGGGATCGATTCGAGGAACTGAGTGCGAAGGGCGGACATATTGAACGGCCTGAGGAAGATGAAATTCCCATGGCCGAGGAACACGAACCGCCTCCTGATACCGCGGCATTGTTCCGACTTTGGCAATTTGCGCGGCCTCACTTGGGATGGATGCTGTTGGCGCTCGGCATGTCGTTGACTGCTTCGATTGCCGAAGTCAAGACGATCGAGATGACCGAACCGCTGGTCGATTTGCTGCGAGAGCATACCGTAGGGCCAGGGCAACTCTTTGCAAAATGTGGGTTCTATCTGGCTGTCATGCTGGGCGCCGCGGTGGCGGCGTGGTTGCTGGGATGGGGCCAGGGAGCGCTGCTCGCATGGATCAGCGAACGCATTACGGGCGACCTGCGACGCCGGACGTACTCTCATTTGCAGAGGCTGTCACTTGAGTACTTTGGTGGAAAACGTACGGGCGACCTGATGTCGCGAATCAGCAGTGACTCGGATCGGTTGTGTGCGTTTCTCTCTGACAGCATTGTTGATTTCATTGCGAATTCAATTCTGTTGATGGTCGTGACCTACGCACTTTTTAGTTCGAATTTCAAGGTCGCGCTTGTGGCGCTGCTGCCGTTTCCCTTCATCGTCTGGTTGATGTACTACGCCCGTGACAAGTTACAGATCGGGTTTCAAGCCTCCAGTCGCGCGTGGGGGGCGATGTCGAGCGTGCTGGCCGATACGATTCCGGGTATTCGCGTGGTCAAAGCGTTCGCGCAGGAAGATCGCGAAATCGAACGGTTCTCGGTTGCCAATGAACTGGTCGTTTCTTCGAACAATCGCGTCAACAGGCTTTGGACCTTCTTTTGGCCGCTGATTACCTTCTTGAATCACCTTGGCGTGTTTGTGGTTTGGGTTTGTGGTGTCTGGCTGATCGGTAATCACGATGAATCAGGATTTAGCGTAGGCGCCCTGGCGAAAGTGGTGCTGCTGAGTGAGCGGTTCTATAGCAAGCTGGAAATGATGAGCCGCATCGTCAATGCGTCCCAGCGGGCCGCGGCCAGCGCACAGCGAATCTTCGAGATTCTGGATCGCGTTTCGAGTGTTCCAGAGCCCGCAAAGCCGATCAATATCGACAAGCTTCGTGGTGATCTCGAGTTCCGCCACGTGGGTTTCCGCTATGGAAATCGCAAGGTCATCCGTGACTTCTCGCTGAAGATTGAAGCGGGCGAGATGATCGGTTTGGTGGGGCATACCGGCGCAGGGAAAAGCACGCTCATCAATCTCGTCTGTCGATTTTTCGACGTCGCGGAAGGCGCCATCCTCGCCGATGGAATCGACATCCGCAGTTACAATGTCGAGCAGTACCGACGCAACGTGGGGATCGTGTTGCAAGACCCCTTCTTGTTTTACGGCACGATCGCGGAAAATATTGCGTACGGATCGCCAACGGCCACGCGCGAACAAATTATTGAAGCCGCAAAGGCGGCCCGCGCGCATGAATTCATTCTGCAACTGGCGGATGGTTATGACTCACTGGTCGGCGAACGCGGCCAGTCGTTGTCCGGCGGCGAGCGACAGCGAATCAGCATTGCCCGCGCGTTGCTGATCGACCCGCGAATCCTGATTCTGGATGAAGCGACGTCCGCACTCGACTCCACGACAGAACGTCAGATTCAGGAAGCGTTGCAAAACCTGGTTCGTGGCCGAACAACAATTGCGATTGCACACCGCCTGAGCACCTTGCGGCAGGCCAATCGCATCATGGTGATTGATCGTGGCCGCCTGATGGAAATCGGGACGCACGACCAATTGCTGAAACGAGACGGCGCCTATGCCGCACTGCATCGAGCTCAGCAGGAACTGACGAAAGACATTGGCTGGTAGCCTGAAAAGGGTTTATGAATGTCACCTTTCCTGTGTGTGCGATGACAATGACATTGGCGGCCATTCCGGCCAGGATACTGTAAAAAACAGAGGAGTCGGCACATTGGGCTGCATACTGTCATGGCGTTTTTTGAATCCTCGAGGAGTCAGTCCCTGCTGCGTCATGACGAACTGTTGGCCATCGAATCAGCAATTCTACCAGTCGCCGTCGTTCCCATTCAGTGGGTTTATGGATGGCGGGCAAGCATGGAGATGTGGGGTTGAGATTCTTACGAGCCTGTTTCAGTTTTAGCTGACAATCAATGTCGCTTTGCTGCCGATGCAATTGCATTGGGTGGCCTCTTCCGCATCGCGCTCGATGTTCCCGCAAAAAAGCATCCGGCCATTTTATTGGTTAGAAGCGATTCTCTGCGAATGCGCGTGCTTAGAGTGGTTCAACCGATACCCTAGCGCCCTCTGCGTAGTCTTGGTCTACCAAGGAGGTGGCGGATGTCCTATTCGAAGGAATTTCGCGGCGCGGTTCTGGCGGCATGTGATGCGAATGAAGGAACTCAATCTGTTGCGTTGCGATTTAAAGTCTCAGAGTCGTGGGGACGTCGAGTCAAGCAGCAGCGTCGCGAGACGGGCCAAGTGGCGGCAAAAACGACTCGCAATCGCAAGCGAATTTGGCAGGATTGGGCAGACTGGCTTCTGGCAAAGATTGACGAGCGACCTGACGTATGCTTGCGTGAACTGCAGGCCGCTTTGAAGGCGGAACGCAATGTCGTCGTCTCATTGCAAACGGTCTGCAATGCTTGTCATGCATTGGAACGAAGTCGAAAAAAACTCTGATCGCCTCCGAACAGGATCGGCCCGATGTCGTTGAGCAACGAGTTCAATGGCACGCCACACAGCCAACGATCGATCCGAGTCGTGTGGTATTCATCGACGAAACCTGGGCCAAGACAAACATGACGCGTCCATACGGCCGTTCGATCATCGGAACGCGTCTGATCGAAAAGACCCCGTGTGGTCGATGGCAGACGACGACGATCTTGGGGGCTTTACGAGCGACGGGGTTCATTGCTCCTCTGACTGTCGAAGGGGCGATCAACGGAGACATCTTTCGAGCCTGGATCGAGCAGCATTTAACTCCGACACCGGCACCGGGCGATATTGTCGTGATGGACAATCTCTCCAGCCACAAGGTGGCCGGCATCCGCAAAGCCATCCAGGCTGTTAGCGCCGAAGTTCGCTACTTACCGCCGTATTCGCTAGACCTGAATCCCATTGAACTCGCGTTTTCAAAACTCAAAAACCTGCTCAGAGACGGTGCAGAACGAACGACGGAGAAACTCTGTGGGAAAATCCTCGATTTCTTCTCTGAGCACGAATGCCGAGGTTATTTCAAGCACTGCGGATACCGCTACGATTAATGCTGAACCGCTCTGGAAAGATGCTCAAAGTTCGTGTTGAAACGCGGCGCGCTCCTTTTTTCATGTGCCGTCAATTTCACGTAATTTTTACTGCGAATGGTTGACGTTCTGTGTGTGGTGTAATAAGTTGCATGTGGCTAATAATGGTGCGTTGTGTTTCAGTTTGCGTTCATGGGGTAGTTGTCGCGAATTGCTAGGGGATAGAGGTGGTAGCTAGTCATTGGTGCTCGTTACCGATTTTGTTTCGCAACTTGTGGAGGTGTATTATGTCTCGTATCAACACTTTCTTAACTGTCGTTGTCGCTGCGCTTTCATGCATCAGTAATGGCCCGTCGTTTGGTGCCGGAATGACCTGCAAGCGCATCGACACATATTATCAAGATCTCACATTTTTAGATACGACTGTCGCCGCGCGATCGTCATCAAATCTTATGTGGGCGTCGGATGGAGATGGGTTTAATTACCTTGGAGATCCAACGTTGGCTACATATCCCGTAAGTTTACAAGCGAGCAACGGAGGCAGTTCTGCCGGGCAGGTTGCGAACTTGACTTCGGCAAACATCTACCCTTTTGGGACAGCTAATATCGTAGAGCCCCAGGTCTCGTTTTCAGCTGGTACTGCGATGAGCGCCGATATTTCAGCAAGCGACCCCAATGCTCAGGCTCAATCAGTCCTTCATTTCGGGGACGATGGATGTGGGGCGAGAGGGCTTTTCCAGGCTCAAGGGACTCCAGGTCAAACAGGGACATTCAGTGGTAAAATGGATATCATCATTGGTTTTGATCCGGTAGTAGGGAACGCTGGAGTGACTTATGGTGGGTGGAAAATCGTATGCGGAGGTAGCTCGTTGCAAGGCACGCTTGCTCCGGGGGGCGCTGGTTGGGATGTAACCGGAACGATCACTGTCAGCGGTGTATCTCAGGGGGTGAGTGCATCTTGGCCATTGGATGTTAATACGATAATAATTACCAGCCAGCCAGCGCATGCGGGAGATGTTTTTCGTCTTGAGGCCATCTCATACTATTTTGAAATTATTGCAATTGCCAATCCTAATTCGGCGGTAACCGCAGGCATATCACTTGCGCCATCTTTTTCGATACAACCGTGAGTAGGGGTTGTGCTCCAGGGTCAGTGCCCACATTGGGGGCCGTTTAGAGAACTTGCGCTTTGGCCGTTTGTTGTCCTCGCGATGAGTCTAAACCCCTCGCCTTCAGGCGAATCCTTTAGGTTTTACGCTCTCCGGTTAATATGTGGGCATGGAGAACTATCGATCAAGTACCCATGGTCGTTTCGACATCAAATACCGCTTTGTATGGGTGACAAAGTACCGCAAGGGAATGTTGGCCGGTCCGGTTGGGGTTCGCCTTCGCGAAATCTGTCGGACGCACGAGATTGAGATCCTGCAAGGAGCTGTCTCATGAGACCACGTGCACGTGTTGCTGTCTTGCCCGCCGAACATCTCTTACAGCAAAGTGATGCAATATCTCAAAGGAAAAACCTCCCGAAAACTCATGATTGAGTTTCATCATCTGCAGAAGCAATGCTGGGGTCGTCACTTGTGGGCTCAAGGCTACTTCGTGGCTTCCAGCGGCACCGTAACAGATGAGGTGATCATGGAGTACATCCGGCAACAGGATGGAACGGAACCGAAGGATGGTGGGGCTGATTTTAAGGTAACTCAATCGTGAGCGAAGGACTTCAGTCCGTAGTTCACGATTTCTTCGAACCTACCGGCTTACAGCCGGTAGGCTTCAATTGCTTCGTGTACTATCCCATTTGGATTGCTGAGGATCGGGCCCCTGTTCATTCAGGTTTGGGAGTTGTCAGTCAGCATTTTTAGAGCTTGGAGGATCCTCGTTCCGAGATCAATCTTCAGCATCCTTTGGTGATCATGATTGTGAATTCGATCATGGCGATCCTCGCGGGAGCTGATGGTCCGACATCGATCCCAAAGTGGGCTTTGCTGAAAAGTGACTTCCTGTTGCATCACCTGGATTTGCCTACGGCATTCCTCGAATGGATGTCTTCCGTCGTGTCCTTTCCGCCTTAAACCCGCTCGAATTTTTAACCTGCTTTGCGTCCTGACTGCACTCCTTGCGGGATGCTGCCACTAAAGCCCTCGGGGTCGAATAGTCAATTCTGGCGATCGACGGCAAGACCTTGCGACGGCGCCATAAGCGTTCGGCCGGGTTGGTGGCCTTGCACTCCGTGAGAGTCTGGGCATCGGAATTTGGCCTGTCGCTCAGATTAGTGGCCTTTGAGGAGAACTCGAATGAAAACGCTGCGATTCCTGATGTTTTGAAGCTGGTGGAAATCCGAGGTGCGATCATCACGATCGATGCCATGGGCACACAGGCGGCCATTGCGCCGCAGGTTGTCGGCTTGTATTCGCACTCAAGGGCAACCAGGAAACGACACACCAGGGCGTGGGCGACTACATCGATTAGCAAGCAGAGTTCGATTTTTCCCACGTTGCCGCGAGCAGTAATTAAACCGTTGAAAGGGGTATGGCCGTGAAGAGATCAGAACCTACATTCAAATGGCCACTCCGAAGACCCTGTCAGGCTTCAGTCCTGGAGGGGCTTCAAGTCGATTTGAGCCGTGTTACTCATCTGAAATTGGAATGGGAAGGAAATCGCGGAGTCACGCTATTCTCTGAGCAGCCTGAGTCTGGATGTGAAACAGTTCACCCGAGCAGTCCGGGCTCACTGGGGCATTGAAAATGCATGCCACTGGTGCCTGAACGTGGCTTATCGCGAAGATGAAAATCGAATACGAGACGAGAACCTTAGAGAGGGCTTTGCCTGCTTCAGACGCTTCACACTCTCCCTGCTGAAGTAAGCCGCAGGAAGCGAAAGCGTTGCCATGATGCGACGCTTCTTCGGATGGGACGACAACGTTCTACTCAATGTTGAAAGGGCTTTGTGGCCGCTGGCCCTGGGGGTGCTCATGGGAGGGGTAGCGTTGACGCTTTTTGCTTGGCAGGTGCGACGAGGGTGTTAGCGATCTTCAGAGGAATCTCCAGGGTCGCATGTTTCAGCGAGCAAGAGTTGTCCGCTGATTTGTCTCAATTTCACGCGTGGAGTGTATCTGTGCGAGCGACTTTCTTTTTCATCGTTGCAAGTTTATCCGCCGACGTCTCGGTGGAATTAATGCCCAATGCATCAATTGCTGTGAAATATTCAGAGATCTGTAGAGGCTACGATCAAGCGATGGCAATTGCGCGCGGCAAGAATGCGCCCTCTAGCGAGCTGCGCCGCATTGGTGAGATACGCCAAGAAGCGTTTCGTGAATTGATTGTGGTTGGACAAAGGGCGGCGGAGGAGATGGTTGCTGCAGACTGGGCGGCGATTTCAATGGCTGCCGAGAGCTTATTTCAGCGCGACGAGTGTATCAGATGCGCGGTACGGGCAATTGAGTTAGATCCTCAGACAAGGGAGGCGTACGCCCCGCTGATTCGTTCTTTGTTGAATAGCAATCGGCTTGGCGATGCAGAGGCTATTTTGGTTTCCGCGAAGAAACGTTTTAATGATGGAAGCAAGTGGTATGGATTTCATTACTTCTTGTTCATAAAGCATCGAGATCAGAAGCATTGGGTACAGGCAGTTCCTCACCTTCAAGTAATGTTGGACGCAATATTGTTGGAGGGGAGCAACAATGCGATTGAAATGAGGAATGCGCTCAAGTACTTCAGCGAGTATCGAATCGCCACTCAGCAAGCGTGTTTGGATGAGAGCGGCCGCCGCCAGCTTGAAGTATGGATACTCAAATGTGCGGATGCGATCGATCGGAAATTGAACGATGATGGTGCTGGCACCCACGATTTGGCGCAATGTGCAGCACTCTGTGAAGCCCGATGCGCAATTGCTAAATGTTCTCCTGAAGTTGATTGTGATGAGTGCATCATTGCGTGGGCCAAAGTTGTCTTCGACGGACGGTGGGCTTCTCACGAAAACGCTAGTAGATTAGAGCAATTGTATTTTAGAAAATATTTTGAATCCAATGCCGCGAATGTCATCAGCTGGAGCAAGATTGCTGCGGGATTGTCGGAGGTGCTAAGTAATCACGTCGCCATCGAGAATGGTGTGGATAAGTACGCTGCAAAATCGACTTTGAAGAAACTTCAGGAGTTTGCGCGCGACCGTATTTCAAAAGGCCCCGGTGGCAACGATGATGCGATACCGTAGGAATCGCATGTGTGTCGAAATAGAGCTCGCTTGTGGACCCATCAACGCTGCTCGCGAGCCTTGGAATATACCTCGCGAGTTGCCGCCCAGAAGCCCAAGTCGCCGATCACCAGCTTGGGCTCGATCGTCAGTCCCTCTGCTTCAGGTTCAGCAGCAATTCCATCCACCTTTGCTTGCTCTCCCGATGGCCAGCAATGACGGCGATCAGTTCCTTCCCCACTTTGGCCATCGCTCCCATCAACACGAGCAGACATTGACGGGAATTGGCCTCATCTTCCAAGCGGACATTCACATAGATTCCGTCTTCCCGTACGTAGGCATAGTGCCTGCTCGAAAGGCTACATTTGCGCCATGCGTCATACTCCTTCGTGAGTCAGACAACAACATTGGCGCTGAACCCGCTTGCCTTCGGACCGATCAGTGATTGCAGGGCTTCCGAGAAATCACCTGTCGAGATTCCCTTGAGATAGAGCCAGGGAATCAGCTCTTCAATCGACTTGCTCTTTCTCAGGCACGGGGGATGATCGATGACGAAAAACGAACACGGTCTGTCCCGTCTGCCAACTTGTCGCGGACTCGAGGCTGAAAAACTTCCAGAGGTCTGGCTCCGGTTACGATCTCGCGAGAGGGCAAGTAACGGTTCCGAACAATTTGTCGTCGGTCCTGCTCGTCGACACGGCCCCAATGCTGCTCCAGGAAGGATTCCACTTCACCCTCCAAGACGCTTGCGGCATCTTCCTCGCGCCCTCCCGAACTCATGTATCCATGGGGCTGCGGCTCTCGTCATTTGCAGGGAAATTGATCGGAGATCAGTCATTTGCTTTCCTTCCAACCGCTGGGCTCTCAGTCTCGTTCGTACTAGTCTGTCGCATCAGTGGCGTTCCTTTCGTGCCCCGGGTGGGGCTGCTGATGTTTCATAAAACAGCAGGAGACGCCGCCTTTTCCCGTTCTCGACTCAAACACGGCTTTCAACAATATCTCGTGCGCGATTCTCGCTCATTCATATTTCGTATTGATCTGCGTGATCTCCAGGGCTCGCAAAAAATCAGAAGAAATGTGCCGAGAAAAATTCGCCGCCTCAACTTCGTGAAACTTTTTGAAGTTGGGGGCGGTTGTCGTTAATCATTTCTAGGTGCTTTTGTGCGGTGGCATGGTGAGCGAACTCACGAGAAATTGGAAGCGCGTCCTCTGATCTCACGAGATCCACCGCTTGGATATCACGGCGAGGCTTCTCTATGATGCCGGCCGGATTTCCTTTGAATTCTGCATGAACATTGAGAGCACCTGAAATGTCAGTTTCCGCGACGAATGAACCGATCGAGCACGTTCTGGTTGTGCCCACCGCCCTGTTTCGCGAGGTTGGGTACTTTCAAGGGTTCAATGCCAACGTCGATCGCTATATCTCGACGCTGCTCGATCCAGCTCATACCAGCTTCCGTCCGCGGAATGAAGTCGAGGAAGATCCCAGCTTCAAGCAACTGATTCCCTACTGCATTTTTCGTCACAATGGACAGGTGTTCTTCTATAAGCGGGGTAAAAAGGGCGGAGAAGGACGGCTGCATAGCAAGCGGTCGGTCGGGATCGGCGGACATATTTCGTCGACGGATCGGATGTCGGGTGACCGTCGTTATTTGGAGGCAATGCATCGCGAAATCAGCGAGGAAGTCTATTTGGAATCAGGGTTTAAGGATTCCTGTGTTGGTCTGATTAACGATGACGAGACCCCGGTCGGACAGGTTCATTTGGGGATTGTTCACATTTTTGACCTCGACGCGGCCAAAGTTCGCCCACGGGAAGAGTCGATCTTAGAGACAGGATTCGCAGAACCCGCAGAATTGTTACAGGTGATCGACCAGTTCGAAACATGGTCGCAGATCTGTCTCAAGCATTTGTTTGGGTAGATCCTTGCCGGTCTCCGCCTGGTGTTCGAGTGAAATTCATTCGGCCACAGTGTGTTGTCGCTGGCAAATCCGATGTTTTTGGGGCCAAGGAGGGTCAGGTAATGGCGATGATTTGGAGTCGACGATCGGTATTGGGAGCGGCCCTGGCAGCGGCGATTCCCGCAGTGGCAGGCGCGGCGACCCCTGATGAAAAGTCCGCGCCAACCGCCAAGGGCAAATTGACGGATCAATCGCTCGGCACGCTGCTGAACGCGATGGGATACGAGACGAAAGTCGAAGACAAACGCTACGACTTTGTATTCAAAGCGACCATTGAAGACGAAGAGTGGGATTTGTCGATGTCGACAGTTCTGAGCCAGGATTCCAGTTCGATCTGGGTGATGGCATGGCTCGACGAACTTCCCAAGTCGGCCGCCGACGTGCCGCGCACCGCGCTGCTGCGTCTGTTGTCCGACAACGACAAGCTGGGGAAAGGCAAATTCTTCACGTATATCGCGGCGAATCGTCGATTCGTCCTGCAGCGCGTGATTCCCAATGACAGCATGACGTCGGAAAAATTCCGCGCGGTGCTGGATGATCTGGGGCAGTCCGTTGTGGCAACGCATCCACACTGGAAGGTTTCCAACTGGACCGCGCCCGTCACGGATGATCCTGCCCAATCGGCTCAAACGGGCACTCAAGTGAAAGGAAGCGTTCCGGCCAGCGGGGTGTCTGCTTCCGGGGCCAAAAACACGGCTCCTAAAGTGGACAGAACCGCCGTCAACGATTCAAAGTTTGGTTCGTCGACGAAGAAGTGATTCCATCGGCAGCCTGTTGAATTACCGGGGACTGGATCCACTGCGGATCAAAAACGCCATGCCATCGTCAAGCGCGGTGTGGCTGTGCTCCTCGTTCCAGCAAGCTGTCACGCCAGGGCGACACTTGGCGGCGGGAATCGTCGATTCGGAAAGAACAAAGCCCGCTCACCTTTATGAGGGAGCGGGCTTGATTCTTTTCCACACCAATCTGCGTTTGGTCGAATTGGGATTCAATTCAACACTCGTTTCGCACCAACGTCACGTGCACAAGACATCGCGAGTGCTTTTGGCATGACAGTCCACTCATTTCCCGTTGCCGTGTCGATCAACTCACATTCGTAGGATCAACATTTCCAATGGTCCGTCGGCCCAGAACTGGCATGGGACAAAACTGATGCAATCGTCGGAAGCCTCTTATCGCGGTTTGATTTGCGTCTCGCGGTCCTTGCGAAACATTTCATCCAAGACAACTGGATGCCAGTTGCCGTCACGTTGTTCGGCGGGTGCATAGTGCCGCCGGGCCCAAGTACGCATTCTCATCTCTTCCACAGGATCGACGTCATGGCTACTGACCTGCTCTAGCATCACCAGCGCACTCACGATCTCCTCCTCCACCGCTGAACGGCTCCGAATTGCGAAAGACCCGGACGACCGAACTCGTCCGACAGCTTTGATGCTACAACTTTGAACAAAATCCGCAAGAAAAAATCAAATCAACCGTTATTTTTCTGGACAAAACATCGTTCCGTCACGCCTTAATTGACTGATCGATTGAACAACTCAATACCACGTTGGGTTTTCTGTCCGTTTCGATTTGACCTCCTTCCAATCTCGACCTAATGTTGAAACTGCCGAGTATCATCAGGCGATGCTTGTCCGTCACCATTCCGTCGGATGCACCTCGTCATCTACAATCGGAAAGTCGGAACAATGGCTGCGATCAAGCGATTTTTGCTCGACGAAGAAGCGGCATCGGCAACCGAGTACGCGATCATGCTGAGTCTGTTGTTGATGGTCATTGTTTCCACCGTGGCGACGTTGGGGACGAAGGCGAACAACGCATTTAATAACGCGGCATCCAATTTGTAGCGAATTTCGTCGCATTCGTTACGATCAAGAGCGGCCGAGTTCGACTGTCATTTCAGATGATTACGTGGCATGTCTCAATGACTTGCTGGTCCGTCACTGTCGGGTGTCCTGACTGAAAAAGCTGGCTTTCAACGATGATCGAACCGCGTTCCACGGAGGGATCGTGACCATGTTCTCGCGAACATGTCTCGCATTCGCGAACGAGACCCCTTCTGATCAGGCGAATTTGGATCGCGTGTGTTGCTGGATTTCATTCGGCGGAAACGTCGGTGATGTGAAAGCCACATTCGACGCGGCACTGGCATTGTTGAGCTTGCATTGCCACATTCAATTGGGACAACGATCCGGGCTCTATACCACGGCTCCAATGGGTTCCAGTGCGGGTCGGCCCTTCATCAATTCCGTCTGTGAGCTGACAACGAAGCTGTCGCCGCTACGCTTGTTGAACGTCCTTCAGTGTGTCGAGAATCAGTTGGGCCGCGTCCGCGACATTCGCTGGGGGCCGCGAACACTCGATCTGGATATTTTGACATACGGCCAGTATGTGCACGATGAACCCGACCTGATCGTTCCCCACCCCGCCCTGACCTATCGTCGATTTGTGCTTGATCCACTGGCGGAAGTCGCCACCGATTGGCGGCACCCGGTCAGCGAAATGTCTGCCAGGCAATTGGTGGCGCGGCTTGAACCGCGACCATTGCGTGTCGCTCTGCCCGAGATCTCTCCCTCGCAGCTCGACAAGCTGAGCGGTCAGCTTCGCACTCGATTTCCCGAGGTGAAATTGGTCCACGCGGATGTCGAGCAATCCGACGTTCTGCGAGTGCGAACCAGCAGTCCGGCCACCGAAGGCGAACGTGCTGTCATCGATTTGCGGAGATCGCCCGGAGATCTGCTT
Organism: Schlesneria paludicola DSM 18645; assembly: GCF_000255655.1. NCBI lineage: Bacteria > Pseudomonadati > Planctomycetota > Planctomycetia > Planctomycetales > Planctomycetaceae > Schlesneria > Schlesneria paludicola. The sequence goes on along the minus strand of NZ_JH636434.1, from coordinate 1,197,584 downwards.
GAGCAATTGACATCGACACTGACGGCGGCGCTTGATGCCCCTCAGCGCCTGTCTGATTGGTAGACGCTGGACCGACATGTTTTTTCGGTTCCCTGCCTGTCGAAAACTGACGTGTCGAGCCTTGTCATTTCTCCAATTATCATGGCCCAATCGAAGCATGGCAGCGTTCGGCGGGGACCGGAAATTGACAGGTCATCGTCCCGTGGAATGTTGACGAGGCGCTTGGATCATAGCGACGACTTCCCTGCGCAATTCTCACATAGAGAAGAGTTAAGTTCAGCTCCCCATCCAAAAGGCGTGCAGAGTTCGCTAGAATTTGGTGCGGGCAAAATGTCCAAGGAATTGTGAGTGGTTTGGAAATGGAGTTCGAACGATGCGCAAGTATTTGATGCTGGCGACACTGGTTGCCGTGGGAATCTCGGCATGTGCGACGTCCTTCGCGCAGGGGCCTGCCGAAAAAGTCGTTGAGGCGGAGCAAGTCTTGAGCGAGCTGATGGCCATTCCGGCCAAGCAGATTCCGGCTCGGTTGCTCGAAGACGCTCAAGGCATCGTCGTGGTGCCGAATGTGATCAAGATCGGATTCATTGCCGGTGCTCGGCGTGGCCATGGTGTTGTCATGACGCGCGATGCCGACGGAGAGTGGAGTTTACCGCAGTTCGTGACCTTGACCGGTGGAAGTGTTGGGTGGCAGGCAGGCATCCAGGGAACCGATGTCGTGTTGGTTTTTACGACGCGGAAAGGTGTTGAAGGCCTTTTGAGCGGCAAGTTCACGGTCGGCGTTGATGCGGCGGTGACTGCGGGGCCAGTTGGACGTGAGGCCGCAGCGGGAACAGACGAAACACTTCGGGCCGAGATCTATTCCTACTCACGCAGTCGAGGACTTTTTGTGGGTGTTTCGTTAGATGGCTCGGCATTGGAAATTGATCACGAGGCACATGCTTTCTTTTATGGATCGCCATCAGGTGAGCTTCCACGACGTGTTCCCGCTCAGGCCGCAGAGCTGCGTCACTATTTGACGGAGATCACCCCGCATGGCGTTCATGTCGGACCGGGCAATGATCGCCCCGTCAATGATCGTCCTGTGATTGAACGCCCTGCTCCAGTGGCGTCGCCGCGACAACTGGAAACCATCCGTCGTTCACTCCTACGAAGCTCCGATCAACTTCAGGCCATTCTCAATCCAGAATGGCGTCCCTATCTCGGCTTGCCGAACGGGATTCAAGAGCCGGGGATGCTTCCAACGCCAGAGCATTTGTCTCTGGCCCTTCAGCGATTCGCGCATGTCAGTAACTCTCCGGAGTACCAGCGGCTGACCAAACGGCCCGAGTTTCAAAATACGTTCGAGCTGTTACGGGAATACGAGCAGGCGGTGGCATCGATTCGACCGACGCTGCAACTGCCTCCTCCGCCAGTTCACTTGCACGAAGTTCGGCCAAATTGAAGCCGGTGGAACTCGGTGAGCGATTCTGAGGGCTTATTTGCGATCTTGGCGGAGTGGAAGTCGTTTCCTCCGCCGAGATCGCAAGTGCGACGATGACATCCGAATTGTCATCCACTGATCTCGATGCAAACCTGTTTGTGTGATTGGCACCTGATCAACATGTCGCTGCATCCTGAAAAACGAAGGGCGATCGACTTCATGTCTCGACAACCAACAATCGTCAATGCGACCGAAGGGCGAATGATCGCCGTCGTTGGCGACGTGTATCGATTCCTTGTGACAGGTGCTGAGACGGAGGGGCGATACGCAATGTGGGAGGCGACCGTTCCTCCGGGTGGTGGACCACCCCCGCACGAGCACACGCGTGAAGAAGAATCGTTCTATATTCTCGAGGGAGAAGTCACTTTTCAGCTCGGCGACCGGCGCATCGTGGCCAGAGCCGGCGAATTTGCCAACATGCCGGTTGGTGTCGCACACTCGTTCAAGAATGAAAGTCAGCAGACCGCGCGAATGGTGATTTCGGTCGCCCCGGCTGGACTGGAACAGATGTTTTTCGAAGTGGGAACACCCGTCGCACCGGGCACGACGACAGCGGCACCACCCACGAAAGCCGAAATCGAAAAGCTGTTAGCAGCCGCACCCCGTTACGGAATCACGATCCATGTCCCAGGGCATTGAATCGTTGTACACCGCGCTCGCTAGCAGGGCCTGAACGAGGTCATTTCGGCGAAGCGTTCGCCGGGGTCGTGGCCGACACCGAATCAGGTGATTCTTTGGTCGAGGCGGCGGGGGCCTTCGGAGGTGTCAGGCCCGCTGTGGACGGTTCTGGATTCAGCGGTGGTGGTGGAATGAAATCGAGCGGCGCGGGGACGTCGATCGATTTGTCTGATGTTGTTGCCGGTGGTTGTCCGGGCGCAGGCGGCTCGGATTTCTTCGGCAGCTTGTCCTCAAAATGCTGAAGGACCTTCTGAGCAACTTCATCACGTGGTGCGAGTGCGACGCACTTTTGCAACTGCTTCACCGCATCGGCGGCGTAACCCAAAAAGCCATAATGATAGCCCAGCAGGAATCGCATGCTGGGTTCATCGGGCTTCTCTCGCGCGGCCTTTTCCAGAGCTCGAAGCTGGGACGTATAGTCTTCGCCCTTGCCGTAGAGATCACGGAAATTCTTGATGACCACATCCCATTTTTCAGGGGGCAAGGCCTGGACGGCTGCCTGTACCGCGCCTGCGGATTCGCTGTACTGTTCGGTTGCGAACAATGCCTGCGACAACATCATCACCAGGATGGCGTTCTGTGGATCATCAACCAGTCCATGTCGCCAAGCACGAACGGCGCCTTTGTAGTCACGATTCTTAAACGCGGTTTCGCCAATCTGTGCGAACTGTTCCGCCGTTGGCAGGCCGCTCGATGCTCCCGAGGTGGTGTCCGCAGGTTGTGCCGCCTGCACCGTCGACGCGATGACGGCGGGTGCGGCGTCCGTCGCGGTGGCGACACCGAGCGCTTCAATTTGGGAGGTCGGGCCGTATGCCAATCCCGAGGAGATCAACGTACTTGAGGTTCCGTATCCGGCGTTGCCTGCCAGATTGCCGACGCCGTACGTCTGATACGCGCAGTTTGGCATGTAGCCAATGGAGTTGCATCCAGCATAGCCATAGTTCGGGCTGTAGAGGTTGCCATTTAGGCAATAGCCGTATCCGTTCAGGCCATACCCGTATCCACCATAGCCGTAACCGTTATAGCCATACCCTCCATACCCGTAGCCCCCGTAATAGCTGGGCCAGTAGCTTCCGTAGTATCCGCCGTAGTACCCCAGGCCGTAACCGCCGTAGTAACCGCCATAGCCTAATCCATATCCCAAACCGTAACCGAGCCCCAGGCCCAGGCCGAATCCAGACCCGTACCCGTAATAGGGATAGCGCCAGTAGTTTGATCCGCCGTACCAGCCGTGATTGTGGTAGTAGTGGTTCGAGTTCCAGTAGCCATTGTGATTGTTATGGTTGTGGAACCCGTTGTTCCAATTCTGGTGGCCGTTGTTCCAGCCTTGATGATTGTGGTTTAAGGCTCCATGGTGCGCCATCGAGACGGCAGAGGCCTGATTCGCATGGTGATGGGACAAGAAGTTGTTCGAACCAAAATTGCTCGAGCCATGGTGCAGGCCCGCGCCACCCAACCCCAGTCCATTTCCCGAGCCATGATGCAGCATCGCGCCATTGAGCCCCGCACCCGACTGATGGGCGTGGTGCGAGAGGAATTGCGATCCTTGATGGGCCGACGAATTGAATCCATGCACCGCGTGCCGGGTGCTGACGTTCTGATAGAGCCCGTTTGCGCCCGAATGCCCCAGCCCGTTTTGATGTCCGTGGTTCTGATAGAAAGGCGCATGGAGCTGATGTTGAGTCCCCTGGTTATGCATGTTCGCATAATGGCCTTGTTGGCCGAAATGTTGATGCTGACCCAGGTTCTGGCCGCCCAGGTTTGGTGCTCCCGTGTGCGACAGATGCTGATGTGTTGAATTGAAGCTCTGGTGTTGCTGGCCGAAGTTTTGTTGTCCGACACCTTGATGTTGATTGAATCCATGGTTTTGGACGTTGCCCATGTGCTGCTGCACCTGATGCTGGACGCCGCCCATGCTGTGTTGTGCACCGATATGCTGCTGCACGCCGCCATAGTGGCCGGTGTGTCCGCCGCTGAATCCAGAATGCCCGCCACTGAATCCTGAATGGCCACCAAAGGTGTGTCCGCCCCCGCCGCCACCAAAATGGCCGCCCCCGCCACCCATATGCCCGCCGCCCATATGCCCGCCGCCACCGCTGTGACCACCACCGCCGCCATGTCCATGGTTGGCAAGAACCAGCGGCTGGCCCATCAATGATGTTCCGATCGCGACGACCAAACAGAACCGGATTCCGCGAATCATGCTCGCATCTCCTCTCGAAAGCGTCGGCAGGGGCCGCGCTTGTACCGCCTTCTGGCGCATGGACTTATTGTGCATGAACTTTACAGGGCGCAGAAATACTCTGCCATGGGGCAGTCGATCGACCTTGCTGATTTTTAATCAGACAACAAATGTCTGGTGAACCTGTCGCGACTGTGACCTGTCCGACGGTCTCGGCTACCGTCGTCGTAAATCGCGTGACGGTCTCGATTTTGTCCTGTTGTGGACTCTGGCACTTAGTCCGGCATTTGGATTCCGGAACATCGGTTTGACGGATACGGCGCTTTCCCGACATACTACGTGCAAACAGGCTCCATTGTAGTGAGCTTTCGATTTTGTGAAGGATATATTCAGCATGACTCAGCGGATTTGGAATTTCTCAGCAGGCCCGGCCGTTCTCCCCGAATCGGTGCTGGAAGAGGCAGGTCGCAATCTTTTGTCGCTGGGCAACTCCGGAATCGGTATTCTCGAACACTCCCACCGCGGCAAGGCGTTCCTGGCCGTTTATGAAGAGACCGAAGCTCTCGTTCGAGAAGTCGGTGGTGTTCCCGCCGACTACAAGGTCTTGTTTTTGCAAGGTGGCGCATCGACACAGTTCTTCCAGATCCCCATGAATTTTCTGACCTCGGACCGAACCGCCGACTATCTGGTCACGGGTTCGTGGTCTGAAAAAGCGGAAGAGGAAGCCCGTCGGTTCGGGATCACGAACGTGGCGTGCTCGAGCCAGGACAAGAACTATTCCTATATCCCCTCACAGTTTTCGTTCAGCGAGAAGCCTGCGTACGTTCACTACACGTCGAATAACACGATTTTTGGCACACAATGGCCGGGATTGCCGCCGGTTCCCGCAGGTCTCGATTTGATCTGCGATGCCAGCAGTGACATTTTCTCCCGTCCGATCGATGTGTCGAAACACGCAATGATCTATGCCGGGGCTCAAAAGAATCTTGGGCCGTCAGGTGTGACTCTTGTCCTGATGCGTAATGAACTGATCGAACGCGGCGCCAAAAACCTGCCAACAATGCTGCAGTATCGGACGCATGCGAAGAACGATTCTATGTATAACACCCCTCCAACCTTCGCGATTTACCTCGTCGGACTGGTGCTGAAGTGGATCAAACAAGGCGGTGGATTGTCGGCGATCGGCGAACGTAACCAGCGCAAGGCCGGAAAATTGTATGCGTTCCTCGATCAAAGCAAGTTGTTCAAGCCCACGGCCGCAAAAGAGAGCCGTTCGCTGATGAACGTCACGTTCGTCACTGGCGATGCGGACGTCGATGCAAAATTCTGCTCGGCCGCGACCAAAGCTGGATTCGACGGGCTGAAGGGACATCGAAGCGTCGGCGGAATGCGTGCGAGTATCTACAATGCGTTTCCCGAAGCGGGCGTTGATGCGCTGGTTGACTTCCTCAAGAAGTTCGAAGCGGACAATACCAAGGCGTAATGCGGTGCAGTTCATCAAGTACTTCGATTCAAGGCGCCGGTGTGATGCACCGGCGCCTTTTTTTACGCCTGTTTCATAGCCGCTGCGACAGGCGCTGGCGTCGTTTTCACTAAGGGAACGCAAAGGATCGGATATTCTCTGGCGCGAGAGGGTTGGTTTTGCTGCTCCGATGGAGCTATAATGCCATTTCTCTTTTCGCGGCCACGGATGTGGGCCGCTCATCAACGAATCTCGGAGGTTGCTGTTTATGGCCAAAGAAGAGGCCATCGAAGTCGAAGGCGATGTTGTCGAGGCACTCGCCAACACGCAATTTCGCGTGAAACTAAAAACGGGCCATATGGTTATGGCTCACGTTGCGGGCAAGATGCGCAAGAACTTCATCCGAATCGTGCCGGGTGATCATGTCGTCGTCGAAGTTTCGCCATACGACCTCAATCGCGGACGGATCGTGTTCCGTGAACGTTAATCGCCATCAATGGGGTCTTCATTCTCCTTGAAGCGGCCGACGATTCTTGTTCTAACGATGGGGCATCGAGTCTGTTCATTGTGTCTCTGTGGGATCAAATTCGATGCCACAGATTGTTACTCGCATTGAACAGATCGCTGGGTTGGATCGACCTGACGTTGCTTTCCAGGGTATCAGGCTGCGCCGGTCTAAATGCACGCCGTGATGAACTGGCCGATTTGACGACTCTGTTTGGCGTTTTATCCCATGTCGGCCTCCACCTCGAGTTCGTTGCCATTTGTGCATCTTTTTACGGATGGCGCCTGCCGCGGGAACCCTGGACCTGGTGGTTGGGGGTGCATTTTGCGTCATCCCGCTTCCGGCGCGGAGAAGGAGCTTTCCGGCGGGGTTCCCCTGACTACCAATAATCAGATGGAACTGCAGGCTGTGATTTCCGGCCTCTTGGCGCTCAAGTCGCCTTCCGAAGTGGAAGTTGTGACAGACAGCAGTTATGTCGCCAAGGGCAGCGCGGAATGGTTACCGGGGTGGAAACGCAACGGCTGGAAGCGTAAAGAGGGGACGAGTTGGAAGCCGGTGAAGAACGTCGAATTATGGCAGCAACTCGACAAGCTTCTCGAGCTCCACAAGGTCCGGTTCAAGCTGGTGCGAGGCCATACGGGCCATCCGGAAAATGAACGCTGCGATGAACTTGCGGTTGCCGCGGCAATGAATTTCATGGGCGGCTGACGTGCCGCGGGTGCTCGATCGGGCTTCCGGATCTGGGCTCGCATCGCTGCGACCGGGCCCTTGTCGAAATTGACGCGGACATTTCGCGCCGCATGAACCTTCTCTTCCGTGGTCCTACCAGCTGTGATTCTCGTTTCTCAATGCAGATTTCGGAGAATTTCACTACCCGGATCATCGGCCACAACTCGGAAAGTCGATCTTGAGGTTTCCCGTCTGAATTGCGATTACGGATTGAACTCCGTCGGCCGCGCCGTATTCTATTGGGGTGGGAATCGTCCATAGGGAGACCTCGGACGACGACGTTTGTGAGCCGTGCAGGGGTGTCCGTCTCACAGGCGACAATTCACTTTTGTTTCCAATCCGAATCGGATGCGGTTCCTCTTTTGCCGTCGTCGCTTCAGGACAACGGGATGAGGTGCGGGTATGGAAGAAATTCTCAGCGGTTACTACGTCAATGAACCGACGTGGTTTTATTTGTCGTTGCTACTGATCCTCGCCGTATTTTTCAAATTCGGTCGCATGTGGTCTGTTCGCAATCTCGACTTGGCCCTTCTGCTGTCTTTGGCGCCCGGGCTGCTACTGATTAATTCGACCAAATCTGGCTCGACGTTGGGTTACTGCTGGTTGTTCGTGGTCAGCGGTTGTCTGTTGTTCCGCCTGCTGTTTGATTGGGCCTTGACCCGCCGGCCGCGGATGGAACAGAACTTGAATCCCGCCGGCATGGCGTTCCTCTGTGCGGCAGCCATGCTGTTTCAAACAACCAAGATCGCAACGGAAGCGCCTGACGCGGGTGCGATGCAGACCGTGAAGAAAACGGATGAACTCCTGAAACGCCACGATGCGTCTGCTGCGGCGAACGTTGCAGATGGCGAAGTCAGTGAAGTGGGTGAGGTCACCGGTCCCGCTGGACCGCTTCTTGCGTCGACCGTCGTCCCGTTAATGGGGGGCGCGGAAATCGCCGCCGCGCGGGCAATGGCGTTTCTGTCGCACTTGGCCGTGTTGTTTGGGCTGATTGCCGTCGGACGCTGGCACTTCAGCGACACGAATCTTGGGCTGGCGATGGGGACTTTGTATCTCTTACTGCCGATCACGGCCTATGACGTGACAAAAGTCAATCACCTGTTACCAGCGGCTTTGATCGTCTGGGCAGTGGCCGCACATCGCCAACCCACGGTTGCGGGGGGATTGCTGGGGCTCGCCTGTGGTACGCTGTTTTTCCCAATTTTTCTGCTGCCGATTTGGATGTCGTTTTATTGGGGTCGCGGGGCGATGAAGTTTACGCTTGCGCTGGTGCTGACGGGGGCGATCCTGTTGGGAAGTCTGGTTCTGACGTCGGCAGACTCACACAGCTTTACCCGGCAAGCGATCGGTTCGATCGACTGGAGTGTCTTGAAGTTTCAGGCTGATGACGGAGTCGGGTTCTGGAGTTTGTACAACCCTGCCTACCGAATTCCTGTATTCGCAACGTTCGTCGTGTTGCTGGTATCGCTTTCCATCTGGCCGCTCAGAAAGAATTTGGAGACGCTGCTGGCGAATTCAGCTGCGATCATTGTTGCAACACAGTTCTGGTACCCGGATCAAGGGGGGATTTATGTCCTCTGGTACCTGCCGTTGATGTTGATCGTGACCTTCAGGCCACGCCTGGCCAATCTGCCATCTGATCCGAAAGACGCTGATTCCAGGTTGTCTTTCTCAGATGGCGGCAAAAACGTCCGGCAAGATGTAATCGCTGGCCTTCCCAAACCGCAAATCTATCGGTGATGATGACAAGGGCGAGCAAAGGCGTCGTTCAGATTCGGGCTCATTCGGTCGCGCAGGGCGTCGTGTCCAGACGCGTGGCCGTGTCTCCAGTCGGCTCCCTATCAGACGATTTGTTGTTAGGCCATTTGACGTCTCAAGATGACCGAGAACTGTTGGTGCTTTTCTTCGAGGAATTTCGTTAATGTCTGCCCGTACAGGCCCGGTTCGCGTTTTGGCGATTCATGCTCATCCTGACGATATCGAACTCCAATGCGCCGGAACGCTCGTGCTGCTGAAGCAGCTTGGGTGTATCATCTCTGTCGCGACCATGACGCCTGGCGACTGTGGCAGTGCCGAGCTGTCGGCCGACGAAATTGCATCGGTACGACGCATGGAAGCCGAGCGTTCCGCAGAAATGTTAGGGGCCGACTATACATGCGTTGAGTTCCGCGACCTGAGCATTACTCACGACAACGACAGTCGGCGGCGTGTGACCGAGCTGATACGTCGAACCAGGCCGGATTTGGTGATCACCGCACCACCCATTGACTATATGAGCGATCATGAAGTGACCAGTCGCCTGGTGCGGGACGCCTGTTTCAATGCCAGTTGTCCCAATTACGTCACGCTGCAGTGGGATCCCGCGGCTCCGACAAGCCAGATTCCGCATCTGTACTACGTCGATGCGATTCAGGGGATTGACTACTACGGACGACCTCTGGCGACGGATTTCATCGTCGACATTTCGACGACGTTTGAAGAGAAACTCAAAATGCTGGCGTGTCACGAAAGCCAACGCGAATGGCTTCGCCGCCAGCATGGTCTGGATGAGTATCTCGATGGCTGCCGAAGGTGGTCCGCGGCGCGTGGTCTGCAGATCCGCGTCGAGTATGGCGAAGCGTTTACTCAGCATCGTGGCCACCCCTACCCGCACGACAATCTGCTCGAATCCCTGTTGGGGCCCAAAGTAGTCGTGGCAACGTGAATTCATGGAGAGGCATTTTTCGTAGCCCGGCAACCTGCTAAAACCAGGGGCACAGAGATCCAGGAATTTCGGATTTCATGGCGTTTTCGAGTCAATGTGGAACGCATCACCAGGATTTTGGCGGGCCGTCAGGGGGCGAAATTGGGGACAGATGAGTGCCGAGGCCCGTTCCGTCCGATCCAAAATCGGAGGCCGGTCGCGACCGAGAAGAAATCAGGCAAATCCGATTGGAGGAATGTCATGAAAATGCCGAAATTCAAGGGGCCTGAGCCCGACTTGTTTTTCAGGCATCAATAGATATAGTTGTCGACGCTCCAAGCGAGCCGGAGAGGTGGCTGAGTGGCCGATAGCACCGCTTTGCTAAAGCGGCGTCGGGGTATTCCCTCGACCGGGGGTTCGAATCCCCCCCTCTCCGCTAACCCATCGTGAAACGTAGTGTTTCCGGTGGGTTTTTCTTTTGGTGGTCACTCTTCGACCACCGTCGAAACGGGTCGCGCGCAACACATTTTGCAACAATCAGGCAAGCTTCACTCCGAGAACCCGGTCCATGTCATCGGCGGCACGATCCTGCATGCCTTTCGCGAGGTGGGAATAGGTGTCCAGCGTCAGGCCAATTTTGCTGTGCCCGAGACGCTCCTGAACGATCTTCGGGTGACAACCTGATTCGAGAAGGTACGTCGCCGAACTGTGTCGGAGATCGTGAAAAACGACCGTGGCGGGAATTCCGGCCGCGAGACGACATTGTTTCCACGTTCGCTCACCGAAGTTGCTCTTCCTGAGGAATTCGCCGAATTGATTCGCGAACACAATCGGACACGCCGCCAGCCCGTTGGCCATCTGCCATTTCTTGTGTGCCCACCGCGCCGCGATTGCCATTGCGGGAAGTTTGACTAGCCGCTTACCGGATTTCGATTTCGGTTCCTTCACCCGAAGCACGCCCTTGAGTTCCTCCAGGCTGCGCTTCACCGAGATCACCCCTTCATTGAGGTCGATGTCTTCCCAGTGCAACGCGAGCAGTTCGCCCTTGCGCAATCCAGTCGTGAGGGCCAGTACGAACACCGCTCCGTTCGCCACGTCCTTCGAAACTTCGATCAGCTTTTTCGCTTGTCCAACCGTTAACGGGTTGATTCGTCGCCGTACGACCTTGGGAGCGTCTACGCAACTGCATGGGTTTCGAACCATCAGCCCCCAGCGCATCGCCACGTTGAACGCCCTTCGAATGACTTGGAACGCGTATCGGCGGGTTTCCTCCCCTGCATTCTTCTCCTTGAGTGATGTGAGCATCGATTGAACGTGAAGCGGGCTGAGTTGCGAAAGCTTGCGATTGCCGATCAGCGGGATGATGTGCTTTTCGACGAGACCGCAGTACCGACACAGGGTCACCGCTCCCGCCTTGTCCGGCGCGGACTCCTCAAGCCATTTGAGCAGCAGTTGTTTGACTGTCATCTTCCCGGTTTCGAGCAGCATCCCGTTTCGATGCTGCTCTCGCAGCTTGCCTAATTCGTCGATGACTTCGGTTTGAGTCTTCCGTCGAATGTACTTTCTGAGCTGCTTCCCGTTCCCGTCGGTTCCGAGTGAAAGCGATCCCATCCAACCGACACTGCGCGAGACGATCGAAGCCTACTTTGCAAAACATCTGGAAACCGATCTCGAAGACTTGCAATACCGCAGTTATAAGACTTACGAGGAAGGTCACGGCCGGATCGATGAACGGACCTATTACTTGACTCGAATCCCAGCAGACTTCCCGTTAAAGAAAGAGTGGCCGTGGGTGAAAGCGATCGGTTACTCGTTACGTGTATCGCAACAAGGGGACGGGCCACAAAGCTGCGAGGTTCGTTATTACATCGTCAGTCGTTATCTCAGTCGGAAAAGATTCGGCGAAGAGGTTCGGGGGGCATTGGGCCATCGAATCGATGCACTGAATGTTGGATGTGACATTCCATGAGGACGATAGCCGAACACGTGAACGAACTCTGGGCAACAATCTCAGTTAGCTGCGGAGGTTTGCGGCGACCTTACTTTAATGCCATCCTCTCAAAGACAGCATTCGAGGAAAGATGATCCGCTGTGCAATGAATACCGACTTCCTCTCGCAAGTAACGACGTTGCAATAGGTTCTATTCGTTCCACCACATACCGATGGCGATATCGCCGACACGCGCGACCGTCTTGGGTCGGCGGCTTTTTCCGGCTTTTGCGATGAGGGCACACCAATTCGATACCGCGTTCGTCGCGGAGCCGCTCGCGCAACGGATCGCTGTCGGCGGCTCGATCGTAAATCAGATGTTCAGGGGCTTTGTCGAGAATCTGCAACCGGTCGAGAGTGGGCTCGATCAGTTTCACCTCGCTGTGGTTAGCAGCGGTCAAATAGACGGCGAGGGGGATTCCATTCGAGTCGACGATGTCAACAACCTTGGTTCCCTTGCCACATTTGGTATTGCCGACTCCGTCGCCCCCTTTTTCGCTCGTGCGAACCAAGCGTCCGCCGCAGCTTCCGTCCAATCGATGTCATCGCGATTGTCGAGTTCGTTCAGGAGCTCGAACCAGAGTCCTTCGAAAATTCCCATCCGCGTCCATTCGTCGAATCGCCGCCAACATGTGCTGGGTGAAGGAAAGACTTTTGGCAACTTTGACCATTGGCAGCCTGTAATAAGTACATACAAAATCCCTTCCAGACAGGCTCGTGAGGTGTGAAACGGTCGTCCGCCATGCGGATGGTCCGCCGGCTCCGGAAAGAAGTGAGAAATGCAATCCCATTGTGCGTCAGTAAGATACGCGTAACCAGTCAGCTCGATCGTCCGTGTGTCAGCCATGAGTGAAACTCCTTTCACCCCGTCTGGTACGCAGTTTCCTTGCCAATCGTCGTTATGAAATGTGCTCTAGTATCCTGTTTTCTTCAGGTTGCGTTCCGCTTTGCGGCAATGGAGCATGAAATTGCCAGACCGACGGTATGCTGGATGCGCGCTGCCCCCGTGCTGACGCGGGTTTCTGATGGTGCATTTCAACCAAGGCAGGCCAAGGGCAGTCACAGAACGTCGCGTGGGCCAACGGAAGTTGCTGCCACGTATTCTGAATGCACATTTTTGTTGATCTACTTCTTAAGATGAATTGTATATTCGCACAGCGAGCGTTGCTTGCTTTCAGTTTGAAACACATTAACTGTGAAGCTTGGAGGAAGCTCTTCGTCTAGTTGTTTCTCGAAGCCAAAAGTGACTCCCGACCTGTCCCATACATATTGCTGGTTTCGGCTTTTGCCATTGAATTCTATCGTAACTCGCTTCTCGCTAGTAATTCCTGATGACCTATCAAATCTGATGCAAATCCTCTTTCCAGCCTTTCGTGTAGATTTTGGAAATGAATTGAGATTCTCGACAACGAACTCTACCCACGCTTCCTTCGGCCTAAACTCACGCTTTTGGCCGCTTGCTTCGACAATCTTTATTTCAATGTTGCAAATGAACACTTTCTGCCATTTGGCCGCATTCGACGAATTGGAAGGCCCACTATATTTCAGCTTGTTCCCGCCGAATCCGTAAGTTACAATTATCACGCAGGCAATCAATACGCCTGAGCACAATACGACGGCGATTTTAGCGATATAGCCTATGTGAAAAACAATCGCCATCACTGTCTCCATCTGCGTGAGACCCATTCGAGGGTGCACCAATTTTTTGTGGACTGCAAGACGCCTCGTCAGTAAGCATCTTTCTCATCTTAAATGATAAGCCAAACGGCACTTGACTTCATCTATACAGTTGGATACATGGCTGGCGTATTGTTATTGATAAGAATCAATTCGATTTGAAGATGTTTTCAGCTAGCACTACACCTGTACTTCAATTTCTTGGAGGATCGTGCCCTCTTGCACGATAGTGGCAGATTTGTGCTGAGTGATGATGCCTTCGATGCCAGCTGGCCAATTCAGAACATTTGGTTCCTCAGGCGGGTTGAAAAGCAGGATTCGTTCGATGACATGTCGAATTTCCGGCACAGTCAGCGGAATGAGCTGACACTCTTTTCGAGGGAGACGCGCTTGAGCTCGGACAGCTGTGAGCGCCACATGAGCCATGTACGGACAGTATGATATGCCGGTACCAGCAGGGCAATCGAGCGTTAATCCTCAGAAAAACCAGCGAGAAGCCTTACAAACGCGGATTCATCCCGGCCGCAAATCTCTCGTTTGCTTCGAAGACTTCCGTTGATCCAAGTGTCCTGTTGTAGAATCGTGAGCTCGAGTCGGCGGAAAACGGAACTAATTTCAGGCCCCGTTCCTTTCCGAATTCGACTCGAATCCTCTGTAAATGTTACATCTAAGATATGGTGCTGGCAGTTTTCGATACTCCAGTGAGATCGAAGAAGGTCGCGATGATTGCGGACCTTCGAAGACAGGCTGCTGATGAAGCAGTCTTGCCATTCGATCTGTTTGCCGTCGACGTCGCGTGTCCGATAGATCGCACCGATGGTTTGGATATTCGGCCACCTCGAGAAGATTTTCGAATTCTTCGGAGCGGGCATCACTGGAGTGGACCCCGTTTTTCGGACCAGCGGCTTAGATGGAAAAACGGCTTTGGAAAGGGTTAAAACAAGAGGCATCGTGGCGAGCAAAGCTCGGAGAGAAAACGATGCCTCGGCAGCGACGAATATTCGATGGTGCGTTTAAGGCCAAGGTGGCCTTGGATGCGATTCGTGGCTTGAAGACGGTGAGCGAGCTGGCCTCGTTGCATAAGGTCCACCCGACGCAGATCACGCTCTGGAAGAAGCAACTCTTGGACGGAGCGATGAGCGTGTTTGACGCGCCATCGGCCAAGAAGGCGGCGACTGACGAACCGCGTTCCGCAGAGCTCTATGAGCAGATCGGGCGGCTGAAGGTTGAACTCGATTGGCTCAAAAAAACGTAGCCGAGAACGGTGGCTGAACGCCGGTCTTGGGTTGATCCCGGCAATCGGTTGCTGAGTATTCGTCGCCAGTGTGAGCTGCTCGGCCTGCATCGTTCGAATATGTACTACGAGCCTGTTCCTGTGAGCGAAGGCGACCTTCGCCTGATGCGGCGGATCGACGAGGAATATCTGCAACATCCGCACTTGGGCAGTCGTGGAATGGTGTCACATCTGGAGCGTCACGGCCAAGTGGTGAATTGCAAGAAAATGCAGCGATTCCTGAAGGAAATGGGGCTCAAGTCGCTCGCACCAAGCCCTCGGACGACGATGCGAGCAGCGGGTCACAAGATTTATCCTTACCTGCTTCGAGGTGTTGAAATCGTCCGTCCCAATCAAGCGTGGGCGTGCGACATTACGTTCGTTCCGATGCGTCGGGAATATCTGTATTTGACGGCGGTCATGGACTGCTACACCGCTACGAATGGGCCTGGCAACTGTCCAACAGCATGGACGTGGAGTTTTGCGTTGAGACCCTGGAGGAAGCGTTGCAACAGGGCCGATTGGAAATTTTCAACACGGATCAGGGATCTCAATTCACGAGCCAGATCTTTACGAAGCGACTGGAACAGGAATCGATTGCCATCAGCATGGACGGCAAAGGTCGAGCGATTGACAACGTCATGATCGAACGACTATGGCGTACCGTGAAATATGAGAACATCTACCTCAAGGAATACACGACGGGAGCCGATTGTCATGAAGGATTGAAGGCGTACTTCCAGTACGATCGCCACGAGCGACCTCACCAGGGATTGGCCAACCGCACGCCCTAGCAAGCCTATCAAATCCCTCTCCCCCGAGCCCGGTGAATACCATCTAAGAAATGGCTCCCGGTGGTCCGAAAAACGGGGTCCACTTCAATCTACCTTTCGATCTTCAAGTATTTTAAGGCGATGATGATCGTTCAAGTTATCTCCATTCGTCCAGCCTTTAGTGCTTCCGGCTGTGCTGGCATGAGGGAATCCATGATTTCCTGGTTGGAGTTTGTGTTCCAACAAAATAGAGGCAGTTTCAAAACGATTTTAAGCATTTTATCAGGCATGCCAGATGCAGAAAGCCTTCGAAGAGGTGGGCAAAGTATTCGTGACGTACGAGAAGGCGGCGTTGATATCCCAGCCAACTGATTGTTCGCTCGATCTTCCATCAGTGTTTATTGAAGTGACGTCCCATGTGAAAGCTGAATAACAAATACAGCGTTCACAGGAAAAGTCTTCGGTTGCGCTGGTGCCACGAGTGATGTTTGCAATGCCGACGCGATGGAAGTGGGGTCCAGAAGCCCAATCGCCGTTGGATTATTCCGCGGCGGGGCGTCGTGCGATTACCGTCAGTCTGCCTCCCTGATGCAGGCCAGCCAGAAGAACGGCGAGAGGGGCCAAGGCTAGTTGACACCAGAGCGTGGGACGGTCTGACCATGCGAGAATTTTCTGTGCCAACGGGCTGTTCGGAAACCAGCGTGTGAGCACGAGTCCGACGCTAGAGACGACATTCAGAAGGTTGCGTTGATGGACCACAGTGACGCGGTCGTAGCCACAGTCATTGAGCAATCGAGTCAGCCGCCGCGGGGTGAAGTGCTGCAAATGTCTCGGCAGGTCGTATGCGAACCAGGACGTCGAAAACAGGATCGGCTCCCAGCACCCCGCATTCGGGACGCTAAAAACGAGCCACCCGTCTGGACGTAATGCACGGTGAATTTCAAGCAGCGTGTCTTTCGGATTCAGCAGGTGTTCGACGACCATCCAGGCAAAAAACGCATCACGCGAATTGTTGTCCAGCACCAATGATTCGAGCGTTCCCGCGTGCACTCGAAAACCGCGACGCTTTGCTTCTTCGGCGGCCGAGGCAACCGGTTCGACTCCTTCCACGTTGCAGCCACGGGCTTGAAGTTTCTGTAGAAATGCACCATTCGCGCAGCCCAGTTCCACGACCTGGGCCCCCGACTTCAATCCGGTGGGAATGATGTTCGAATAGTCGTTGGTGAGCCAATAGTACAGGGCACGCAATCCAGGAATGCGTCTCGCTGCGGGAGACAGATACCAGGGGCGGCTTTGCGGCGTTTCGGTTTGCTTTTCGGCAACTGTTGACGGTGCCGCTTCCTGGGGGGCCTCAGCCTCAGAATGCACGCGGTGTGGGCCGTAGTCGGTCGGATAGCAGTTGAGAACCGTCTCAGGCGTGGGCCGCGGATTCGTATAGAGATGTCGGCAATCAAGACACCGGACAATCTGGAACGTGCCGCTGACCGCTTTCGAATTGTCGGCCGAGACCAAGTATCTCGCAAAGTGGCTCGCCCCGCACAGTGGACAAGGCTTGTCTTCGAGCTCAACACGACTTTGAGGTTGGTCCATTGGTGTTTCAGTGGCACTCGGGATCAGATGTTGCCCATCGGAAGGTATTCGAGGCGGTGTATCATGATGCTCGCGCATCCAGGTTACAACCCACTGCAAGCGGCACCTGTTTTCGCCAGCGGGCATGGCGAGCAGAGGATGCGGTGCTTGCCGGAACGGGCTGCCGGGGTTAGGACTTCCTCAGACATGATCGATCATTGCGAGAATTCGAGTAACGCCTTGATCAATTGTGGCGTTTGAGCCTGTGTCGAGTAATGTTGCATCACGGTTATTCGAGCTGCGTCACCAATTCTCGCACGGAGTTCAGGTGATTGAGCGAGCTTCTGGATGGCGTCGACCCACTCCGCCGTATTTGACGCCAGATACCCGTCAACGTTTGGTGTGACGATCTGTGCATTGACTCCGACAGGCGAAGCGATTGCGGGAAGGCCAATCGCCATGTATTCGATCAGTTTCAAGCCGCACTTATAGTGATTCCAGGGATCATCGTGTTCCAGCGGCATGATTCCGATATCGCAGTGCTGCAACTGCTGCACGGCGTCGTGTGCGTTCCATGGTACGAAGCGAATCGAGATCCCTTCGGTGTCCATCGTATCAAGTGGGTCTCGCCGCGACGTAATAATCCGAAGCTCGATCGGCGTCTGCTTGGAGACCTCTCTTAAGGCCGGAAGGACGAGCGAGAGCTGAGGGAGATTGGACGCGGTTCCAATCCATCCGATCACCGTCCGATCTGTCGGTGACGAGGGGGATCGTTGAGGGTAAAGATCCATATCGACGCATGTCGGAATCAATGCGACGCGAGGATTTCGCGTTTGAAAATATTCGACGAGCCGCGAATTGCCCGCGATGATTCCATCGCAGAGTTGAGCCAATCGATCAAACTTTTCCGGATACCTCATGAAGACGGCATCGTCGATGTCCAGCACAATCTTGTGCGCAAAGCGTGTCAGTTGTTCTTCGAACTCGCAGGTGGGTTCGTCGAAGAGTTCGCGTTCAAGGATGATTACATCGGGTTTCGACCACTTGAGCTGCAGCAGATGATATCGCCGGACCATTCGCTTCAGTTGGCGGCTTAAACGCCATCCCAGCCAGGGAAAGTAGTCATATTTTTCAGGGAAGCTGTTGGCGACCGTGCAGCGAAATCCCAGTTTCCGCAGGTGCGGAATGTATTGAAACACTCGATATCGACTTGAGGGAGCGTTGGGGCCCGATGTCAGAAAGGCAAGGTGCAGCCCAGGACGCATCGGCGGCGGAAGACTCATAAATTCCGTTCTCGTTTCGGTTCGCCGCGTTGGAAAGTGTCAACAGGTTTTCGGGTTTTTGTGCTGATCACGTTGCAGGTGGGGCTCATGCGGTCGCGGTCCACGTCGGTTGTGGAGTTCAACTCCAGGCCTCGCGATCACGATAGTTTCGCCATGACGACGAGGCAAAAGCAACCGTCAATCTGAAGGTGGAATTGAGGTGAGCACTGTATTGCGGCGTGCACGTCGAAATGCAAACGGAGGGTCGCTCTTGGTGAGTTGAGTCCGAGAGCGTGGGACAGGTACAGATTCCCGGTTTATGGCAATCTGCAGTGCATCGACTAGAGCAATCGTTCTGTTTGCTACGGGAAAATGAGCCGGTCCCCGGCCTGTGAAGGGTTACTTCACCATGCCATGGTTTCTTGAATCTGCGCCGAGCCCGTCCTCGTTGACGAAACAGGCTGCTAGATCTCACCCACGACAGCGCCATCGGACACACGGGAAAGCTGCCGAAACGTATTGACGTTCATGTTTTGATTCAGAAAACGGACACTTCCGTCACCCATCAGGAAATGACAGCCACCGGTATGCAGACTACCGAACCCTGTTGTCTGCGGTCGCAGGGATGACCCGGTGAAATTGTAGTTGATGGGGTTCGTCGCTTCTCCCAGTACCATCGGCTGGCCATGGAACGTCGAATCTTCGGCGCCGACCCATGATGCGTCGCCGATTAGATCGAGCAATCCCAACGCGGCGGTTGGCGATGGACTGTATCGTTCGCCGACGATGATCACGTTGCTCGAGCCATCGGTCATATCGCGCAAACCTCGTTTGCTGCCATTTCCGAATGTGCCTCCGTAGGCGTCGACGAAGACCGAATTGGTGGTTTGCAGATTAATTGAGGCGGGTGCGTTGTAGAAACTCATCGCACCGATCGCGAAGCCGGAAATGGGAGACGACGACGACGCCAAACCATCGGATGCATAGGCGGTGGGGATCACTGATGGAGAGTATGAACTTGTTGAGTTGAGCCAGTTTGGATCTGTCCCGCAGACACCGACATAGTTCGAACGCCCGTAGGACATCGTCGAAATTCCAAATCCAACCGCGCCATCGAAATTCGCCTGCATGGTGGGATTGCCAACGTCGGTCGGACAGCGAAACGCTGGAAGAGGAATCTCGATCGTGCCTGTCGTGGGTGGGGCGGTGCTCAATCCCAACAGTCCCGATGAGAAGTTCGGATTGGTTGTTGATTGGCTGAAGAGGTTGTAAAGATTCGTCTGGTCGACTTGCGGCAGAATCATGGTCATCCAGCCCCATCCCGAATAGCCGTTTCCTCCGAGCGTCGCACCAATGTATCCCGGTGGGAACGTGTTCGTTGTGAGGTCATGGTAGTTGTGAAGTGCCAGTCCAATTTGCTTCAGGTTGTTCTTGCACTGGGTTCGTCGAGCGGCTTCGCGCGCCTGTTGGACGGCGGGCAGCAGCAAGGCGATCAACACGGCGATAATCGCAATGACGACCAGAAGCTCAATCAGGGTGAAGCCCGAAGGTCTGTGTTTGAAATACGTTGCGGCTTGCTGGGACGAATTGACTCGCGTGGATGCGGGCATGTGATTTCGCCTACTTTCGAGGACACGTTCGATTCGACAGAATCAGTTCCGCAGGCAACAGGCATAAATCCACACAAGATCCGCGAGTCGGCTCAACGATGACTGTGCTTTGTATTCCGTCAGCGTCGAAGTCGATCGACTCATGAACCTGATTTGCGGTTGTTGGAATTTCACCGGATTCGATCGACACCGTTTCTGCTCATTGACGAATTGCCAGATCCCATTCTGGGTGTTCTCTCTTGCGGATCAATGGTGGGATTCGTCCCAGGTGGTGCGGATTGCCAAATGCGAAATGGGGGCGAACTTGGCAATGTCTGCAGCGCACCACCTAAATCGTAGGCGATTTCGCGAAAGGTGAACGGACGAAAAAACGATTCCGTGCATTCTTCAGGAATCGGCGCATCGCAGAAATCAGGCTGCTTCGGATCAGACCATTGAGTTCAAGTGCGTGCTATTCCACACCGATTCGTACGTCTTGAACTTCTTTTAAGAGATCTACTCGCGCTTCGATTCGGCCTGGGAAATGTTCGCGGGCCGAGCGGAAGCGATCGTCGATCGTACTCGCCAGCTCTCGGACGAGGCGAATTTGTGGAAGCGCATGTGTTAAGGCGCTGATGAGTCGTGTTTCGCCGGGTTGCTGTTCCTGGCCCATCCAGTTGGAAATGACAATTCCCAACTGCGGGGCTTTCGGCCAGACGTCCTGAAGAGTGACGCTTTGATCGTTCTGGTTCAAATCAAGAAAAAGTAAGTGTGCTCCATAGGTGTCATTGAGAGTCCGTTGCAGATCTTTTCCGGTGACCGATTCTTCTGAGGGGGACTGTTTGTCGTAAGTGATGAATTTAAAGTCTTCACCCGTCAGGTGAATTCGTCCTTGAAAGTAGATCATGAGAATCGTGTGCGCCCCGCTGCTGGAACTGCGTCGACGATTGTCTTTCATCCGGTTGACAAGGTGATCCAATCGCGTGTTGGCCTTGAGGGGACGAACGTTGAGGGCGCTAAACACGTGAACATTCGAGAAAAGTTCTGATTCCCATGTCTCTTCCGCCGATCGCCTTGCATCCGTCTGAGCGTGCAACGCCTTCATGGCACTCTCGCGTAGAACGTCGGCGTCACCGGTTCCGAGGAGCATCAGGTACAAATCCTGATGTCGTTCGTGCTTGTCACAATCCAGCGTCAACGATTTGGGAGCGTCCAACAGTGAAGGGAGCTGTCCCGAATCGCCGTAGACTTCAACTTTGATCTCGTTCTTCTTGGGGCGTCCGAGTGTCAGTTCGGTCGCGAATGTCCCCGTCGTCGCTCCCTCGGAATCCATGATGACATTGGTCGTCTGCAGGAATCCATTGACCCACACGCGCGCTTTGAGGTTTTGGGCAATGTCTGGTCGACTATTGAGTTTCAGCTTTCCCTGCAGCTTGATGCGGGCTTTCGTGGCACTCGAATCCAGAACACCTTTCCCGTCGCGCCATCGCGGTCGTTGTCCGTCGATACTCACAATCTCGACCGAGGCCGGATGCGTCACATAAGACGTCGTCACGATTTGTTTCTCGCTATAACCTCCACTGTTGTGTGCGATCAGTTCAATCTCGTTGGGGCCATCGAAAAGTTCGATGTTCAGGATTCCAGTCGATCCGTCGATGGGAACCACGTCGATCGAAGATGTGCGGACTTCTCCCTGTGCGGCACCTTGGCATCGTGTTTTAACGGTCGTGGGCGCGACCGACTTCACTGAGTATTGAACAGCGAACAGCTTGGACGGTGACGGCGTACTGGAGATCGGGCCGACAATCTCGATTCTTGGAGGTGCAATGGGTTGCTCGACTGTCATTTCGTGAAGGGATGGGACGAGGTTCGAGCCTTCGTCGTTGGTTGCCGTGATTTGAATGAGATGTTTGCCATGTGCGATACCGGTGCGATGGGCCTGCAGGAGATAGTTGCCGGGTTGACCGGCCACTTCTGAGAGTGTCCCGGGAATCTCGTTGGTGTCATCGACGACAATCCTGGCCGAGCGTAGCGGAATGACGGACTGAATCAGGCAGTTCAGTTCCAGCGGCTTCTCGATCAATTTTACGGGGACTTCTGCGGAGACAATTTCAGGAACGCGGAGAAAGCGGAGTTCCAGTTGCTTGCTTTCCGTTTCACGACTCCAGTCGTTCTGGACCTGAATCGAGATCTGATTGATCCCTCCCTCAAGCGGGATTGCCAGCTCAAGGTGATGTTGATCAGGTCGGCTTCGATCGATCCGGAGGTTGTCATTCAGGACAATGCCGTTGATGCGCAGCGTCAGGCGGTAAGAGTGTTCGAGTAGTCCTTCAAGACGTGCCGACACTGTCGCGATTGGCTCGTGATAGCGTGAATAGAAAACATGCGGGATTCGGACCAGCCCAGGTGGGAGAGCATCAATCTCCTTCACGGACTCCGTCATCTCGACGAGTTGCGGGGCTGGCGGCTCGTAGACGAAGAGCAGCCGCTTTTCGGATTGCGCATCGCCGATACTCGACTTCAATATTACTGAATTGGGGCCCGGTTTGAGCGCCAGTGTTTGGTCGAATGTGACGACCCGATCTTGGCCAGGATCAAATCCTGCGAGAGTTTGCAATTCGCCAGCGAGCATGAGAGCGGCGCTATCGAGACTGGCCTGTCCGGTGATGTTTCCTCGGAAGCGAACACGCGGGGACGCTGTTCGAAACGTATCAGGGGCATCGGGATCGGCGGTGAGCGTTTTTGTTTGGCCCGTGGCGTCCAATGCGACGATCTTGTCGTCAACTTCGATTGTTGGTGCTGTCGGTGGATTGGAACGTCGAACGAACGTGAGAATCCGAGTGGTCTCAAGTTCTCGATCTTCAGGCGGTGCGTTTCGGTTCCACGTGACAAGTTCCAGACGATTCTCGCCCGGATCAATCGTGACGCTCTCGTCAATCTGCAGCTGTGACTGCGCTTTCCAACTTCGAATGACAAGCGGATTCTCAATTCCAGGTCGTAGCAAGAGTAGTTGAACGTCCGCCTCATCGCCGGTTGGTGTAACTGTGGCATTGACGGTGATTTCCGCCGCCTTGAAATCTCGCTTCCAGGTTGGGTCAATGTTCCAATCGATTTCGGGGGCGGCGGGATGATAGTCCGCGCGGCCAATACATCGGACCGTTCGCTCCGATGTTTCGAGTTGGACGACCAGTCTGTGTGGACCACGAGTCCAGGGATAGTTCGTGAGATTGGCGACCCAATCTTCTGATTCACGATCACGCTGGAAGTTGATGGTGGTCTGGTTCGAACGGTCATTGTTTTCAACCACAACTTGCAATTTGATCTCGTGCATTCTCCGTGGAGCGACACCGTTCACTTCAGCGACGATTTCAACTTGATTGGTTTCGAGTTGCGGGACGTCGTCGTAGTCGAGTCGAAGTGGCGTTCCATCTGGATGACGCAGAAAGAATGTGACTTTGGGTTCGTCGGGTGCGATCGGTTGAGCGGGCGGAAGTTTTTGCAGTTCGATCAGTTTTTGCAGCATTCCACGATTGAAGAATTTGTCACGGTACTCGCCCACGACCGCGAACGTCGCGGGTCGTTCCGGCTCGCCGGTGTTGAAGTGCCAGCCCAGCCATTGATCGATGCGGTCGCCGCGCGAATCAAAGAATCCCAGTGGATTCCAACCGATCCATTCCCACTCAGGTCCATTCTCAGAGGGGATAACAAACAATGTGAACAATGGCTTGGCTTCGTCGATTGCCTGATCAACGGGGCACGTCATCGCCTTGACCTGTCCATCGCGCCGGACTGTGAACTCGACCGTTTCTCCTGGTTTTCGATCTCGAATGAATTTATGGAATTCTTTCTTTGAGCCAAATTCAACGACCTCACCTTGCTGGACTCCTGCGACGATCTCATCCTCGCGTCGCAAATCGATTTCCGGATGCGTGCTTTTGACGACCAGTTTGTTCGCAATTTCCTGAACGCTCAGCCCCCGGATCATGCCTCGTTTGCCAAGGTTCCTCTCGGCCAGATCGACGATCGTCCAAACACTGACCGTTCGATCGTCGGCGGCCGAGAGGAGCATGCGCCCGTCCTCAGAAAACGACAACGATCGAATGACTTCTGTGTGCCCGGTGAATTGGCGGACATGCTCTCCAGTGGCCCCATTGAACAATTGCAAACGCGATTCGCCTTGCCGTTGAGACGCAATGGCAAGTAGAGGAACCGGGCAACCAAATGGCTTGGGGCAGAAGGCAATCGCAGTCAAAGCGAATTGATCATCCAATGACAATTCAAGATTCTTGGAATCGTCGGGGCGATTGACGATGACCTTGCCCGGTGTCCTATAGTCCACGACAGACCAGCCAGACTTCGTGACATTGGCAACGCGCCATTGTGCATTTGGAGATTGGATGTCTCGATGATTGATGTCAAAGATCATGGGATTGGTATTGGGACTTTCGGCGTCGCCCCGACGAGACTGGCTCAATCGCAAACCCCATCGATCGTCGCATCGGACAAACTGGGCATCCTGGAATCGCAGAGCTTCGCTTCCGAGACGCTGTGGATTGAGGGGCTTGCCGCCGATCAAATCCTCCGTGGCATAGACCTCGATTTCCGCTCGCTCGTGTCCGGCAAGGGCCAGTGACCGGCCATCCCGAGATACGGCAATCGACGGGCGTCTGATTCCTGTCCAGGGAAGTTCGATTTCTCGAATCGCCTGAATGGGAGAATCCGTGGTCGCAATCAGTAGGCGATAGGAATAGGGAATCGTGTCGAATCGTGTCACGACGAATGCGGCGCGGGCTGGTTGTGTGTTCGTCGAAGGAATCAATGCGGCGGCACTCACGTTTCCATCCATCCGTTGTCCACGTAAGGATTCGATTTGTGAATCTTGAAATTGAGTACTGCTTAATGCCGCCAGATGGCCTGCTGGTGTATTGGCGAGTTGCCATACCCCGAGTTGCGAATTTCCGCCCGTCAGGATTCGTTCTCGTTTGCGGTCCAGTGGCAAAACTGTCCAGGTCGATTTTGACGCCTGAATGACCGACACCTGACCAGACTTGGTATCCCAGACTCGAAACTGGTTGTCGCCCCATGCGAGTGCGACACGAGCCTCGTTGCGGTCAGGGCCCGTGGTCCATGCCGTCAGCCCCGGCTGTGCTCCATCGAGGTTTGGAAGGGGGCCCCAGGCCTTCCCTTCGAGGTTCGGCACCGCTTTGAGTTGGGTGATTTCGGACGAGGTCACGACATCCCAGAGTCGCACCGTGGGCACGAACTTGGTCAGGTCATCCGTGCGATCCTCTGCGATGGAGACCAGGCTTGGTGCCGCTGGCGGACGGCCATGGGCGAATGCCAGCGACCATACATTCCCACGGTGCCCTCGCAACAGTTTTGTCGTTCCCGTCAGAGTGTCGAAGACATAGATCAGGCCGTAGTCCAATTGTGATTCGAGGCTCAGATTGCCCGCAGGTTGAATCCATCCAGATTCCCGTTCGCCGGCAAGTTCTCGCACCAGCCCCACTCCTGCGGTTGCCAGCCACCGGCCATCCTCGGTCGTGGCGAGTGTAAACAACTGCCCATGAATCCCGGGCCCGATGGGAGTCCGCAGAGTGGCCTTGGGGTTATATTGAAATTTTCCGACGTCGTTCTGGTCCCAGATTTGAACGGCCTTGTCCCAGCCAACTGAATAGAGCCGTTTGCCATCGGGAGAGAATTCGAGCGCGTTGACGTGACTTCGAGGCCCATTCGTTTCCAGACGCAGGACCGGAGCACCACCGGCTGGGGGCAGAAGCGATTCATCCGCGAACAATTCGAACGACGCAAGTGCGCTCAGCAGGAAAGCGATCACGAGCGGCAGAGCCATGCGACGCTGACAGCGCCTCGTGCATTGCCCGCAAGCCTGCTCGACGGTGTGTGGCAAGTTCATCGACGGGTCGATTGGGGTTTGATGCTCCAACAGTCTATCGTTGCAACGCATGATTCCGTTTTTCGGGTTCGAGTGAGTCGAGGCTCGGCATCGCAGTGCCTCACCTTCGTCCTGACTGGATCGCAATCGAAGACGGGCTTTGAATGATCGTCAGGAGATCTCAGAAGTTGCTTGAGTTAGTGGCTTTTGTTCAGTTTTCTTCTCTTGAGGATACTTCGCGAAGTGAGGTTGTTATATACGCGAGTTCAGAACTTCCTTTTGGTTTGGAGGCAATCGGTCGTTCGTGCAGCCAAATCCGCCGTAATTATGCAGTTACAACCCGCTGAATCTGCCGATGATTCATTACGAATCGGTAATCTGTAACGCCAGCGATAACTCTGCTGGTCATACTAAAGTGTCTGAGATGACTGAACAAGGCAGTCCGATTATGTACACGTGGATATGCATTCTTGAGCAAGGAGGCCCGCTGAATGCCGATTTTTCCCCGTGGAACGAATTTGCCGATCGCCTGTGTGGCCGTTGGCCTTCAGATTTTGTCCGGATCCAGTTCAATTACTGCAGCAGATGGAGCACCCGTTCCTCCTGCGCCGGCGTTCACTAGTCCTGACATTAAGCCGACACTGTGTGACTGGCTGACTGCGAGTCCGATGGCGTTGGCGAAGAAAATTCGGATCACCGATCCGCTGCTGAAGCCACCGTTCACAGCGGCGCCTCCCGATTCATTGAAAGGGATGGCCGCCGGGATCCGTGCGGTTCAACTTGACGTTCCAAATCGTGTCAAAGCCGTGCGTTACCTGGGAACACTCGATTGTGTGACCTATCCACAGGCACAGGACATGCTGATTGCAACGATGTTGGAAGATCCTTCCGAGATCGTGCGGTATGAAGCCGTGATGGCGCTGCGAAACATGCTGACTCGCGGTTGCTGCAACATCAACACGGCCTGCGAATGTGAGACGTGTTCGAATCGCAAGCAGATTGTTCGCGCGACCGAACGGCATGCCAAAAATGGTGAGAAGCAGTTGATTCGAGAAGCCAAAGGGCCGGCGAAAAAGCAGGCACGAAAGGCGTATCGCGATCGCGAGTCCGAGGAACAGCGATATGACTGCTGCCGCGGATGTGCCAACGAGAAAGTCATGAAGGCATTGGCGAAAGTGGCGTCTGAGAAAGACGACGAATGTTGTTGGATTGAGCCCTCGGAACGAGTGCGTGAGGCGGCGAGTGAAGGGATGTGCCTCTTCAAGTCGTACTCTGATGGATACGCATTGCCGCCCGTCGATCCCGCGCCAGTGGACGGGACCCAAGATGAGAATCGGACCAAGGAGAGCGGCGAAGTCGAACCGTCCAACGAGAACGAAGTCACCCCCGACAAAACGACCTCAATTCCACGCCAGTCGCCGAGAGCGGCTGAAGGTCAAGTGGCGACATCACAGTTGATCCAGAGTTCCGCGGTCGCAATCCCACTCTTAAAGGCCACCCCTGAATCGGTGACGGCGCCGATTGTTCCGGGCCTTCGGGGCAGGTGTATCGTGGCGCTCAAGGCTCGCCAGGTAATGCCGACAGATCCGCGGTTCTCGTCGACCTTTGAAGATCGAACGTACTATTTCTCGAGTGCTCAGGCAAAGGCCTCGTTTGATGAGAATCCGAAATGCTATGCGCCGGCATATGGGGGGCTCGATCCGGTCGAATGGTTGAACGGGCGGCAGATGGCGGACGGCCAGATCCTTCGGGAGCACAACGACCAGTTCTACTTATTCGTCACGAAGGAAAATTGGGAAACGTTCCAGAACAACCCGCAGAGATTCGTGCTGAGGACATCGGAAACGACCATCAAGACTGTGAGTGGTACACGGTAGGTCGACCTGAAAATCGGAGATCCAGGCCAACTGTTTGATCGATGTACGTCCGAGACGGATCTCAGACGTACATCGATCAATGCGAATCACCAACAGTTCGAAATTGCAGAGCCGACTGACCGGCCGATCAGAATAAAAGGGAGTGACGTTGATGAAGAGGATTCGTTTTCCAGGATTCACTTGTGTTTTGCCTTGGGCGATTGTCAGCGGGATGATTGGCTCATCAACAGATGCCTACGGAGCGGGGAAGACGACCTCGAAGACACGCAAGAGTGACATAGCTGCGGTGCGGGTACGGGCACAAAATACGGACGAGGCCGCCCCGCCTCACAAGCGTCTCACTGACGAGGAAATCTTTGATCGCGAGCTGACTCCGGCCAGCACGCAAGAAGGTGGGACGAGTGCTTGTGTGTTGCCGAGTTCACCGGGATGCACAAACACTTTGGGGAATACCGCCGTTCCATTGTTACCAGGTATGGATTCGTCGACGGCACCTTTGCCTCCAGCGACACCCTCGATGCCACAGCAGATCGAGACGCCGCCCGCCTATGCCCAAGGCAATAACGCACCGAACCAAGGCCCTGCGTTTCAAGGGCTCGCTCGCAATTCGACGGATGTTCCATTTTTGGGGGACTTCTTCGGTGGAAGTATGACGGGCTCGTCCGTTGTGAACGGAATCATTGGTCAGGCCGTGCTGAACCCCACTGATCCCTCGCAATACTTGATGCTGACGTCGTTGGGGGGAGTGCCCCACGAGTTTCAGACGACCGGTGACGTTGCTACCGGGACAGCGACGAACCTCAATGCATTGGGGCAAGAGCATTTGGTTCTGACGGCACATTCGGGACAAGAATCGGTTCTGATCAATCCGCCAACGATCGTGGTCCCACCGAATCCTGGGCAGTACCAGGTCTATGACGTGGTCCGTCAATCGACGATTGGGGGGCTCGATCCCGCACTCACGACCGGCCGCACCAAGCTCGCCGAAGGATCAAGTCCGATTCCCCGTGACAGGGTCTTTTTCAATTACAGCTATTTCGACAATGCTCAAATCGCAGCGAACGGAGTGAATGTCAGTCGATATACACCGGGGTTCGAAAAAACGTTCTTCAATCAACGTGCGTCGGTGGAAGTTCGAATCCCCTTCGCATCGACACTCACTTCGAATGTCGATACGACGACTGGCGTTGCGAATCCGACGGATCTGCAATTTGGGAACATGACAATTTATGCCAAAGCGCTCCTTTTTCAGTCGAGGACATTTGCGTATTCGACAGGGATGGGGATGAGCTTGCCAACAGCCAATAATGTCAATGCCTATTCGGGATCAATTCAGACCTTGCATATTTCGAACGATGCGGTGCACTTGCTGCCGTTTGTGGGTGGAGTCTATACGCCCAACGATCGATTCTATTCCCAGGGTCTTCTCCAGTTTGACTTCGATACCAATGGGAATCGAGTTTATAGCAATACGAGTCTCGATGGTTCAACATCCTCGGGAGCACTCGGCCGGATCGGATCGTTTCAAGATGCCTCATTTTTGTATGCGAGTCTGAGCGCGGGTTACTGGGCGTACCGAACGCAGACACCCGGCCCCACGGGGCTGACGGGATTCTCACCGCTTGCCGAACTTCACTACAACCGATCGTTGCAGAGCGGGGATGTGATTCGCGACAACAATGGTTTTGCCATCTATGGCCAGTCATTTTCGAATATCGAGGTTTTGAATGCCGTGATCGGCGCGAATATGATCTTCGGTCGAAACAAGATTTTGACCGTGGGATATACGACACCCTTGGGGATGGGAGTCGACAGGCAATTCGCGGGTGAAGTTCGCGCGATGTTCAACTGGTACTTCGGTGGCGGGAATAGTTCGCCGCTGACACGATTGGGGCGAGCCCAGTTCTAGCAGATCGCAAAGTCGTTCTATCGCGACGACCCCGGCAATCAGATGGCTGCCAGGGTCGTCGTATTTTCTCAGATCATTGATTGAACGAAGGACATCGAGGCGATTCCTCATTAAGGGCGCGAACCTCGGCTTTGATGC
Source organism: Schlesneria paludicola DSM 18645 (assembly GCF_000255655.1). Taxonomy (NCBI): domain Bacteria; kingdom Pseudomonadati; phylum Planctomycetota; class Planctomycetia; order Planctomycetales; family Planctomycetaceae; genus Schlesneria; species Schlesneria paludicola. The sequence continues at coordinate 1,167,915 of NZ_JH636434.1, read as the reverse complement.
TCCGATTCCTTATGGCGTAAAGTAGTCTCCATACTGATTTGCTTTGGTGAAGTTTAACAGAGTTACGTTTGATTTTATCAGCGAACTCGATTTGATTCCGATCACATTTGTGCCGCCGGCGCCTCCGTCAATTCGAACAGTTCCTTGCACGGAAACGTGATCCAGGATGATCTGGTCATCGCCTGCGCCGCCAGTCACCTGCAAATTGCCTGTGATTGTATTGGGCAAAGTTGCGACCGTTGCTGTCGTGAGTCCAGCGATATAGGCGTAGTTGTTGCCGCCGCCCAGTTGGATTGTGGCGTTGCCTAGAATTTTGCAGAGTTGTTGTGTGTAAAGATCACTTCCGTTCCCCAGGGTGACGCTCAGGTTTCCGGCCGTCGATGATGAGACGTAAACCGAGTTGTTGGCGTTCACTCCGTCCTGTGCACCGGTGACCTGCAGTAATCCGTCGATGAGCGCATCATGGACATACACGGTTTCGCATGTCTTGCTGCCGGCGGCCGTACGCGGATTGGGGTTGGGTGACGTACCTGTATAGTTGAGGTTTCCGGAATCAATCAGGACGGAATTGGCGGTGCCCGGAAAATTCCCCATCACCTCAATCCAATCGCGCCCGTTCCCTCCATCGACGACGGTCGTCGTTCCACCACCCAATCCACTGACCAGGGTGTGGCTGCTCGTGGTGTTGATATACAAACTGTCGTTGCCATCCCCACCTGATAGCGTGTCACCTGTTCCACCGACGAGGATATCCTCGCCATCACCACCGACGATTGTATTGGCGAGCCCATTGCCCGTCAGGCTGTCATTGCCGATCCCGCCAGTCACATTCTGGATTCCGGTGGCGGATGAGAGCGTCAGCTTGAGGTTTGAATTGACGTTCTGTTGTGCCGTCGATCCCAGGTTCAGGCTGACTCCAGGTGTGCTTCCCGTGAAGTCAATGGTCCCCTTACCGGTGCTGTCGATGATGGTGTCCGCGCCGAGTTGCGAGGAGGTATTGAAGTAGTAGGTATCAGCTCCGCCGCCGCCGGTGAAGGTGTTGTTGAGCGTGTTGCCGGTCAGCTTGTCATTTCCGAGTCCGCCAACGATGTTCTGGATTCCCGTGGCGGACGAAAGCGTCAATTTCAAATTGGCGTTCACGATCTGCTGCGCCGCCAGTCCTAGATTGAGGCGGACGTCAGGCGTGCTTCCGCTGAAGTCAACGGTCCCCTTGCCGGTGATGTCGATGATAGTGTCGGCACCTAGCTGCGAAGAGGTATTGAAGTAATACGTATCAACTCCGCCACCGTTGGTGAAGGTATTATCGAGTGCGTTTCCGGTGAACTTGTCGTTTCCGAGTCCGCCGATGGCATTCTGGATTCCGGTGGCGGATGAAAGCGTCAATTTCAAATTTGAATTGACGTTCTGCTGTACGGGAGATCCCAGATTCACGGTGACCGCAGGCGTGCTTCCGGTGAAGTCGATAGTCCCCCTACCGGTGCTGTCGATGATGGTGTCCGCGCCGAGCTGCGAAGAGGTGTTGAAGTAGTAAGTATCAATCCCTCCACCGTTGGTGAAGGTATTATCGAGTGCGTTACCGGTGAACTTGTCGTTTCCGAGTCCGCCGATGACATTCTGAATGCCGGTGGCGGATGAAAGTGTCAGCTTGAGGTTTGAATTGACGTTCTGCTGGGCCGTCGATCCCAGGTTCAGGGTGACCCCAGGCGTGCTTCCGGTGAAGTCGATCGTTCCCTTGGTTGTGCTGTCGATGATCGTATCGGCACCGAGCTGCGACGAGGCGTTGAAGTAGTAGGTATCAGTCCCGCCGCCGCTGGTGAAGGTGTTGTCGAGCGTGTTGCCGGTAAGCTTGTCATTTCCGAGTCCGCCGATGA
>NZ_JH636434.1:1054290-1165962 GCF_000255655.1 Schlesneria paludicola DSM 18645 | reverse complement strand
CACCGTTGGTGAAGGTATTATCGAGTGCGTTACCGGTGAACTTGTCGTTTCCGAGTCCGCCGATGACATTCTGGATGCCGGTGGCCGACGAGAGCGTCAGTTTTAAATTTGAATTGACGTTCTGCTGGGCCGTCGATCCCAGATTCACGGTGACCGCAGGCGTGCTTCCGGTGAAGTCGACGGTCCCCCTACCGGTGCTGTCGATGATGGTGTCCGCACCGAGCTGCGAAGAGGTATTGAAGTAGTAAGTATCAATCCCTCCACCGTTGGTGAAGGTATTATCGAGTGCGTTACCGGTGAACTTGTCGTTTCCGAGTCCGCCGATGACATTCTGGATGCCGGTGGCCGACGAGAGCGTCAGTTTTAAATTTGAATTGACGTTCTGCTGGGCCGTCGATCCCAGGTTCAGGGTGACCCCAGGCGTGCTTCCGGTAAAGTCGATCGTTCCTTTGCCGGTACTATCGATGATGGTGTCTGCACCGAGCTGGGAGGAGGTCTTGAAATAGTAGGTATCGGCCCCGCCGCCACTGGTAAAGGTATTGTCGAGCGTGTTGCCGGTCAGCTTGTCATTTCCGAGTCCGCCGATGACATTCTGGATTCCGGTCGCCGACGAGAGCGTCAGTTTCAAGTTCGGATTGACGATCTGTTGTGCGACCGAACCCAGGTTCAATGCGACACCGGGTGTACTTCCGGTGAAGTCGATCGTTCCCTTGCCGGTGCTGTCAACGATCGTGTCTGCACCGAGCTGCGAGGAGGTATTGAAGTTGTAGGTATCAGCCCCGCCGCCACTGGTAAAAGTGTTGTCGAGCGTGTTGCCGGTCAGCTTGTCGTTTCCGAGCCCGCCAACGACGTTCTGGATTCCGGTGGCGGACGTAAGCGTCAATTTCAAATTTGAATTGATGTTCTGCTGGGCCGTCGATCCCAGATTCACTGTGACCGCAGGCGTACTTCCGGTGAAGTCGATCGTTCCCTTGCCGGTATTGTCAACGATGGTATCTGCACCAAGTTGCGAAGAGGTGTTGAAATAGTAGGTGTCGGCCCCGCCGCCGCTGGTGAAGGTGTTGTCGAGCGTGTTGCCTGTGAACTTGTCGTTCCCCGCTCCGCCGATGACATTCTGAATTCCGGTGGCGGATGAGAGCGTCAGTTTCAAATTTGAATTGACGTTCTGCTGGGCCGTCGATCCCAGGTTCAGGGTGACCCCAGGCGTGCTTCCGGTAAAGTCGATCGTTCCCTTGGTGGTGCCGTCGATGATAGTGTCTGCACCGAGCTGCGATGAGGTGTTGAAATAATAGGTATCAGCCCCACCGCCGCTGGTGAAGGTGTTGTTGAGCGTGTTGCCGGTCAGCTTGTCGTTTCCAAGTCCGCCGATGACATTCTGGATGCCGGTGGCGGACGAGAGCGTCAGTTTCAAGTTCGGATTGACGATCTGTTGTGCGACCAAACCCAGGTTCAATGCGACACCGGGTGTACTTCCGGTGAAGTCGATCGTTCCCTTGCCGGTGCTGTCAACGATGGTGTCCGCGCCGAGTTGCGAGGAGGTATTGAAGTAGTAGGTACCAGCCCCGCCGCCACTGGTAAAAGTGTTGTCGAGCGTGTTGCCGGTCAGCTTGTCGTTTCCAAGTCCGCCGATGACATTCTGGATGCCGGTGGCGGACGAGAGCGTCAGTTTCAAGTTCGGATTGACGATCTGTTGTGCGACCAAACCCAGGTTCAATGCGACACCGGGTGTACTTCCGGTGAAGTCGATCGTTCCCTTGCCGGTGCTGTCAACGATGGTGTCCGCGCCGAGTTGCGAGGAGGTATTGAAGTAGTAGGTATCCGTTCCGCCGCCGCTGGTAAAGGTGTTGTCGAGCGTGTTGCCGGTGAATTTGTCGTTCCCCAATCCACCGATGACATTCTCAATTGACGCACCAGACGCGAGGGTCAAGTTCAGATTCGCGTTGACGGCCTGTGCGGAAGTGATGCCGAGGTTCACGGCCAAGGCGGTTGTGCTCGATGAAAAATCCAACGTATCGTTACCACTTGGATCCGCAATTGAGACCGCGCCAAGTCCGGAATTCATACTGAAGGCATAGGTGTCATCGCCCGTGCCACCGACGAGTGCGATTCCGAGAGGGAAGGCGAAGTCCTGACTCGTCGAGTCCAGTGTGATCTTGTCGCTGCCTCCGCCGGTATCAATGCTAATGGACGTAAATGGGCCGAGATACGCCGTCGTGACATTAAAATCCGTGACCCCATTAATCGTCGTTCCGCCCGCACCAATCAGATGCAAATCAAACGTTCCTGGGATGGCTGCGGGGACATATTTGAGTGTGACATTATTGTCCGCACCAAGGCTCGTATTCGCTTCAGTCACAGTTAAGACTGTACCGACAACTGCGGCACTCAAGTCTGCCGCCAACATCCGCCGTTGTTCCAGTGATTCAACTTGGACGATCGCTTGCGCTGACGGGATCGAGCGACGGCAGCGACGTGGACGGACTCGCAATCGACCCTGACACACTTCACCGAGCCAATTCATCAGCAGCATGTTTCGCAAGCCCCTGTTTTACCTTCGAGTTTTTCGCACGATGTCAATTTTTGTCAGTTCGCCGGGCCGGATCTCGCAGAAAATGTATGATTGTGTTCTTATGTCCACAATTAGTGGCGTTGTTCACTTCACTTCGGTCCCGACTTGATGCGTAAACATAAGAACAGATGTGGGGGCTTGCCAGTGGTTTCTGCCAAAAAACGCGCAAAAATACTCTCAAAGCGCCTATTCTCTCGATTTTCCGGTCCATTCCTGCCCGCTAGGTATCCGAATCGGCGTTCGTGTTGACATTGGTAGTAACGGGGTTAGTGGTTGTCGTGTCGCAAAGTTCCAAAAACGCGCCTGATAGGACGTTGGTTCGTCCAAGCGAGGCTGTTGGCCGAAACGGCATTTCGTGTCGTAGCCCCTTTATTCTGATGTGAAATTCACTATTAATGAGACACTTGTATGGAGTGAGTTGATGGATCCGCTTCCAATAATGCTTTACCGAGGCGTTGCGAGCCTTTCGCGTCATCACTTGGAGGCGCAAAGCCAGGGGACATGTACTCCCAAGGGTGGCGATGCCGGGGATGGATTTCCCAATCGTCATACAAGCGGTGCAACCGATACAAGCCGTTTTACGTCTTGGACTGCGACCCGAAGTGTGGCTTGCGGATATGCAAGGTCCTCACCCACTGGACAGGGCGTTGTGCTTGAAATCCGCTTTGCACATGAGGTTGCGTCGAAGAACATGTACTACATGCAGGGGGAGAGACTGGGGGAAGATGAGTGGCTCATCGAAGGCACGATCCGGGGAGTGCGTGTCACTGCGATGTAACGCCTGCGGGGAGGGAATAATTGGCCGCAACTGCTGAATTGATCGCGAGTTGTGATTCGGAATGAACGGGTTGGCATATCCCCGCTCGGTGTCGTATGATTTTGCCGTGATTAGTGGCGACGCATTGCGTAAGAATCGTCTCACTTATTTATGGGTTTTTCGAGAGCCGCTCCTCATAAAGACTTGTTGTGTAAAGTGTTGTGGTCTTCGAGTCGAGTTTTCGTGTTCGATACTGACAGGTGGGTGCGTTCTCTGTGGGCAATGCATGCGAATCTTTCAGGACAGGGTGGCTACGCCATCGTTCAGTGAGGGCGTAGCTCAGCCATTTGGGCGGAGATTGAGTGGACGGCGTTTAAGCGAAAGCGGCGAATGAAGCAGTTCACGGGCGTCTTTCCTGATCTGGAATTCATACCGGGGCGAGAAGGCCGCGTTCATGTCGGATGATGCGCTAGCACTCGAAGATATCCAGGACCTCGTAGGTCGTGTTCTGGACGGTCGTTACGTTCTCGAGAAGTTTATTGACCGGGGTGGCTACGGCGCTGTCTACAAAGGAATGGATCGACGGCTTGGACAGGCCGTTGCCATCAAGGTGGGGCTCTCGTCGCGCGAGTTCATCAAAGAGGCCAGGCTGGCCGCCGAGGTTAAGCACGACAACATCGTGCAGGTCAGTGATTGTGGCAGCGACAAAGGTCTGGCGTATCTCGTGATGGAGTACCTTCACGGGGAAGACTTGGGCAAAGTTTTCACGCGTCAGGGGCGGCGGCTAACACTGGGGCAACTCCAAAAGTTGGTGAGAGAAGTCGGCGACGCACTCGCGTATGCCCATTCCTGCAAATTGATTCACCGCGACCTGAAGCCGCAAAACATCATCCTTCGGCAGCATGTCAGCCGGACGGGAACGACGACAGGCAGTGATCGATTCGTATTGCTGGATTTTGGAATTGCGTCCAAAACGGATTCCGATGGGACTCAACGAAATCGAACGCAGGACGGGGCTGGAACCGTTGAATACATGGCGCCGGAACTCTTGGGAAAAGATCCCAAGTCGACCGAGCAGTCAGATATCTACGCGTTCGGGGTCATCCTTTATCAAATGATGCTGGGGCGCGTGCCGTTTCCTCAGACCGATTCATCGCATCTAGCGTTCGCCGAATGCTTGAACGCGATCAGCAACGTGCCGCCACCGCCATTTCGCCAAGTCGACGCCAATCAAAAATATCCCGCGGCGGTTGAAGCGTTGGTCATGCAATGCCTGGACAAGGTTCCCACGCACCGGCCGAAATCAATGGCCGAAGTGCGGCAACGATTCCTTGCGATTTACGACGCCAAGCCAATGGTCGATTTGGATGCGAAATCAGCGTCTCGCGATCGTTATGAAACGATTCGCCCCGATGATTTCGCGGATACGGCCAGTGATGTGGAATCGGTGACGAGCCGTCCACGGCGGGACCTGTCTCAAAAGCCGTCGTCGGCCTGGAATTGGCTCTTCGTGTCGATGTTGTTGCTTGGCGGCGGCGGCGCTTGGCTCACTTTGCGTCCGTTTGTTCCGAGTCATACTGGCAACGTGCTATTAACGGACACGGCAGGAAATACGATTGATGAGGGAGCACCAATTCGGCTTGTTGCTGGGACAAGTGCGAAGTTCACGTTTGCCATCAACGATTTGCCGAAAGGAGACTTTGTCGAATTTGAGTCGCAGTCAGTTCCCGGTCTTGTGGAACTCAAAATGGAGAACGGTCCCTTTCCAGCGACATCACGTTATGTGACCGTCACCGCTCCCAGGCTCAATTCTCGCACAACGGATCCCCTGTCGATAATTCTTCGCGCATCAACAAACCAGGGGGCCGTAACATTTGAGCGATCGATTCAGTTGACGGTTGAAAGTCCGACACCCTGGTTGCCCGAGGGACTGAAGAAGCTGGGGTTTCGCGTTGCCGACGATTCCTGGTTGTGCGACGTTAAAGTGGATGAACAAGTTTGCGCGTCGATTCTTTCTCGAGAAATTGATGGAAAAGAGGTGCGTTTTCGGCTGGTTCCGGCGAAGAAGCTCAACGATGGCGGCAGCAATTCGCGACTCGTCGACACGTTCTACATCATGGAAAATGTTGTCACGAACAGGTTATTCAAGGCGTTCGCCAGATCGAACCCGAACTTCGAGCGTGAAACGCGAGTCGATGGTCAGCGCGCATGGGAATCGGAGACGTCCGCCGATACTCCAGTGACCAACATCGATGCTCTCGAAGCGCAAGGGTTTGCGATCTGGCTCACCGGCGACTGTCAATGCGGAACCTTGCCATCGGCAGCGGAGTGGGAGTTGGCGGCAGGCTATTGGGATTTTCGCATGCTCGACAGGAAATCGACGGAAGCGATCTGGAAAAAAATTCCTGGGACCGAAATCGATGCGAAGATCGCATCTGGACCCTCACTTGGTGCAATTCGGCAGCCTGATGGAACGGTTTTGGAAAGACGTTCGCCCTATGGGTGTGAATACAACAGTTTCTACGTTCGCCTTCGTCCCGAAGACCCCGATGAAACTGAGGTTTGGCCCACGGAACTGACCCGGACATTTACCGATTCGGGAGTTGGTGATCTGCACAAGCTTTGTCTGAAAGGAGTGCCGAATTCCGTCGATTCCGTTCTCAAATCAGATCTCAAATTGGTCACACGCGGTTCTGGCTTTCAAGTTGAAGCTCGCGAAATCAGTTGGCTCAACGAGCAATCACAACCCAAAAGTGTCGAGGACTTGAGCATCGATTCTGATCCTGTTGATCCCTGGCCCGACAAACGGAAATACTCCATTTTTCCGGATTTGGGCTTTCGAGTCGTCATTCTCACAGCGACCGGCGGGCCGCACTAACCACGGCCGCTTCGACCTGGACTTGGGCAAAAGGCTCAAAAACGTCGTCGGATTTCGATGCGGATTGTCGTCAACTGAAGTTGCGTGCGAACCGACGCTTGCGTAGTCGCCATCACCTCCACGTGAACGCGAAAACGGCTAAGTCTGGACGCCGACAGGGTGTGATGGGATGATGTGAGATCAACGAATGCTTCTGCATCGACTTGGGAATGTCTGTGGCCCGAGGCGAGTACTGGAATGGGACCGGGTGAGGATCAGCGTGAATGGCGATTTGTTTCTCAGAGTCGACGTGTAAGCCGAAAAATCGAAACGTCCATCAAGCCCGTTCCTTGGAACCTCGTGGCCGCTGGCTGCCAGCGCGATGTCAGCCGTTACGCGGGTGGAAGGCTCGTCTCTGGGTTCTGGCGACAATGCTGAATCTCGTCACGTTGCTTGCTGGCGAAAGCAGTGTGATTGCGGCTGATCAGCCGATTGAATTCAACCGCGACATTCGCCCGATTCTGTCGGACAATTGTTTCTCGTGTCACGGGCCAGACGAGAAATCGCGTCAGGCGGAATTGCGTCTGGACGTTTCTGACGCCGCACGCAGCAAATTGCCGTCTGACAATACGGGCATTGTTCCCGGGAAGTCTGCCGAGAGTGAAATCATTCGACGTGTGTCGTCACATGATCCAAGTCTCGTGATGCCACCACCCGAAAGTGGTAAGAAACTGACGGAGGCGCAGGTTGACCTATTGCGCCGCTGGATTGACGAAGGGGCCACCTATCAACGTCACTGGTCTTTGATTTCACCCCGTCGCCCACCGCTGGACCTGTCGGGAATTGTGAATGCCAGCAGTCCAATCGATGTCCTTGTGCAACAGCGGCTCTTGTCCGAAGGGTTGTCACCTTCGGTACCTGCTGATCGGGAACGATTAATTCGCCGGGTGACGTTGGATTTGACCGGCGCACCGCCTTCAATCGACGACGTGGATCAGTTTGTGGCTGACGAGTCGCCCGACGCGTATGAACGAGTTGTCGATCGCTTGATGGCGTCGCCAGCGTACGGTGAACGCCTGACTCTGGATTGGCTCGACGCCGCCCGCTTTGCCGATACGCACGGGTTTAACAACGATACCACCCGCTCGATGTGGCGCTGGCGTGACTGGGTGATCGAGGCCTTCAATTCCGGCATGCCATTCGATCAATTTGTGACAGAACAACTCGCAGGCGATTTGCTTCCCAATCCAACGCTCGATCAGTTGATCGCCACGGGATTTAATCGCAATCACGTGATCAATTCCGAAGGAGGCATCATCCCGGAGGAATATCGGGTTGAGTACGTTGCCGATCGCGTTCATACAACGGCAACCATTTTTCTCGGCATGTCGATGGGCTGTGCCCGCTGTCACGACCACAAGTTTGACCCGATTTCGCAGCGTGATTTCTTTCAGTTTTTTGCGTTCTTCAATCAACTGGATGAAAAGGGCGAGGACGGTCGCAAGGGCAATGCAGAGCCAATGATCAATGCCCCGACGCGCGAACAATCCGCGCGACTGGATGGGCTCTCGCGCGAGATTGCCGGACGTGATGCCGCAATCGAACAGCGAATTTCTGCTGCGAGCACGTCACGCGCCGAATGGGAGTCACAGTTGCGTGCGATGGTTCAGCATCCCTTGGATGTCGCGCCACCGTTGTTGCAGTTGTCGATGAACTCCGGGAATGCGACCGAAATTGTCGACCGCGCAAATCCCACGCGAAAAGGGACGATCGTGGGGCCTGCGGAGTGGGTTCCGGGAAAATTTGAGCAAGCTCTGAAATTCGATGGTCAAACCCATGTGGAATTCGGAGACCTGGCATCGTTTGAACGTACCGATACGTTTTCCTGTGGGGCCTGGGTGAATCTAGAAACGAAAGACGCCGCCACGGTCATTGCACGCATGGACGAGTTGGCCGCATTTCGGGGATTCGATCTGCAATTCGCAGGTGGCAAACTGACGTCGCATCTTATTCATCATTGGCCCGACAATGCGCTGTATGTGGTGACAAAAGCCGATGTGCCCCTCAAGCAATGGACGCATGTCTGCGTCACCTATGACGGTTCGTCAAAAGCGGAAGGACTGAAACTGTATATTGACGGACAGGTACAAGACGTCACATTGCCGAATAACAATCTGACTGAGTCGACTGTCACCAGCAAGACTCTCAGAATCGGACGACGAACTGAAGGGGTTCCGTTCAAGGGGGCCATTGATGAAGTTCGCGTTTACAGCCGAGCCATTGCGCCTGAAGAAGTCATCGCGTGGTTCCGTGATGACGGAATTGCGGACCTTTTGGATCGTCCTGCCGAACAGCGATCGGCAGAACAGCAGCAGGCCATTTCGAGGTCTTACCTCAAGCAAACGAGCCCTGAATTTCAGCAAATCGTCGAGCAGCGAAATCAGCTTGAAGCACAACGCGTCGCGACGACGAAGGCATTGCCTTCCGCGATGGTGATGCGAGAAATGTCGACACCACGCCAGACATTCGTGCTGCAACGCGGACAGTACGACGCGCCCGCCGAAGAAGTTCGGGCCGATGTGCCCTCAAGTCTGCCTCCCTTCCCCCCCGGTGCTCCGCGCAACCGTCTCGGGTTGGCGCAGTGGATGTTGGCGCCTGATCATCCGCTGACGGGGCGCGTGGCCGTAAATCGCAGTTGGGCCCTGTTTTTTGGCAATGGTCTCGTCGAGACGGTGGAAGATTTTGGTTCGCAGGGCCAATGGCCCAGTCACATGGAATTGTTGGACTGGCTGGCGACCGAGTTTTCCGGAGTGGGGGCATCGGATTCACCCCGCCGCTGGGATCTCAAACGGCTCCACCGGCTCATGGTCACGTCTGCGACGTATTGCCAATCAGCGCGCACGACGCCTGAATTGAACGAACGTGATCCCGCCAACAAACTCTTGGCGCGAGGGCCACGTTTTCGACTTCAAGCCGAGATGATTCGCGACAATGCGCTGTCGCTCGCAGGATTGCTGAGCGATCGCGTAGGAGGGGCCAGTGTGTCACCCTATCAACCGGCTGGATTGTGGGATGATGTGGCGGTCGGCGCCGACTACGAAGGAACCGTTTATAAGCAGGATCAGGGAGAAGGCCTCTATCGTCGCAGCATGTATACTTTCTGGAAGCGGACCTGTCCGCCGCCGGGACTCAACACATTCGATGCACCCGAACGAGAGTTCTGTCTCGCACGCCGTTCACGTACGAACACACCGCTTCAGGCACTGGTGCTATTGAATGATCCGACCTATGTCGAAGCGGCACGAAAGCTGGCCGAAAGGACGCTGACTGTCGGTGGTTCTGCGGAGGAATCGCGGCTGGCGTATGCATTTCGCTTGTGCCTGTCGCGTGCGCCTTCCGCGGCCGAAACGGCAGTGTTGCTGCGAAATTATCGGCAACGCCTGGCGCAGTTCCGAAAGGATGCCACTTCGGCGAAGTCGCTAATTTCCATCGGTGAGTCATCACGAGATCCGTCACTCAACGAGGCGGAACTCGCCGCGTGGACGTCGGTGATGAGTCTGCTGCTGAATCTGGACGAGTTGATTACCCGCGGGTAATCAACTCGAGCGAACGGCCTGTTGAAATCAAGGGGCAGGCCCGTCGCAAAATTCAGGGTCCTGGTGATCAGAAAGAGGGCCACTTGTGCGCCTTCTGGGAGCCTGCCCCATCGATTCAACAGGCTGCCGAAGTCGAGATTCAGCTAAACTTTGCGTCTGCTGGAGGAGCACCCATAACGTGGTAGCCGCTGTCTACGTGCAGCGTTTCACCGGTGACACCGGTCGACATATCGCTGAGCAGATAAAGGCCAGTCTTGCCCACTTCTTCGACTTCGACATTTCGTCGTAGCGGTGCCATGGCACCGTACATGTTCAGCATCGAATCGAAGTCTTTGACGGCGGACGAGCTGAGAGTCTTGATCGGCCCGGCACTCAATGCGTTCACACGAATTTTCTTTTGGCCCAACTCGTGCGCGAGATAGCCAACGGATGATTCGAGCGCGGCCTTGCAGAGCCCCATCACGTTGTAGCCAGGAATGACGCGTTCGCCGCCCAGATAGGACAGCGTGATGATGCTTCCGCCGTTGGGCATCAATGCTTGAGCTCGTTTGCAGATGGCCATCAGGCTGAACACACTGATATCCATCGCGGTCTTGAAGCCGTCACGGCTGCAGCCGTAAACGGGCCCCTTCAGATCGTCGATCGGTGCGTAGGCGATTGAGTGCACGACGAAATCGATCTCGCCGAATGTCTCTTTTGCCAGAGCGAACGTCTTGTCGAGGTCGGCATCTTGCTGCACATCGCACGAGACCAGCATTTTCGCGCCGATCGGGTCGACCAGTTTGCGTACGCGGCGCTCCATCTTCGGATTTGCGGGATCGCGGTCGGGCAGATGTGTGAAGCCGAGTTCCGCTCCCTCTTTGTGCAATTGCTCAGTGATCGCCCAGGCGATCGAATAGTCATTGGCAATTCCGAATACCAAGCCGCGCTTGCCAGCCATCAAACTCATTTTCGATTCCTTCTCAATCGCGGACCAGTGCTCGGTTCGGTCCATGGCGCCTATCAATTGGGCACGAGCCGTGCCATTGGTCACACGATAACAGAGCCAACGAAACCCGCAACCGTTACCGGGAACTGCTCACCCGATCGGCAGGCAGAAATCAAGCGATGCCCCGCTGTTGGTGAACTTGTGGATGGGGCGAACGCAAGGTTGGCGGAAACTCAGTTCGCGAAGTCTTAGGGGATCAGTCCGAACTGTGCCCGTCGTTGAAAAACACGTACGGGCGGATCAATGCGGCGATTTCAGGCCGTTCATAATAATGCGACCAGATATGCCCAAAGCCGACCAGTTCGGTGATGTCGTAGTCGACGATTTTCTCGTTCCCGCTTCCAAGTTGTTGTCGGTCGCTGTGGGTAAATCCCGTGATTGCCATGGCACGCGTCGCAAAAGGGCGTCGCAAGGGATAAAACAGCAGCGGAAAATCGTGTTGATTCTTGAGGTTGAGGACCGCTTCCGCAGGACATAAGGCCAATCCAAATCGTTCGTCGGGGTTGAGCCAGTTGTGATCGATTGCGGCGGCAGCGAAAACAACGCGAATTTTGCGCAACGGGAGAGGCCCCCCTGCCAGTTGCTTTCCCGAAACAATACCGCCCGCCATTGAATGCAATGCGGCCGAGACCATTCGCGTTCCGTGGCTATGACCGATCAGGCAAATGGGGTGGTCAAGGCTGATTCGGGAGACCAGATCGGCCAGGTAGAAGCCATTCAATGTGGCTCGACGTCCCATTTTATTGACTTGAAGCTGTGGGATGCAGCCGTCGGCTTCGCTGGACCAAGTGTAGAAAATGAGATGCATCGGCTGATGCGGGGCCGCAGCGCGCAGCCACTGATTCGTGCACGCCGAATCCTTGAGCATCGATTCCCACGTCACAAAGCTTCCGTGCGCCATAAGGCAGACTGGCACACCGGGTTGAAGCGATGATGTTAACTCGTCGAGCGAACTCTGGTGCGTCGAATTCGTCCCATTAAAACGGAAGACGTCGTAGTGACAGGCCTGTCCACTCTCGACCTGTTGCGTCGATGTCCGCGTGCTGACGATCCAGTATTCGGGCGCGCACGCCGTGGCGACATCGTTCGAACTCGACGCTGAAACGCGTTCGGCGGCAGAGGCTTCGGATGCGACAGCCGGAGCGGTTGGAACCTGAATTGAGGCAACTGACGGAAGGTCCGTCTGCGCCATCAGCCAGGAAGGTACGAGCAGCACCGCACAGGCTATCCATGGTAGCCTATGGCAGGAGCGCAGTTTGCGCCGATAATGCATTGGGTGCGTCGTCATTGAAGCCACAGCCGAAAAATGACCAGCTCTCCGGTCTACTCGGCCTAGGTTATCGACGCTGGGACCATTGAACCCCGAGTCGAAACGGTGGCGCACCTATCTCTCGCGCAAAAAGTCCTTTCAATCTGGTCAGGATCTCGTAGCCTGATCATTTCATCGGCAGAGTCGGCCGGAAAAACCGATCGTCCCGGACGGCATGCCGCTCGGGACGATCTGTAAAATTTCAGTGGAATCGAATCGCTTCCGTTTTAGGTGAAACGAGTTCAGTGGTCTTCACGTGAATGACTTGGAACGGGATCGCGCGAGCGAACTACTGTGCCGTCTCGTCCGCAACATCGCTCTTCTCGGCAGTTTGCGTGACCGCTTTCGCGGGACGTTTCGAAGTGTTGGACTTCGACGCAGGCTGATCGGCTTCGACCTTCGCTTCTGGTGCTTGTGGCACTTGTGGCCGGCGTTCACGCAGCACCTTGATCACTTCGTCGGTGATGTCAGCACCGGTATCGACGGACAGCAACAGACCTTCGTTCTTGGGGATGACGACGCTCATTCCACGCTTGGCAGCCACTTCTTGAGCGATCGGCTTCATTTCCGCGCGGAAGTTGGCGATTTGCTTTTGCTTGAATTGTTCGAACTCGGCACGTGCCTTGTTCTGGAGTTGCGACAATTGCGTGACCGCACTTCGCTCCATCGCCGTGAATTCCTTCTGGTCTTCGGCCGACGGTTCTTCGCCGTAACCCTTCTTCTTCGTGTCGAGTTGCTCTTTCGCATTTTCGACGGTCTTCGACAGCATCTGGTTCAGCGAGTTCTGTGCGAGCTCCAGTGAATTCGCCAACTGACGATCGCGACCAGTATCCTGGGCGACTTTGTCCAGATCGACGACCGCGATCCCGCCGTGTGACGAAGGCGTAGACGTTCCGATCATTTGACCACAACCGACCAGGCTGAGTGCCGCCAACGAAACGGGGACCAGCAGACTGAAGTGACGCATCCAAAACTCCTTTTTGGATCTGACGTGTTGACGTGAAAGACCGACGGGCGGGGAACCTAAGCGAAAGCGAAAAACCCGTCCAGACCAGAACTGAGCAGAGTTCAAAATTTCTCTCACTCAACCTCCATGTTGTTCTGGCGAAGGAGCGTTCGAATCAACGCTAAGCCGTGTCTCACCCTGTGTCCGCGCCGCAGACGGGGGCATTCTGAACGGATTCATCCGAAAATCGTTTTTACTCGCGCAAGTCCGCCGATTTGAGCTAGGTTTGCTAACGCTCGTGGTCCGTTCTGTGGAATTCGTTAGACGAGAGGTTTCGCGCGATTCAGCCTCTGGTTTGGTTCTGTGCCATCAGTGCGTGTTGTGAGGGATTGCGCGATTATCCGTTCGCGCGGGGGACGTCATGCGAGAAGAATTCCTCGAACCGCTGCCAGAGGTTCGAACGAAAGCAACGCTGCTGATGGGGAATGTTCCGATTCCCTGTTACGTTGTCGAGGCGACGATGTGCGAATTCCGAGTCGCCGTTCCCGGGATTGAACAGTACGAAGGTGACCCGCGGCTGACTCTGGTGACGGTCAATGCGGTGTTTCCCGTGCGGATTATTCGCCAGGAAGCGCACTCCGGCGGCTACTCGTTTCGACTTCAACGCTTGGATTTGCTCGAGCAGGCTGTGCCAGTGAAGATTCCGCCGGCGATGCGTACCCCCTTCTTATCGTCACCACTTCGTGCGACGTGCGTGCTGGCGATCATCATGGCCAGCTGTGTGTGTATTCCGACTGTCAGCGACGAAATCCGTCTGCTGCGTATGCAGGGACGACGATCACAAACGGTTGGTTGGGGAGCGACTGTCAGCAAAAACGACAGCGTTCCTGCGACGGCACCACCTGAAAATCGGGTGTCGCCGAACAGTCGGTCTGGCCATTTCGAATCCGACGAATTCGAAGATCTGCCTCCCATCGAGGTCTCGATGGTGTCCACGATGACACGTCGACGCGCGATCGCGTCGCGTCCTGCGGCCGACGACGCAAAGCTGTCCACGACCACTGACCAGGCCACTTCGGCAATGACACGAGGGGCAACGCCGGTGCAACGCGCGGCGCTACTGAAATCGGCGCTCGAGGCCGGTCAAAGCGGCGGAATCCAGAATTTGACTTGTTCGATCGCGCCTTGGCTATTTGGTGCGAATCTGCCGGTTCAACTTCAAGAAATTCGCATCTCCGACACCGCGATCCGTGATCTGCAGCAGTTCGAAAGCAGTTTGAAAGATCTCTCTGCCGACGCCGTCCACAGTGCCGTTTCGAGCCTGAAACGAATCCTTGCTTCTGCCAGCACCGATATCCGTCAAGCCCATCGGGTTGCCGGCCTCGCGGAATACCGAGTTATCTCATCCGAAGATGCCAGTCTTTACTTTCGAATCGTTCAAGGGCGAACGGAACTTGTCCGCGTCCTCCCAATTGACTTCAATCGGACCGAATCGCAATGAGCTACCCTAGCGCCGAGCACGACTTCGAATTCGATCCTGCCGTCACCGCATGGTTTGTTCCACCCGGTCGATCGACGTATGCACCCATCGAAGTCCCGGTACAAAGTCCCAAGTCCCGTTCCAGGCAGCTTCATGAACTTTCCTTGATGCTGCATCAACCGGACGAGCCGGATACGGAACCGCAGTTGCAAAAGCCGCTTGAGACGAATCAGCGCCAATACGCACGCTGTCCGCTTCCGCAGGAAAGCGTGACCGCCAGGCTGAATTTGAATGGCCGCAAGCTTGTTTGCCAGTTGGTCGAGCTTTCAATCGGTGGGTTTGGTGTCGTCGTTCAAGGAAAGCCGAACTTGTCAGCCGGTGCGATTGGGCTGCTGTCGGCTCCTGGTATGAACTTCATCGTGAGTGTTTCCCGCCAGGAAGAACGTTCGGATGGAGTCTACATCGGTTTGAAGCAGATCGAAGAAGTACTGGACGACCATCCATTCTCACGTGCGGGGCGCGCATCACCATTGGGGTACGCGATCGCCGCATTTTCTGGCGCCATGATTGCCACAGTCGCCTACTTCTTCATGCGCGGTCAATAAACCGATATGGACCGCACGCGCCATTCAGTCCAGGAAGAGAAATTCCGAGGCGTTCCACATCGCGCGGCAGTACGCCGGCAGGCCATGACGGGCGATGAACGTCTGGCCTATCGATTTCTCTTCCGCATCGGCCTCACGCCCGAAAAGCAAGAGATACGCGCTATGGACCTGCCCGTCGGTGGATGCGGCGTGTTCTGCGGTCAGACGATTCGCGAAGTGATTCGCCATTCTGAGACCAAACGAATGATTCAGCAGCGATAACGCTTGGAGTGGAGTCACAGTCGACGATCGTCGTGGCGTGGTCGTTGAAGGGTCTGGGCAGTCGAACGTATCCAGGAACGGGCTGCGTCCGCCTCGCGCCCACATGCGATAGATCGTGCGACGGTGGTTCACCGCGCCGACCGGGTCAATCGGGTCGTAGAACTGGGTGCCCTTAAAGAAATATGAATTCACGTCCTGATATCCCTTGCCTCCGAGCTGCGAATTCAGTTCGCCCGCAACCGACAGCATCGCATCGCGCATTTCTTCCGCTTCCAGTCGGCGAGGACTGAACCGCCAGAGCAATCGATTGTTTGCATCAACTCCCGCAGCGCGCGAATTGTGATTCGATCCCTGTCGAAATGTCGCCGACGCGAGCAGCAATCGGTGCAAGCGTTTCAGCGAAAATGCCTGTGGGTCGGGAGGCTGAGCGGGATCGTGCTCGATTTGATTTCTGCGACGTCCCTGGAATTCGGCGGCCAGCCATTCCAAGAGTTCTGGATGGCTGGGAACGCCTGCATGGAAACCCATGTCGTTGGGGGAGTCCGCCAATCCCGAGCCGAAATGATAATGCCAGACGCGATTCGCCATGACGCGGGCGAACAAGGGATTGCGGTGATCGGTGATCCAATTCGCAAGTTGCTCACGGCGATGTGATTCAATGGCGTCGGGGCGCAAGCCAAAATCGGATGACAGCCCTCGAATGGCGGCCAATCCCCCAGGTGCCACTTCGTCACCGAGCGTGGCGACACTTCCCCGAGTATGAATTCTCATGGGGCCCGGCTGAGTCGCGACGGCAGTGTAGACCTGAATCGTTCCGTGTTTCTGGAGTTGAGTGAACTGCTGTTGCCGTTGATTCAACTCGCTCTGTTTTGCTCGCCGATCGTCCCGCATGTCGGGGGATAGCGCCTGTTGGATTTCTGTTTCGCTTACCAACGTCCTCAGCGAATCGGCTGAAAGAGCGACCTGCTCTGCCGTGAGCGCCTGATTGAACAGCCGCGCCGCGACGATCGTTCCTCGCAGGCTGCGATCGTCGCTCGGCTCTTGTCCGTGTCGAAGTCCAAAGAGAATTTGCGAGTTGCTGGGATGAAACTTGACGGCCACATTCTTATGAATGGGGCTGCCGTAATGTTGTCCATTGCGATAGCAGACGATCGTGCCGTCCGCGTGATAGACCTGCGTCAGCACGACTGACGCATTGTCCGCATGTTTTTCGGCGGGCCCTTCGAACGACACGGTTCTTGCGAATCCTTCGCTGCCCGCCATCCACTGCAACGGTTTCTGTTCGGCGTAGACGACCGCATCGAATGTGTTGCCATTCAGTGTTTGCAGGGTGATCACACCACCGCCAGATTGTTGTAGCGAGTTGAGTTGTACGCGGACTTCCAGCGTCTTTTCGAAAATCTCTTTGGACAGCCGCGTCGTTTTCGCGAACGATGATTCATTGACTGTCAGTCCGGCGGTCGTCTGAGTTGCCGCTCCCATCAGTTTGACGTGCATCTCGCCGATCTGGTCCCGAAGGGACTGCGTAAAGTCCCAGGCCGCGATCGCGGCTGGTACCTGTGTGGACGTTGGCTCGTTGGGAGATTCGGATCGGTCGGCCAGAGCCTTACGAATTTCATGCTCTTGCTGTCGCAATGTTTCGGACAGCGTGTCGATCTGCTGACGCCAGGCGGCCAGCTGAGTTGTCACGGCATTCGGAGTGAATTCTCGCTCGCCATGATCGATGCCTGCGAGGGCCGATGCCAATTGATAGTACTCTCGGGTCGAGATCGGATCGAACTTATGGTCATGACAGCGGGCACAATTGACGGTGAGTCCCAGGAATGTCTGGCCGACCGTTCCGATGATGTCCTCCAGTTCATCTTGCCGCATTGTGGCTCGCATCCGGTCGATGACCGGGATGACGGTGTCATGAGCGCCGGCAACGAGAAACCCGGTTGCCTTCAACGCGTCGAGATCGTTGCTGGCGAGCAGATCTCCCGCCAGTTGCCAGCGGGCAAATTCGTCGTACGGCATGTCGCGATTCAATGCGGCAATCACCCAGTCACGATAGTGCCAGGCATTGGGGCGCGGCAGGTCTCGTTCGAACCCGTTGCTTTCACCAAATCGCACGACATCCAGCCAGTGTCGTGCCCAACGCTCGCCGTAATGGGGCGACGCGAGCAATCGATCGAGCAGTCGTTCCCAGGCATCGGGGCGCTCGTCCGCCAGAAACTGTTCAATCTCATCAGGCGTCGGCGGCAGTCCCAACAGGTCAAACGTGACACGTCGAATCAAGGTGCGCGGTACGGCGGCTGGCGACATGGACAGGCCGCGTTGTGTCAACTTTTGCACGATAAAATTGTCGATCGGCTGTCGCACATCGGTGCCATCTCTGGCTGTCGGGACCGCAACCCGCTGGAGCGTCTGCAGCGACCACCAGTCGAGACCCGCACGATGGTCCGACGAGATGGCGAAGGGATCGATCGCTCCACCTGACCAGACCGCTCCTGCGGCGATCCAATCCTGAATCAGTCGCTTCTCATCCGCGGACAGCGGATGTTTCGGCGGCATAATGTCCTGATCGACGTATTCCCACACCAGACTTTTTTCGGGATGACGTTCCACCAAGCCGGGACCTGACTGACCGCCGGTCAGCATGGCATCGCGCGAGATCAGAATCAGCTTGCCTTTGGCGTCGTCTCCGCTGTGGCATGCGATGCATCGATGCGCGAGCAGTGACTTCACCTGGAAGGAAATGTCACCGCCATTCGCATCGTCAGAGGCTTGTGCATGGGGTTGATTTGTCCAAACACCCAGGCAAATGCCAATGACCAGGGCCATCCCCGCGAATATTCGCATACCTTTTACCTGCCTTGCTCACAAAATCGTTCGGCGGCCGTTGTGGCCACCAATACGGTACTTCCAGAAGAAAGTCCCCGCAACGAGATCTCGTTGCTAACGAAAATCTCTGCGAAATCCTTGTGAATCCTCCAAAAGCACCTCGCGTCTTTGCGATCCGCTACGTTCCAGATCAACAGACGCTATTGCGAATGTCGAATCGATGGTTCGGGTCGCGCACAGGGTGGGCGAGCGGGTTTGAGACCGTTAGAGTGTGGCCAATCAGAATCCCGCCCTCCGAATCGATCCGACGACGCACCTATGACGACTCAATCTGAACGTACTCCGACGCCCGCGATGCAGCGGTATCTCGAGGTCAAAGCACAACATCCCCATGCCATTCTGCTATTTCGCATGGGTGACTTTTACGAATTGTTCTACGAAGACGCCGTGGTGGCCTCAAAGGCAATCGGGCTGACGTTGACCAGTCGCGACAAGGGGTCGCCGAATCCCATTCCGATGGCGGGATTTCCCTATCATCAACTCGACGGCTATCTGCAGCGGCTGGTTCGCGCCGGATTCCGGGCAGCCATCTGTGAACAGATGGAAGATCCGAAGCTTGCGAAGGGGCCTGTCAAACGGGATGTGACGCGCGTTGTGACGCCGGGAACATTGACCGAAGACTCGCTGCTTGATCCCCGCGAAAGCAACTTTCTCGCATGCGTTTTTCCGACGAAGGATGTTTGCGGACTTGCCTGGTTGGAAGTTTCGACCGGTCGGTTCTTGATGGCCGATCTTGCGGCCCAGCATGTCGTTGATGAAATCGCCCGAATTCGCCCGGCAGAATGTCTGATCCCGGAAAACTCGCGCGAACTTCCCCTGATCCAATCATTGAACCAGATGTCGGGAATGCTGCTCAGCGATCGGCCGCCCTGGTCTTTTTCGTTGGAACAGTGCAAACGCAAACTCCTTGAACAGTTCCAGACGCGGACGTTGTCGGGGTTTGATATTGATGAGGATACTCCAGGAGTGACCGCAGCGGGGGCACTGCTGGAATACGTTCAGGAAACGCAGAAGAGTGGTTTGGGTCATATCACAAGGCTTGAGCCTTATCGACGCGGGTCCAGCCTGCTGATCGACGAAGCGACGCGACGTAGCTTGGAACTGACTCGGACGCTTAAAGACGGTCAACGCGAAGGCAGTTTACTGGCCGTGATTGATGAAACGGTCACGCCCATGGGCGCGCGTCTTTTGGGCGAATGGCTTTCCAATCCACTGACAGATGCCACACGCATCACCCTTCGTCTCGACGCTGTTGAAGAGCTGACAACCGACGCAGTTTTTTGCCGTGATCTGCGTGAGCAGTTGCAGGAAGCCTATGACCTTCAGCGTTTGACGGCGCGTGTGGCCACCGGACGATGCTCACCTCGCGATTTGGCGTGTCTGGCGCGAACCCTGGCACTGCTGCCCAAGCTCAAGGCGAAGTTGTCGGGGCGTGCGGCTCGGCGACTGATTGAACTGGAAGATCGACTCGATCTTTGTCCCGAAATTCGGGCGGATATTGAGTCGGCGCTGGTCGATGAACCGCCGATGCTGACGAGTGACGGTGGGATGATTCGTCCCGGCTATCATTCGCAGCTTGATGAATGGCGCGATTTGGCGCGCGGGGGGAAAGACTGGATTACCAAGTACCAGTCCGAGGAAATCACGCGGACGGGCATTCCGAATTTGAAAGTCGGATTCAACAAGGTCTTCGGATATTACCTGGAATGCACTGCCGCACAGGCCGAGAAGGTTCCTGCCGATTACATTCGCAAGCAGACCCTGAAAAACTACGAGCGATTCATCACGCCGCAACTGAAGGAGTACGAAGAGAAAGTCCTGCGTGCCGAAGGGCAAGCGGTTCAGTTGGAACAAGAGTTGTTTAACGCGTTGCGGGAACGAGTGGCGGTGCAGGCGGCGCGACTGCGAGACATTGCGGAAGTGCTGGCCGAGGTCGATACGCTCGCAGGCCTGTCGACGTTGGCCGTGCGGGCTGGATATTGCCGTCCGCAGATCTCGATCGAACCGGTTCTCGACATCCGCGAAGGTCGGCATCCGGTCCTCGATCGCCTAAAACCAAGTGGCGAGTTCGTTCCAAATGATGTGCGCATGGGCGCAGCGAATGTTCCGATTAAGGCGAACGGCGCCGATGCGCAAGCGGGATTGGCAGCATCAACGGCGGATTATCCGACGGGGCTGATGCAGTTGATTACGGGCCCAAATATGGCCGGTAAGAGCACTTACATTCGGCAGGCCGCATTGATCACGATCATGGCCCAGATGGGGTCATTTGTTCCCGCCGCCGCAGCGTCGATTGGGATTGCCGATCGCGTTTTTGCACGCGTTGGGGCCAGTGACGAACTGGGCAAGGGCCAAAGTACGTTTATGGTTGAAATGACAGAAACTGCGCGAATCCTCAACGCGGCAACGAAGCACAGTTTGGTGATTTTGGATGAAATTGGTCGTGGTACAAGTACATATGACGGAATTTCGCTCGCCTGGGCCATTACAGAGTACTTACATGATGTGACAAATTGTCGCACCATGTTTGCGACACACTATCATGAGTTGACTCAACTCACAGAATCATTAAAGCAGTGCACCAACTGGAACGTGGCGGTGCGTGAAGATGCTGATGACGTCATTTTTCTACATAAGATCGTTCCAGGAGCGGCAGACAAAAGTTACGGCATCCATGTCGCACAGTTAGCGGGTGTGCCGCGCGCTGTGCTCGAACGAGCGAAAATTATTCTGAAAACATTGGAAGATGATCATCTGGACGACTCCGGAAAAACGAAGGTTCCGGCACGTCGTACGCAACAGAAACGTGAATTTCAGTTGGCATTGTTCGCAGATGAGGAACATCCGATCATTGATGAGTTGCGACAACTGAACGTCAACGAATTGACTCCGCTTGCCGCACTTCAGGAACTGCATCGATTGCGACAGCAAGTCAAGTGACTGTCGTCTATGCAAGGTGAGTTTCAGAATGATTCAGTCCTTTTCTAAGAATCTTCAAAAGTCTGAATTTCACTGTTGCAATCCTGTCAAGAAATTGCCAAAACAATTCTGCTGCCGATGAGTCACCCTCCATGGTTGAACTTCCATAAACTTCCAATCAGTCGAAATACTGCTTTATCCCTTTCAACCCAACCGGGTGTGCGAAGACGAACTCTGATTTACCTCGCTACGTCATATTTTCGGGCCTGCTCCACGAAAATAACCGACACAAGTTCACTGTGATCGCGATGCGGATGTCGAAACGATTCCGTCAACGACATTACGCGTGATGGATCTCTTCCCACCCTACTATCGATGTTTCTAAAACTATCATGAACATGAAGCCCCGACCGTCTTATCCCCGTTCGACACCCGCGGCTGGTTCCCCTTCGGCGGATTGGGAAGCTCCTGAAGCAGGCCCGCTGTCCGCCTCGATGCATCGGGAAGGTCCGTTGGCACGGGAAGCTTCGGTTTCCCGAGATGCGGCGTCTCGTGACGCGGCCGCCCGCGATGCGACTCCTCCCGCCGCGCCATTCGACGATGATGAAGACGATGACTCGAGCCACTTCGTCGCGGACGAACGCTACGAAGAGATCAAGCGGGGCGATACCGATATTCATATCGCCGAATTGCAGCGGTTGACGATGAAGGACCTGATCGTTCTCGCCAAGAAAGAGAACATCACCGAATACACCGGCCTCAAGAAGCAAGATCTCATTTTCAAGATCCTCAAAGAGAGGACGAAAATGAACGGGCTGATGTTCGGCGAAGGGACGCTCGAAATCCTGCAAGACGGCTTCGGATTTTTGCGTGCGGCCGATTATCATTATCTGCCCTGCCCCGACGACATTTATGTTTCCCCCAGCCAGATCCGCCGATTCGGGTTGCGGAACGGAGCCATGGTCGCGGGCCAGATCCGACCTCCCAAAGAAAACGAACGCTATTTCGCGCTGCTGCGCGTTGAGGCCATCAACAGCGAAGATCCGAATCTGCTGACCGAGAAGGTCTTCTTCGACGATCTGACGCCGCTCCATCCGACCCGTCGGTTGAAACTATGCTCTGATCCGGCGGAACTGAGCACGCGCGTTGTCGACATGGTGGCGCCGATCGGGATGGGGCAACGTGGATTGATCGTGTCTCCTCCGAAAGCCGGTAAGACGATCCTGCTGCAGAAGCTTGCCAAAGCCGTGCTTGCGGCCGACCCGGAAGTCTACGTCATCGTGCTGTTGATCGACGAGCGTCCCGAAGAAGTGACGGACATGGAACGTCAGGTCAAAGGCAAGAATTGCGAAGTCATCAGCAGTACGTTCGATGAACCACCCAGCCGACACATTCAAGTTTCGGAAATGGTCATCGAAAAAGCCAAGCGCATGGTCGAGTATGGCCAGCATGTCGTGATTTTCCTGGACTCCATCACGCGGCTTGCCCGCGCCTGGAACACGGAATGTCCGCATTCGGGCAAGATCCTGACAGGTGGTGTTGACGCCAATGCGCTGCAGCATCCCAAGCGATTTTTCGGTGCGGCCCGAAACGTGGAAGAAGGCGGCAGCCTGACGATCGTCGCCACCGCGCTGGTCGATACTGGCAGCAAAATGGACGACGTGATTTTTGAAGAGTTCAAAGGGACCGGCAACACCGAACTGCATCTGGATCGCCGGATGGTCGAAAAACGCGTCTGGCCCGCGATCGACGTCAACAAGTCCGGTACTCGTCGTGAAGAACTGCTGCTGACCGAAGAAGAATTGCGACGCGTCTGGTTGCTACGGCGCGTACTCAATGACATGAATCCGGTCGAAGCGATGGAATTGCTGGTCAGCCGTATGCGCCGCACCAAGTCCAATGACGAATTCCTGATGACGATGAATCTGAGCTAACGAACGCGATGAATTTGGACAACGGAATCGTCTTTGACGTTCGTTGCCGTACGCAGCAACCTCACTGCGTGCAGCGACTTCGACCGCGGTCTTAAGTCGGTCGTCGTCAAGATGTCAAGACGACGCTGGAACCGTAGCCAGCCGTTTGCTGGCTCAAGCTGGCGTCAGGCGACCGGCCGAATCCCGTAAGGTCGCCGGCGTGTCGCCGCTGACGTCTCCGGGAGTGCCAGAATCGTGGGACGCGACTTCCGCAGTTGGAAACGCAAACTGGGCGTCGTGACGCTGTTGGTGGCCTGCGTGTTCATGGCGGGCTGGGTGAGAAGCCAGAGTTTCTTTGATATCGTCGTCTTTCCGGCATTTTATGACGCCACAGATTCGGCGATCTTAATGTCCTGGAAACGCGGGTTGCTTTTGACATCGCGAGTCGGGGCGATAAGTGTCCCAACCGGATGTCGGATGCTGCCACATTTGACAACATTCCGTGCGTCGAATCCAATCGCTCGGTCGATTACTGATGGATTGGCCGAATTGCTGGACAGTTCATTCATTCAATGGAGCTGGAAACTACAGGGAGTCGGCTATCTTGAACTCGTCGAAGACGACATCGGTTCCCACGGAGTTTGGTACTTGGTGATTCCCTATCCTGCCATCGTTACCCCCCTGATTCTCCTGTCCGCCTATCTGTTTCTCCGCAAGCCGCGAGTCGCGAAAGCCCCTGCGAAATCGGCCTGAAAAGTCTGGCACCCTGTCGTCTTCCACGAGCAGAATTGCATTCATGCTTGAGTCTTGGGCGTAATCCTGAATAATCATTGAGATCTCTTACCGCGACCATACCACCTTTCGCTGAATGACCGTCCTAAAAATGCCGTTGACGCCTAATGTTCTGGAAGGATCGCTGCTGCTCGGAAATGTCCGCGTGGCGATCGTCGTGTCGCGTTTTAATGATCTCGTGACCGACCGGTTGCTGTCTGGAGCCATCGACACGTTTCGTCGACATGGGCTGTCTGATGATCGGATTACGGTCGTTCGAGTTCCCGGGTCATTCGAAATCCCGTTGCCGGCGAAACGCCTGGCCGACAGTGGCCAATTCGCCGCGGTTGTCTGTTTAGGGGCCGTCATTCAGGGCGAAACCTCGCACCACGAGTACATAAACCACCCGATGGCGTCCGCAATCATGCAGTCGTCGCTGTCGAGTGGCGTGCCGGTCACGTTTGGCGTGCTGACATGCCAGTCGATGGATCAGGCACTCGATCGAGCGGGTGGTAAGGCGGGCAATAAAGGGATCGAAGCGTCTGTGGCAGCGATCGAAATGATCAATCTGCTCGCGATAATGAAGTCGCAAGGGCTCTGAGCTTTGCTTCGAATTCCGAACTTGCGGAGCCGTTGTTCCCGCAAGTCGGATTCGCTTTCTTCAGATTTGACCCCCTCCCGCCTGATTCTGCAGCTATAATCGTGTCGGTCCCGCCAAAACTGCCTAGTCTTCCGTTGAGCACCTGAATGTCCCCCCGCCGCCATCAAGCCCGCGAAGTCGCGTTGCAAATGCTGTTTCAGAAGGATCTGAACCCCGACGTGTCGCCCGACATGATCCGCGAGCAGATTCGCGAAATGCTCGAAAACAACGAGCAAATGTGTCGCTTCGCCTGGAGTCTGTTCGCTGGGACGATCGAATCGCAAAAGATGATCGATCAGAAGATCGAATCGGTGGCTGCGAATTGGACGCTCGGCCGGATGCCGCCGACCGATCGAAATGCGATTCGCCTGGGGGCCTTCGAACTGCTGTACACCGACACGCCGCACCCCGTCGTGATCGACGAAGCGTTGGAATTGGCAAAAAGCTTCGGATCGGCCCAATCGGCTTCATTCGTCAATGGGATTCTCGACAAGTTGGTGCCTTCAGCAAAGCGAGCAGCGCCGAAGGCCAGCCCCAGCGAAGACGACCAACCCGCGATCGATGCCGCAGAATAGTTCGCACTTTGCGAGGAAGTTTTCTGTCACGTTCCCTCGTTCCCAAACTCTGTTTGGGAACGCTTCCTCTTAAGCTCAGCTTCCCTTCAATCGCCGTGAATCGAATTAAAATAATCGACCGGAAATGGCTTGAGTGCGTCGGAGTGGCGCTCAGCGAGTTCTCCGGTTCTGCAGAGATCGGATCGTCGGAAGCATCCCCAACCTGCCGCTTTTGAAGTTGCGCAGTTTGTGTCATCGACATGAAAACTTCGCAGCCCTGTTGCGAGTGACGATCGGTTGCGTGTGAGCTCTTCCTTCCCGGAGTGGGCGCGGACGGGTAAAAGCCCAGGTCTGTGATCGCTTCGATCGCTGCCCTGGGTGACGGAACTCCACAAGATTCGCCGCTCTGTACTCGCCGCTCCGTCAAGAGCGGCAGGAAGCGATCGATTCGATGACCCGACTTGGATCGTTCTTTTGCCCTGCCAGGGCAGAGTTTTGGCGATGGTGAAGCCCAGGAGAGCGATCGAAACGATCGCGCACCTCGGCTTGTTCACGCCACCACGTTGTGGTGGTCAGAGGGATGGAGATTGTGCGCACATCTCCTCCCTGAGTGAGGAAAATCTCAACGATGGCACCATCAAAAGCAGGAGCCTGACAACGAGGAATCACCGGCCGCAGAGGTGACGAGACCCAAGCGGATCAATCGCTCGCGGCATCGTTCTGTCATCCACCGCGTGTAAACTGGCTGACGCGTTCCCATAGCGGCGGTCCCATTGTTAGCAGCCCGACAAGAATTGCGGCGAGACTCAGGATCAAGACGGCGCCCGCAGAAACGTCCTTGGCGATCTTCGCCCGCTCGTGAAATTCGGGCGACAAAAGATCGACGACGGCCTCGACCGTGGTATTAATGGTTTCACCCGCGATGACCCCGCCAATCGTCAGGATCAAAATGCTGATTTGTTGCAGGTCAAGCTGTAGCCAGACGGCCATGATCAGCACGAGGGAACCAAACACGACGTGAATCTTGGCATTTCGTTGCGTTCGGACGGTAAACGCCAGTCCGTTAATGGCGTGTAAGAGACTCCTTCCAAAACTGGGTTGTTTCACGCCGTCTGTTCCTCAAGCTTTGAATCGCACAACCGCTGGCCCTGCCGTCATGATTTCCGATTTGGAAAGGCATCCGATGAGACGCGCCTGAATCGCCCACGTTCACCATCGGCAATCATACCTGGATGATCGCAAATTCGCCTTGCTGGCAGCACATCAGGTGGGAAACCGTGCGCGGGTTCGATGGCACTCGTCTGTCATCGTGCGGCATGGTCGGATATCCCGAAGAAAGGTCGGTCCCATGAGCGCGGCCAATCGGCTGACGGGTGGCCGATTTTCCTGTCAGACACTACGATACCTGCACGGAAATTTCAAAAATCGACTTGTTACTTTTGATTCATGGATGCCATGACTGACGACACGCTGAACCGGATTGAACAGAAGGTGTACTCGGGCGAGCGAATCACGTTCGACGAAGGGATTTTCCTGGACGAACGCGCCGACCTGCTGACCCTTGGACGCATGGCGAACCACGTTCGTGAGCGTAAGAACGGCAATTTCGCGTACTACAACACGAACGTCCATTTGAATCCGACCAACGTTTGCGTCTACCGCTGTCGGTTCTGCGCGTTTCGGGCCGATCTTCGGGCCGAGAAAGCCTACGTCTTCACCGATGACATGATCCGCGAGCGAGTGCTGGAAGCACGCTCGAACGGCGCGACTGAGATTCACGTCGTCGGCGGACTGCACCATCAGAAGAAGTTTGACTGGTACCTGAACATCGTACGCGTGCTGCACGAGACCTGTCCCGAAATCCATATCAAGGCGTGGACGGCCGTCGAAATTGGCTGGTTCAGCTTTATCACCAAACAGCCGATTGAATGGGTTCTGAAGGAACTCGTCGATGCGGGGCTGGGCAGCATGCCGGGGGGGGGAGCCGAAATCTTTCATCCGGAAATCCGTGACCAGCTTTGCGAACACAAGGCCGATGCGACAAATTGGATCGCCGTGCATCGTGCCGCTCACCAAGCGGGACTGCGTTCCAACGCGACGATGCTCTATGGGCATCTGGAACAGGCGAAGCATCGGATCGACCATCTCTGTCGATTACGCGACCTACAGGACGAGACCGCTGGATTTCAGACGTTCATTCCATTGGCCTTTCATCCCGAGAACACCGGGCTTGACCAGATTCACAAACCGACTGGTTCGATGGACCTGCGGATGATCGCCTTGTCCCGCATCATGCTCGACAACTTCGACCACATCAAAGCATATTGGATCATGCTGGGCGAACAAATTGCGCAGGTCGCGTTGGGATTCGGAGCGGACGATCTGGACGGCACCGTCGTTCATGAAATCATCTATCACGACGCGGGTGCGAAGACCCCTGAAGGTCTCAGCGTCGAGCATCTTCACCGCCTGATTCGCGAGTCGGGACGTGAACCCGTCGAACGCGATACGCTCTACCGAAAAGTCTTACGCGACGGTGCGAGCTGGACCGTCGGCGAGCCATTGATGGCCGGATAAGTCGCTGGCTTTGACCGGGGCCAGACGTCTCGTCAGATCATTCAAATTCGCGGTCGTTGAACAGTTCCAACGGTTGCGGTGCTGGATCGATCCAACGGACGTTCGATCCTTCTGTTTGTTGGGCATTCAGAGCGACACGAGATTCGCTGGAGCAGCGGCATATTGCATTTTCTGATGAAGACGAATACCTTGCGAAATTGACAGGTGATGATCTTCTCGCATCGTCTGGTTCACAGGTGACCTGACCGGGAACACGGAATGACAATGCGGCTTCGGCACAGAAAAGGGATGGGCATGTCAACACGTCTGGGTTTTAAGGCACTCGCCGTCGCGGCGTCGTTGGGGTTGGTCGGCGCGTGGGGCGATCAGGCAGCACAGGCTCAGTATCATTCCCACTATCATCAACACCGACATACGACTCATCACCATCATGATGCCATGGGGCACCGCGTCGACGACGCAGGGCATCATATCGATCTGCACGGGCATCACACCGGCGCGGTGGGTGTCTATGACAATGGGGCTCGCACACTTCCTGCCTATCCCGGAACGGGCTATCCCTCAGTAAACTACTCGACAACCTATGGCGGTCGGCCGGGTTATTGGTCGAACGGATCGTTCATTTACTCGTCCGCACCCGCAACGGCGATCGTTCCGGGAACGACGATCGTTCAGGGGGCGGTGCCCGCGCAACCGATCGTCGTTGGACGACCACCGCAGAACGTGGTGCCCGGGATGGGGGGGCAACCGGCGCCAATCCCTGGTCGCATTACGATTCTGAATCCACCCGGATCGGGCGGAGAAGTTCGATACCGGCTAAACGACTCTGATTTCGTGATCAAAGAAGGGTTTGCCCAGGTGGTTGAGAATGATCGGAACTGGATCGTTCATTTCGACAGCGGCGGATCAGCGGGTGAAGTCCGTTATACGCTAAGCCCTGGGACGTTCAAGTTCAAAGTCACCGAGACTGGCTGGAACTTGCTGCGAACGACCGACCCCATTCCAACGTCGCCGGTCAACACGGTCCCTTCGTTGCGGTCAGATGTCCCCGCGCCAACTCCCCGGCCCGATGGCCCCTGATTCGTTTCGTAACTTTCGGAATTCGATTCCAAAAGATGATCAGCGTCAGGGCTTCTGAAGACCGTCTGTTCGTCAACGGGCGTCGACTTTGGGCAGCGTCGTCCGCATGACAATCCAATGTCGCCAGTTTGCTTGATGGACAAGATAGACATGTCCATCTTCGACCGGAATGCCTTGTTTTTGCTGGCCATCGAGTTCATCCAGATCGACATCAAACCGATCGCTGAGCTGACCGGCTCCCAGGTCCTTGACATGGCAAGGACCGTAGGCATGACGTAGTAATAGCTTACCTTCGTGTTGCCCAATGACGAGATCGCTTGCGTATTCCGGGATCTCATCGCTGGCTCGCCAGCGATCATCGGCCTTAAGACTCGTTTTCGCGTATTTTGCGTTGGTGAAATTACTGGTGTGAGAAACCGCGAATTCAACGTCCATTTTGCGAACCACTTCGACGGGGATGGGGGGCAGTTCCTGGGATTCACCTTCGGTAAACACGATCTCTCGATGCTGCATCACGCAATTTGGTGCTGTCACCCAAAGGTCGTACTTGGCAGGTGACATTCCTATGACGGTGAATGTTCCATCCTTTGCAAGGTCCGAGTTGAAGATCTGATGGAATGGGCCCAGACCATCCGTTCCATTGCTGGGGGTATTCACCGGGTCGACCGCAATGCTCCACGTCAATTGGATTTTGTCGAGGCGCGGAACCCCCGGGTGCGCTTCGATTTCGATTCGACCAGTGCCAGAAGCAAGCTGCTCGGCGGGAAGCGGCTTCATGTGAATTTCTCCCAGGTTCTCAATGGGACCAGGGCCTTTGGGAATGACGTTGATGGCTTCATAGCCATGTAATCGAAAACCGATCGGGCGATTGGCGGCCCCGACAGCGTCAACGAAGGAGCCGTCCTCAAGCAGGATCATCTGCGAGACGACCGATCGAGGACTTCGGCCATCGTCGAGCACAATTCGGCCAAAGATCACATGTCCTTTTTTGGCGGATGCGATTTCCTGTTGCGATTGTTCCTGGCGCTGTTGGAATTCTTTTGCAACCTTCGGATTCGTTTCGTTCAACTCCGCCAGAAATGTTTTGATACCGGAATCGAGTTTGTTGACTTGTGAATGGCTAAGAGTCGGAAACAGACACAAGACAAACAAAATTTGGCAACAACAACAGATGGCTCGCAGCATCACTCGACACCTCGTACTTTCGGTTATATCTGAAAATGCATCGGACGAGAGACGGAAGTATGCTCGTCGGATTGGGGGGGACAGAGTCGCATCACCGTTCGCAGGCCGGGGGCGGGCTCATTGTCCCGTGGCCAAGGGAAGGGGGTTCTCAGGCGGAAACGCTGTGGATTCCAAGTGATTCGCGAAAATGTGCCTGTCCCCCCTCTCTGTGAACGGTGACCAGAGTCACGCCCAATGATGTCACGGTAGCATAGTCTTCCTCAAAATCTCGTTCTGATAACGTGTGCACGGCACGATTTGGAGACATCGCTAAAAACGCTGCGAAAGTCGGCGAACAATCTATCTGTTGAAGCAACAGGAGCAGACTTCGCACGAATTCAAAAACACCAAGACGTTGTGAGTCACCGTTCACAGCCCGAAGAGAGGGGCAGGCACAATTTCCCGGATCATTGGAATCCGCAGCGTTTCCGCCTGAGAACCCCCTTCCCTTTGCCGCGGGACAATGAGCCCGTCCCCGGCCTGTGAACGGTGATGTTGTGAACGCAAAATTACCAGTTTTCCACTTTGGCCTGAGATCGGGTCACAATTGCACTGCATGAACAAAAGGATGTCGCACAGTGAGTGAACGAGAGTTCGAAGAGTCTCGAGATTTTTGGAATCGAGTTGCGGATGATTGGAGGAGTCAAGTAGGTGATGACGGGGATGAAAATCGACGCTTAAACTCCGATCCGGTTCTGTGGGCATTCGTGGACGAAGTTCGCGGGCTGACGGTCCTTGATGCTGGCTGTGGCACCGGATATTTGACGAAAAAGCTCAGTGACCGCGGGGCGCGCGTGACTGGAATCGACTTTTCCGAGCGAATGATCGCGATTGCTCGGGACCGCAACCCTGACCTTCAGTTTCAGGTGGACTCCTGTTCGGAGCTCCACACAATTCCAGACAATTCGTGTGATCTCGTGGTTTCAAATTATGTGTTGATGGATGTGCCCGACTTCCTGGGGGCGATCCGTTCATTCCATCGAGTCCTGAAGAGAGACGGTCAGGCTGTGATTGTGTTTTCACACCCCTGCTTTCCACAAGGATGTTCGATCGCATCCAACCACGTCGGTGGCGTCGTGTACGATTGGGATTTCTCGTACTTTCAACAGACGAAGCGCGTCGATCCACCGTGGCCACATTTCACGTCAGAATTCATCTGGTTCCATCGGCCCTTGTCTGACTATTGGAAAGCATTCGTCGCTGCCGGGTTTGCCATTGTGGATTTCGAAGAGCCTCGAGTCACCGAAGATCGATACCATCTTGCTTCGTCAGAAGCGCGTCTGACGAAGTCCAAAACTCGACCATATTCGGTGGCGTTCAAGTTACAAAAACGATCCTCACTCGCCTGAGTCGTTCGGGCAAGATGCCTTCAGGGGACCATACGATTCGGCGTATGGCCCCTGCCGTTCCTGTTGAGTCCCTTGAGAACAATCTCGAAAAAAAACTCAGGCCGTTGTCGATCTGCGTGGCCGGCGTTCGACAGATTTCATGAGTACGGCAGTTCGTCGGACCTGTTTCGAGGTTTCAGGAGAAAAATCATGCTGCGAAAATTGCTGGTTTGTGGATTGATCGTGGTCGGTCTCTCGTTTGCGGTGACCGGGGATGACAAACACAACCATTCGTCGGACGGCACCAAGAACGCCGGGCTTGAGAAAATGAAGTCGCTTGTTGGGACCTGGGTCACTCCCGATAAGGACGGAAAGCCTACCGACGAGATTGTGTCGGTGATAAAGCTCACCGCGGGGGGGACAGCGATTCACGAAACGCTGTTTCCAGGGCAGCCGCATGAAATGGTGTCGATCTATACGGCGGATGGGCCCGACCTTGTGATGACGCACTACTGCATGCTCGGAAACCAACCTCGAATGAAGGCCAGCACGAAGTCGCTGGGGAACAAGATCAACTTCGAATTTGCGGGCGGCTCAAACCTCGATCCGAAGAAGGACAAGCATATGCATTCTGCCATCCTGACGATCGTCGATGCCGATCACATCGAAGTCGACGGTACCGGCTGGGAGAACGGTGCTCCGGCCAAGGACATGTGCAATGGCATGAAGCTGGTTCGTAAGCAATAAGGCCACGATGCTGATTTCTGGCGCGGGATGGCTTCTTGGGATTGCAGGAGCCATCTTGCGCCGTGAACACAAACGTTGATCGCCGATCTGAATGGGGCTGTTCACGTACGTCGAAAGACTCCGAGCGTCTGCCAGAGTTGCCCAGGAATTCGAATGGCACGCAGAGGTCACGCAATTCGAATCGAGTCGTACCGATGCGGATCACCCTGGTAATGTGGGTGCTTCTTCCTTTGATCGTAGTTCATCATCACCGTGAGGGTCTCCAAAGCATCGCCGACGATGTAGTAACAGATCGCTTGCATGACATCATCGGTCGTGCGAATGCATCCATGCGTGGGATGATCTGCACCGCCTTTTGAGTGTCGACCGGAATGAACGCCTACGCCAGCGTGAGAGACTCCATTGTGCGTAAAAGGCTTCAGGCGGAAAATGCCATAGGTCCCATATGCACCGTTGACGGTATCGTCGGCATTGCCATGCCGATGGGGCTTTGAAGTATCGAGAAACTGATACACTCCGTCTGGTAGGAACCGCATCTTGACCTTTGAGTCCACAATATTGTTCGCGTACCACGGACCAGAGATCTGCGTTCCGTCGGATTTGTAAAATGTCAGATCATGAGACGATCCATTAAAGATCAATGAGGACATCTGTGTTCCTTATTGCGTTCGTACCGGGTCTCGACTAGCGAATGACGAAGGCGGGGGCTGGATTACAGTGGCAGTGTTCACAAGAACACTTATTCAACCGCCTGCAGGAACGAAAATCAACGTCGGATCTCAACAATCTGCGCGTGAAATGGCGGCATCTACGTGTCGCGGCATTGACCGAGGGGTTCGATCGTTGGGATAGGCATGGGCAGAACGCGATGATGCAACCGCGTCGGCCTCCCAGCCATGCACGGTGATTGTCGCTGGCCGGCATAAATCAGCAGCTTCGCCTCAGTCTCTGCGGGGCTTTTCTGGCGTGGATGACGCTGGCGTCTCGGCAATGCAATACAGGCGCTTGCTCGAGCGGATGAACAGAGCTCCATCTTTAATCGCGGGTGTCGCGCTGAAATCTTCAGCCTCGTCGGTGACACGATTCGTGGCGAGCGGCTCGAAAGTGTCGGCTACCTTCACGACGTGCATGTCACCGCTCCTCGTGACAAAGTAGATCTTTCCGTCGGCGATCACGGGTGAAGAATAGTCCTGACCGCCGCCTCCATTCCGTCCACCCGTGCCCCTGCCTCCACGCGCGCCGCGATCGCGTGGGCTGTCTTGTCCTGCATCGTCCTGGACCTCTGCGGACGAACCTGTCCCGAGTCGGCCCTGAAAGATCCGGGTGCCAGTTTTCGTATCCGAGCAACTGAGCACGCGGTTGTTGACGAAATAAATCTTTCCATCGGCGATGACGGGCGAGCCAATCCGATTGTTGTCTTTGCCAATCCAAACCACGTGCGATTTGGTGACATCGTCTTTTCCACCGGGTTTTATCGCGATCGAGCCGCTTCCCTGGTCGCCCATTGCGTAGATCAGTTTGCCGTCGGTGACGACACTTGAGCAAAAGGATCGGACGTTGAGGGCTTCGCAGAACCAGCGGATGTTTCCTGTCTCAGGATTGAAGCCCCAGATTTCGTAAGGGACACCAACGACAAGGTCCGTACGCCCCTCATCGGAATCGATCAGGACGGGAGTGCCCCATGTTCCGCTGAACCCGTCAGCTTCCTGCTTCCAGACTTCTTTGCCTGTGGACTTATCCAATCCATACATGGCCTTACTCTCGGGCGACGCCGTCACAATCACGAGATTCTTATAAAGGATTGGACTGGAGGCGGACCCCCACCCCATCGAATCCGAACCGGTGCCGACTGTCGTTTGCCACAACTGCTTCCCATTCAGGTCAAACGCCAGCACGCCCGTTTTTCCAAAGAAAACATACACTCGTTCGCCATCGGAGACGGGCGTATGAGTGGCATATCCGTTTTCAGCGAACATTCCGCTATAGCCTTCTTCTGGCAAGTACGGATCAACGGATCGGTCCCAAGCGACGTTCCCAGTTTGGCGGTCAAAGCAGATCAGGTGACGCTTGAGGTTGGACTGCTCACCAGCACGCGTCCCGCGCTCCAGGGCATAGCCCGTCCAGCAGGTGACAAAGACTTTGTCGCCCACCACGATGGGCGATGACGATCCCGGCCCAGGAAGATCGACCTTCCATTTAATGTTTTGGGTTTGAGACCACGTTACAGGCGTGGATGCCTGATCTTGGCTGACGCCGCTGCCATTGGGCCCGCGGAAGCGAGACCAGTCTGCCCCGAAACTCGCATGACTGCTGGCAAGTACCAGCAAGATCCCGCTCCAACTTCGCAATTGACGGTGCATCAGATCGATTCCCTTTGAAACCAGGTGGCCCATTGCGTAAGGCTTATGCCACGTCACACCTTTAACGGCGATGAAGCACGTTTCGATTCATGAAAAAATGCCAGTGCGAATCCTGGTTCGTGCGATCCGGCGCGGCGTTTTTGAAGCGGGATGTCTGGGTGCACTGAGTCCCTGCTCGTGAGGAAAATCGAAGGGGCAATCGCCTTGGCGCCTGAATCCGGAGGGTCAACAAGTGCACCTTAGATGGTCCTTGGTTGCCCCAATACCGCGACAAGCAGTGGGGGAAATCTGCCTCTCATTCCATGGGAAGCTCCGCCGTTCCTTGTGATTTCCAATGCGGACTTCCGCATTTCCCCTTTTCATGAAATGTCGAATCTGTTAGAGAATCAAATTGCATGTCAAGACCTTCTCAACGAGGGGCGGGCCTTAGGACGAGGTTTCGTTCAATTTTGACAAGCAACGAATCGCGGTTCGGCGGATTCAACGGGTATCGTAGCACGGGGGGAATGGATTCCCATGTGGAATGGATTCTGGAAACTCACCGCAATGGTCGGTGTCATTGGAGTCGGGCTTTTTGCGGTCTTTCAGGCCCAAAAAAGCATCCGTCTTCCCACGGTGAGCATCGAAAGCGATGCTGCGACCGATGACGTAAATCAGGCTACGCCGGACGTTGCTGCTGAAGACGAACTTCCAACTGATCGTCTCAAGGAAGCTCCGCCAACGGTTGTGGGGCTGTACGACGACGGTATCAAACCTGCCGTGAACAGTGCCCGTCGTCAGAAAAACGAAGAGCTTGCCCTGCCGAAAGACATCACGATTGAACGTGGTGCCAAGACAGTCACGAAAACGCTCGCCAAAGGTAAACAGACCGCCCAAATTCTGCCCGTGAAGCGGATGGGAATCGATTTCAACGAGAGTGATGAGCCTGAAGAAAAGTCGGATACCGATTCCGCAGCGTTCGGTGATGAACCGACGCAACTTCCTGCGGACGCTCCGACCGAAGTTCCGGTTGACGACCCCATGGAAGAGACGTCGGAGGACGCGGCTGTTGGTGAGGACAAATCCACCGAAGATAAATCCACCGAAAAGGAATCCGATCCCTTTAGTGACGATGGGCCCAACACCAAAACAGAGTCGGAAGAAAAACCAGAAGCGGAACCCGCCGCTGAGACCGAAAATGCGACGACCGACTCTGCCGAAGAACCTCAGGCTCCCCTGACGGACAAGCCGGGAAAATCGAAAATCAGTTCCGAGTTCGAAAGCGATCCACCTCCGCCACGATCGAATCGCGCCAAACGCAAGAGCGAAAAACGAAGTGAATCACCGCTGACGGACGATGTGGATGCCTTTGGCACACCTCCAGACGCTGCCGCGCCTTCATCGAAAAAAACGATCAAAGCACCCGTAGTTCAGGACGATGCGTTGCTCGATCCTCCTTCACGGAGCGACGAACAGGAAAAAGCCGAATTCAAATTTGATGACACGGATTCTCAGCCGGAAAGTTCCAAAAGCGAACCGGTCGAGTCGACTTTCCCTGTGGACGATCAGGCGTTGTCGACGGGACCTTTGCGTACCAAAGACAAGTCTCCGCCAGCGCGGATGCCTGCGGTTTTGCCTGATTCGAATTTCGATGATGTTTCCACCAAGAAGCGTGAAAGTGGCCCCCGTCGTGGTCAATACGACACCGTCACTCAGACCGACATGATTGGTGATGGCGACATCGGAGATCCATCGCAACGCGGTGTACAGCAGCCACGCCTGACCATTGAGAAGATCGCCCAGCAGCAAGCCGTGCTGGGGCAACCGTTGATTTATTCGATCGTCGTGAAGAACGTCGGCAACGTGGATGCACACAACGTTGTGGTTGAGGACCGAATTCCCAAGGGGACCGAGCTGAAGGGAACGTCGCCGCAGGCGGAACTTTCCGGAAAGCGACTGATCTGGAACCACCCGTTGCTGCGTCCGAATGAAGAGAAGAAAATCTCAATCAAGGTGGTGCCGCATCAAGAAGGTCCAATCGGCAGCGTCGCCCGCATCTATTTCGCGACCGAAGTCTCGACGGAAATTGTCGTCGCCGCGCCTCAGCTCGATTTCAACATCAAATCACCTCGCGAAGTTCGCATGGGCCAGCGATTTGACATGGTGTTCCTGCTGAAGAACGTTGGAAAAGTCGATGCCACGAATATTGTCGTTCGAGACATCGTTCCCGAGAGTTTGAAGAACGAAGCGGGCAACGATATCGAATGTCCCGTAGGAAAATTGGCTCCGAACGAATCTCGTGAAATCGTTCTGACGGTGACCGCCACCAAAACGGGTACCGTGATGAATCAGATCGTTCTGACTGCGGATAGCGGGGTGCGAAAGAGCTATGAGAACGAGATTGACGTGAATGGCGAGGTTCTGGTTCTGACGCGTTCGGGCCATAATCAGCTCTATGTCGAACGTTCGGCAATCTTCACCAACAATGTCCGCAACGACGGCAATCAGCGTGCGGATCGCGTCAAGATTTCGGAAGTTGTCCCCGCTGGAATGCAGTTTGAGACTGCGTCCGATGGTGGAAAGTTTGATCCACAGGCGCGTGCCGTGGTCTGGACTCTCGGGCCACTCGCCCCAGGCAGCGATCGATCGGTCACGGTCAAATACATGCCGAAGGAAACGGGAACACTCGCGTCGAACATTACGGCGACGGGCAATTTGGGGAGCACGGCGACGGTCAATGCGTCCGTGAAAGTGATCGGCAAGCCGGAACTGCAGATGGAAACGCACAGTGCGACGGGAAGCGTAACGGTGGGTGAACGTATCACATCGCGATTCCAGTTGAACAACAGCGGAACCGCGTCTGCGAACAACGTGCAGTTGCGAATTCGTCTGCCAGCCGAATTGCGGTTGATTACGGCTCGGGGAGCGAAGTATCGTCAGGACGGCGACGAGCTGATCTTTGAACCGATTGTCGAGTTGGCTCCTAAGTCAAAGGCGTCGTTTGAACTGTTGTTGGAACCGATTGCCGAAGCCGATGCGCAGATCGAACTGGCCATCGCGGCCGAGCATTTGTCGAAACCAGGGCGACGAATCGAGACGATTCAAATCGCTCGCGACGCACTCAAATAACCGTTTGCTCATCATCGAGTGTCCCGTGCAGGATGTGGAACAGGCCCCGCGATCGTCGTCATCGGTTTCCGCTTGATCACGACGCGGGAAGGCTTGCGGCAGCCTTTCGTCTGGTGCACAGACTTCCGATTCTGATCTGCTTCGTGCTCGTGTGTGGTGCTGCGCTTGGCGATGAACCACAGGCTCGCTATTTCGAGCAGCTACGCCAGAGAAGCTTGTTCGCGCTGGCCGAGACCGAAGCGATTGCTCGATTGGCGGCGGACGATTTGTCGCTTGCCACGAAGACCGACCTGACGCTGGAACTCTCTCGCTCCTTGGCCGAGCATGCGGGGTTTGTGCCGGAAGATCAGCGAAATGAGCTGTGGCAACGGGCGAGAC
The DNA here is from genome assembly GCF_000255655.1 of Schlesneria paludicola DSM 18645. Lineage (NCBI taxonomy): Bacteria > Pseudomonadati > Planctomycetota > Planctomycetia > Planctomycetales > Planctomycetaceae > Schlesneria > Schlesneria paludicola. The sequence continues at coordinate 1,128,112 of NZ_JH636434.1, read as the reverse complement.
AGGCGGTTCTGGATTTGGTCGAACAAGATCGATCCAATCCCCGCGTGATTCTCTTGCAGCTTCAGATTGGATCAGTCTGGGCCGTCGAGGCAGACTGGCTACGAACTGAGCGTGACGTTCGAACATTCGACGAGACGATACTTGAGCAGGCTCAAGCAGCCTGCGCCGAAACGCTCGCAACGCTGACGCCACTGGAGAATTCACTGACCAATCCCACTCCCGAGTCGGCGGCCAAACGCGCGGCCGATATACCGTTGTCCGGCCATGAGAGGCGGACGGTCATGCATCAGGCACGCTGGTATCTGGCAGCCACTTATCGCAATCGGGCGGAGCTCGCAGCGGCTGGTTCCGCGGAAAGATCGTCAGACCTGGCCGAGGCCGATCAGGTCCTGAGACGTCTGGTCGGCGTCGCGGATGAACCGCTCCATTCGCGGGCAAAACTGCTCAGTGTGACTTGCCTGCGATTGAAAGGCGAAAACGCCCGTGCTGCCGAAGCCCTTGGACTATTGGAGCGAAGCGACGCAAAAGGGATACCCCTTATTCAAGATGAAATCATCGCCGAACGAGCGCGCCTGCAACTGGCCCTGAACCGACCGACGGATGCCGCCGAGCTCATTCTGAAAGCACGTGCGACGCGGCAACGGCTGACGGGCGAGGTCTGGTTTCTACAAACTCAGGCGTTGATCTCGTTACGGAAAATCGCGTTGGAAAAACAGCAGGAGACACTAGCTGAGCGACTTGCGGAACAGATTGTGACGGCGATCGAGCGATGCGAGGAACAGGTCGGGGGATACTGGAGCCGTCGATGCCGTCAGATCTGGGAGAACGTGCAGACGTCACAAAAGTATGGTGCGGAACTCGATTCATTGATGCAGCAGGCGCGAATCGATTTCACGACCGGCCGAATCGATGCCGCAGTCGAAAGGTATGCCAAGGCCGAACGTGTCGCGCGTGATCGCGCTCAACCGGATCTCGCGATGGAACTCGGCTTCACGCGGGCATCGATTCTGCTCGAACATTCACGCTTTGAACCTGCTGCAGCCGAATTTCTCAGGCTGGCGTCATATGATGCCGCGCATACTCGATCGACACAGGCGCATCTGCTTGGGACCTATTGTCTCGGCAGGCTCTACGATGAAAAGAAGACACAGGCGCGCCGCGAGGCCTATACGAATGAGTTGGATCAGCATCTGGCGAAGTATGCCGAGGATACCACAGTCAATGAAGCTTATTTTCTGAAGGCTCAACTCGAAGAACAGCGGTTGCAGGCGACCCAGGCTCTGCCGCTGTACTTGCAGGTCGATACACAACATGTTCGCGCACTCGATGCGATGTCCGGGGCCGCCCGCTGCTATGAAACGATCTTGCGAAGAATGATCGAACAACATCGGCCATCAGAGATGTTCGAACGCGAGGGCATCGATCAGATGTCGAAGTTCTTGTCGCTGGCGGCGAATGCGCCCGATAAATGGACCGTCAAGCAGGCGGACGTTGCGCTTCATCTCGCGGCATTTCTCTTGATGTCGTCGCACGAGTCTGCCAATAAGGCCTCATCGAGCGGCGGCGAGCGGGGGCGGAGTTCTGATCTCCAGGACCTGAAGCGTTCCGCGCGCCCGGAACAGGCGCGGCAGTGGCTGTCACAAGTCCTTTCATTTGCTGAACAATCCCGGGCAGACGATCTGTCGACTGAAGCACGGCATCAGCTAGTGCAGCGTGCGAATTCACTAAATGTCATTGCCTTGGCCGGAACGGGAAAACGGATCGAGGCGCAGCGTGCGTTGACGCAATTGACCGCGACACCCAAAGAGTTGTTGGGACTCGTGGACCAACTGGTTCCATTCGTAGCGGCGGCCCAGGGGGATGCCCAAATCCAACTGGCAGCATTGCAACTGCAGGCTGCCGAACGCGTGCAAAGTCAGCGAGATCAATTGTCCCCCGCCGAGACGGCTTTGCTCGATCGATGTCGAGCGAAAGCCTCCTTTTTTGCTGGTCAATCGGCAAAGGCTGTTGCGCTAGGCCAGCAATTGGCCGAGCGATTTGCGTCTGATCTTGACCTTCAACGTGAGTTGGCCAATCTGTTCGGCGAATCGCGCGACGTCGATGCCAGCGTGCTCGTCAAGAAATGTTGGCGACGTATCGAGTCGCAATCGAAGGCGGGGACATCGGAGTGGTGGACGGCGCGGCTAGGGGTCATACAGACCTGCATTCGTGAACGCGAATATGACGAAGCACGCAAGCTGCTGCGGGTTACGAAGGTCCTCTACCCTGAACTGGGAGGCCCTGCGTTCAAGCCGCAAATGGATTCGATCGAGCACGCTCTGAAGGCCAACTCGCCGACGAAACCTTGATTGTCGCGATCAGGGAGGGCGGCAATCTCGGGCCGCGATCATCTTGCCGATTCGCGGTTGCTATCGCGGTGATTCCAGCAACAGATAGAGGACATTGTCCGTGAACGCGGGGTCTTTGGTCATGCCCAAGTGGTCGGTGAACAGGAACGTGACGCTGTCCCATTTGACGGGACTCTTGAGTCGCGGTGCCCAGTTGGTTCGGTCCGCCAGACGCTCGTCCATCAGCGCGCTGTGGCGTGTCACGATCCCGTCACCAGCTACGCGAGCGGTCGGTGATAAACTTCCTTTTCCGTCAACGGTGTACTGAAAAACCGTCGGATGTGCGTCACTTGCGATCAGGTGAATTGTGGTGCCTTCCGGCGGATCGGCTTTGACGTCAATGGCCGCGTGGAACGCTTCGGCGCGCGCCAGGCACTTTGACAGGTGTTCGTATGCAATCTGAAGGCGTCGGCTGGGATCGGGTTCGTCCGGCAGTAGATGACGCAGGATCTCGGATTGATTGGGGTTGAAGAATCCCCAGCGTGCCTGAACCCACGTTTTGGGGTTATAAAGATCGACAGCCACTTTCTGCGGTCCCCCCACAACGGGACGGTGTCGAGTTCGCGGCAACAGTTGATAGATCGAGGGCATCGTCCCCAGGAGTGCCGGCTCATAGCGTGAAAAGAAACGTGAAAACTGCACGCCCTGCGTCAGGTATTCCACCGCTTGCAACGAACCTGCGTTCGGGGGCGCCACCATGACCAGTCGGTCGACGTATTGGGCACCCGCCCAGGTGACTTCGGGAGGAGATTCTTCGTCAGGTAACGGAGCATCGCCGTACTGAAGATAGTACCGGGCCATCACGCTGCCCATCGAATGGGCGATGATGTCGAAACGGACTGGTTGAGCCTCTGTTCCGTACCTTTTTCGCCGCTGCTCTTCGACGTACGCTTTCTTCTCCAAAATGAATTGGTGTAGCAGGGCCGCCGTTTCGACATTGTCCCGTCGCCAGTCATAGGCGAATTGGAAGCAGTTGTCGTATTGCACGCCTTTGTTCAATCCGCCGACGTTCGAGGTGGAATCGCGATAGCCACCCGATCCCAAGGCGGTCAGAATGTCGCGATAGGCGGCGATCTGGAACGGAACGCCAAAGACTCGCACATTCAGCATGTCGAGCGGTCCGGCCACTTGAACGGACGTGTAGAGCTCCCTGAGCGACCTGCCATTCTCCAGGGGAAGTGCAAGGAGTCGAGCGCCTTCGACCGATGCGGGGTCGATTCCGTTTCCGCCAAATTCACCCCAGACGACACGTCGTCCTGTTTCATCGACCAGTTTGGACCCCAGGATTCCCGGGATGACGATGATTGGATTCCGCTGCAGATCGTCGATCTGTGCGGTGCGGCGATAGATACTGTCCAGGTCTGGACGTCCCGAGGGGGACCGTGCATCGCTGGAGGCGGCGGGGACAATATCCTCCGCGTCGTTGGCTGTGATCGACGTTTGTCGAACGCTCGAGCTGGAGCTTTGCCAAAATCCTTCGGACGAGCCGTCAGAGGACGAACGGGGGCTTGTCAGTCCGGCGCGTTCCACCGGATCGATTTCAGAAATGATCGTGGCACGACCGGTCGGTGCGAGGTGGCGGCATCCCGCGAGACTCGCCCAAAGGCAGATTGCGATCCAAAACGTCGACCGAAGCATGACTTGCCCATCCCTGGAGCTGTCAGAAGGGATGGGCAAGCATAGGTGAAACCGTCAAACGCGAACAGACGGGTTTCGTCTGTTCGCTTCGGAACATAAGTGACGAATTAAACAAGCTTTAAAGCGCACTCGCGAACGTGCTTCAGGCACGCTTCGATGTCTGGCATCGGGTTGCTTTCGTTTTCTTCATACTCGATCGCGACACAATACTCGTACTTCATCGCCTTCAACGCTTTGAGCAAGCCTGTGACGTCCAGGTCGCCTTCGCCCGCGATCTTGAACTGCTTTTCACCGTTCGGCAGCGTCTTGACGTCTTTGAGATGCACTCCGAAGACCCGCTTGTTCAATCGCTGAACCGCTTCAACCGGATTTTCGTTGCTGCGAAGATAGTGACCGGTGTCGACACAGGCTCCAATCTTGGGGTGGCGGTCTTTCACCACTTTTTCCACGTCGCTGATCTTGTCATAGCGATGTTTGGGGCCGTGATTGTGGATCGCAATCGCCACGTCGTATTCCGCGACCAGTTTGTCGAGCAGATCGAACGTCGCGGCATCCGGCTTGGGATCGGCACTTAACGATTTGATTCCCATCGCTTTGGCAAATTCGAAGATCTCACGTGCGGCGTTCTCGTTGCCGTCAAAACCGACGACCCCGTACGAGAAGCAGGTAATCCCTTCTTTCGCGAGTAATCCCTTCTGAGCTTCGATGTGCTTGGGGACCGTGCTCATCGGAATATGGCCCGGGAACGATTCCCAGTACTTAAGACCGAGCTTCTTGGTCAGTTCCAGTGCTTCCTCGGCCTTTTTGAAGCCTCGCAGCGAGTAGCTTTGAATCCCCATCTTCAGGCCCAGGTAGGGATCGTTGCCGTCGGCGGCGGTGGCCGCTCGGGAAATCGAGGCCGCTGCTATTCCAGCAGCGCTGGCGAGAAGGAAATCACGTCGGTTCAGAGATACGGCCATGGTACGGCTCCTGTCGGGGCGTTGACTGTCGGATCATCATTTAGTGACTCACGAGGCTCGTAAAATACCGCCATCCCCTTCGAAGTGCGATTCCACGCAGAAGAGAAACGCGGGAAATTCAGCTCGCTTTGGCCCGTTCCGCGTCTCTGGTGACGTTGCCGGTCGGCAACATCCCGCGCAACGCGTCGTGGCATCATCACATAAGATTCAAATTTTCAATGACTTGCGACCGCTTTGTACGGGATTGATCTGCGATGGATGTCGCCGAAAGTCAACGTCACGGGCATGTGGGCAAGTAGAGGTTAATGGCCTGTTCGAGACGCTTCACAGATTTTGCAAGTAATTTATGTGAAAGAGGATGCGTTCCGATGCGACATCTTTTTGTAAAGGAAACGAGACAGAATTCTTCGATTGGCATTCAGTCTGCTTTACAGGGTAACCATGCTCCGAAACATCAGACGACACGAACAAGTCGATGAATCGCAGCAACCAAACTTAAAATCCTCAGAAAGGATCGCCACGATGAATGCTCTGTTTACCAACCTGATGAATGACGAAGCTGGTTTTATTGTCTCTGCCGAATTGGTGATGATCGCCACTCTGGGAGTCCTGGCCATGGCCGTCGGACTGTCGGAAGTCGCATGGAATATCAACAACGAACTGCAAGACGTCGGTCGTGCGTTCGGTTCAATGAACCAAAGCTTCAATCTGCAGGGGCAGAACTGCAATCGCGGCGGTAGTGCTGGCAGCAGCTACAACGACAGCCAGAACACCGGTTCAGACATTCAAGCCGGAAGCCACATTGACTACGAACAGTAATCAACGGGCCTGCTGAGGTTGCGATGTCGACCCAGCAATCCGCCAGACAATTCTTGACACGTTGGCCGCAACGAGATGCACCTCGATCGAACTTCGGATCGCACCAACCTGAAATCGATCGACTCGAATCGGCCATCACGTGAGAAACGACATCTTTCCCACTTGCACCACGCTCTCTTAACACACAAAGGAACTGCACCCATGACGAACTTGTTCGCCAAACTCTGGAACGATGATGCTGGTTTCGTCGTCTCTGCCGAATTGATTCTGATCAGCACGATCGCCGTCTTGTCGATGGTGGTGGGCTTGTCCGAAGTTGCCTATGGCGTCGTCCAGGAATTGGAAGACACCGGCTCGGCCTTCGGGGCTGTCAATCAGAGCTTCCGCTACACCGGTCTGACCGGCCATGCGGGAAGCTCTGGCGGAACCTGCTTCACTGATCTGGTGGATTTCTGCGATGCCGCTGGCGATGTGACCGGAACGATGCCCACGGGCGAAGGAATCCAATGATTCTGAATTGACGGGATGTCCGATCCCGTCAAGCGATACATCGAGGATGATTCATCCTCAAACGACTCCTTTCTGGCAAGCGGCCCCTGTTGTCTCACGACGCAGGGGCCGTTTGTTTCTTTGGACGCAAGAAAGCCGACGGGAAAAGAAATCGATCAGACGATCTGTTCAGGCTTTCCCACTTCGTCCGTCACACTGAATGTGTCGCTCTCGCGGCTGGTGTAGTACACAATCAGTTCCGCAAGCAGTCCCAGCGAAATGGCCTGGGCTCCCAATAGCATCAACGCGATGGAGTACGCCAGCAGAGGACGCCCCCCGATTGGGGTCGGCTTAAAGAGGGGAATGACATGCATCAGGAACCAGGTCAGCGCCAGGTACGCCGATCCGATGACACCCATTCCAAACGAAACCAGACCCGCGGCACCTAACATGTGCTGTGGGCGTTGGCCATAGCCGATCAGAAATGTCACCGTGAACAGGTCGAGAAAACCTCGCATGAAGCGGCGGTATCCGTACTTCGATTCTCCGTGCTGACGAGCCCGATGGTTGACGGCGAGTTCGGTCACTCGGAAGCCACGCGCATTGGCGAGCACGGGGATGAACCGATGAAGTTCGCCATACAGGCGGATTTCGCGACCGACTTCGGCCTTAAACAGTTTTAGTCCGCAGTTATGGTCGTGCAGTTCCAGGCCGGTCATCCGAGCGACAAGCCAATTGAAAACGAGACTTGGATAGACTTTGTGCCACGGGTCGAGCCGCCGCAATTTCCAGCCGTTGACGACGTCGAAACCTTCACCCAGCTTTTCGATGAACTTCGGGATTTCCGCAGGGTCGTCCTGCAGATCGGCGTCCATCATCAGAATGAGTTCGCCGCGTGCTGCGCGAATTCCCGCCGTCAGTCCCGCAGCCTTGCCAAAGTTGCGGCGAAATCGCAGGCCCCGGACGCTCGAATCGGCTTTGGCGAGTTGCCGGATGACTTTCCAAGATTTGTCTTTCGACCCATCGTCGACGAAGATGATTTCACAATCGAGCGAATGTTCTGAGACAACTTGCGCGATCTGGGCGTGCAGTTCATCCAGACTTTCGGCCTCATTAAAGACCGGAATGACGATCGACAATTTCATACAGAACTCGCATGGAACGGGAGCGATTGGGGGTGAGTCCGCTCACAATACCACACGTCGCCGACGGATTCAGCCGGCGGAGGATCGTTGCCCGGGGGCAATCTTCGTGAATCGACGGACCACGCACGTTTCGACTCAAGGGGTCGACGTCGATTTGGGCTGCGTTGTCGCTGCAGTCTATTTCGGGGCGAACTTTTCCGCCTCTTTCGCGGTTTGAGTCGCTGCGGCTTTCTCTTTTGAAGCCGTCTCCGCTTTTCGCTTGGCAACGGTTTCCGCGTGCAGCTTTGCGGCCTTTTCACGACGGGCCTGGCCCGCCTTCTTCAGCTTTTCGACGCGTTCCTTCTCCGCCGTGGCTTCCTGTTCCGCCTGCTTCTTCATCTCTTGATCGAATGCTTTTTGCTGTTGGGCCTGCAACTTTTGCTGTTGCTGGTTCATTTGCTGGAACTGGCGCATGCTGCGTCCCGTGTATCCGTATCCTCCAAAGGCCATCGCCGTTTCGGTACCGACCACTAGCGCTACCAGAACCGCAGTTGTTCCAATTGCCCAACGTGTCATGATTTTGCTCCTCAATCGGCGTCGACCATGTTGACGATGGCCCGCAAGACTCTTCACCGTAAGTGTACCACTCGTGTCCACAACTTTGCGATGAAAAATCGGCTGACAAACCTGTCATCCGTTCCGTTGTGTCTTCGACAATTCCAGCCCCGCTCCCTTGCACGAAATCTCATTCATCAACATTCTGGCGACGCAATCCGCTGCGAAACGTGGCACATGCGGGTGCCGAATGCGAGGATACAAAAGTGCCGATTCTGTGAAGGAACGTTGATTCATGCTGATCGAAAAATTTGCCATTCGACTGACGCTGACGGCAGTGCTGATGACATTTTCCTTGTCGGCCCTGGCCGCTGAGCCTGTGCGCCTGATCTTCGATACCGATATCGGAAATGACGTCGACGACGTCCAGGCGTTGGGTGTGATTCATGCACTCCAATCACGAGGCGCGTGCCAGCTTTTGGGCGTGACGATTACCAAAGACAACGAACTGGCAGGCCCGTTCATTGACTTGATCAATACCTTCTATCATCGCGGTGACATTCCCATTGGAACCGTGCGACAAGGCAAGACGCCCGAACCGGGGACATATCTGCCTCTGGCCGCCGAACTGATCAACGGAAAGTTTCGATACCCCCATGACCTTCTGAGCAGCAAAGATGCGCCGGAAGCGGTGGGATTGTTGAGAAAACTGCTGGCGGCACAGCCCGATGGTTCTGTCGCCATCGCACAGGTCGGGTTCTCGACGAACCTCGCACGGCTACTCGATTCGAAGGCAGATGACTGGTCGCCGTTGTCGGGACGCGATCTGATCAAGGCGAAAGTCAGTCTGCTCTCCGTCATGGCCGGCGCGTTCCAGCCGATCAACGGCAACGCGCACTACTGCGAATACAACGTCGTCCAAGACATTGCGAACTGTCGAAAGCTGGCCGACGAATGGCCGACGCCGGTTGTTTGGAGCGGCTTCGAAATTGGTATCGCGGTGCCCTATCCCGAATCCAGCATCAAGCGTGATTATGGCTACTCGGCCGATCATCCCGTCGCCGAGTCGTACCGCCGGTATGTCATGCCACCCGGTGATCGTCCCACGTGGGATCTGACGAGCGTCCTTTATGCCGTTTATCCAGACCGAGGCTATTTCGACCTGTCTGAACCGGGCCGCATCGCGGTCGAGGGAGACGGCTTCACGAAGTTTGCACCGGACGCTCAGGGACGTCATCGATATCTCAAATTGACTGAAACACAACGCACGCGAGTTCTCGAGGCTCTTGTACAATTGTCGAGTCAGCCTCCGTCGAAATAGTATTATGTGGCAGGACATGGATTGCGCTTGGGACCAATTCTCGTGCTCAGAAGCGATCCACGTCTTTCTGATCCGCGGTGTCGAGCGGGCTGCTCGTCACGGTGGTCTGAGAAATAGAATGGCCTGAGAAGTACCGCGCACGAATCGGCGGAGAGCCTGTTGAAGCAACGGGGACTGCCTTCGACAAGATTAAAAAATGCCCATGACATCCTGCATGGCAGGTGCCTGTCCCCCTGACTTCAACAGGCTGCTAAGCAGCAGTCATCAGAGTATTGAACCGCAACGGACCAGGAGACATGTCATGCCTTCATCATCAGATTCCGTGTCACGTCGTCAATTTCTGCAAACCACGGCTGCGGCGGCCGTCACGATTGCAGGGGCTCCGATGGTTCTCACGGCCTCGAAGACGGACAAGCCATTGATTGTCGGTGAAGGCGATCATCAGTTCGAAGTGCAGCACAACTGGCCACAGCTTCCCGATCAATTCAAATGGCAGACGACGCACAATGTTGCGGTCGATAAGGCCGGGAACTTGTACGTCATTCACGAAGGCCGGACGGATATGAAGGACCATCCGTCGATCTTCGTATTCGATTCCGATGGTAAATACATCCGGTCGTTCGGTTCGCAGTTCCAGGGCGGCGGCCATGGAATTGAAATTCGCCAGGAAGGAAAACAAGAGTTTTTGTACGTCTGTGCATACCAGCACTTGAAGACGTTTGCCAAGATGGACCTTCGCGGTGGAATTGTCTGGCAGCGCTATGCTCCCATGGAATCGGGGGTTTATGCGAAGGGTGAGAATACGCGTCCCGAAGATCGGCCCGATCCGACGAAAATCTGGGGTCCCGAACGATTCCTGCCGACCAATTTCGCCTTTCTCGACGATGGCGGGTTCTTACTCGTGGATGGCTACGGCGCTTCGTACGTTCACCGATACAATGCAGATGGAAAATGGTTAAGTTCATTTGGTGGTGTTGGTGAGGGCGAGGGGAAATTCGCGACGCCGCACGGGATCTGGGTGGACAAGCGTGAAGGCCGCGAGCCGTCGATTGTCGTCTGTGATCGGGCTCATCATACGTTGCAATACTTTACGATGGACGGAAAATACCTCGAGACCATCAAGGGGTTCGGTCTTCCTGCCAATGTGGAGACGTGGAAAAACTTGATGGTGGTGCCGGAACTTCACGCCCGTGTCACCTTGCTGAATGAGAAAAACGAAGTGGTGGCGCGACTGGGAGACGACGTCGCTCGCGTGACGACGGAAAAAGGGATTCGCGAGGACAAATCCAAGTGGCTGGACGGCAAGTTCGTTCATCCGCACGACGCCTGTTTTGCCAGTGATGGCAGCATTTTTGTGGCAGAATGGGTTGGAACTGGGCGAGTCACCAAGCTCAAGAAAGTGACCTAGTAGTTTGTCAGGACGAAAAATACACGTCGGTCTGGAGGGCTTTGCCGAGTCCCCGTGCGTTCCAGCGACTCACTCGTCCCACTCAGGCCAGTCGAAGATTTTTGTAAGACAAGGCATTCGACGAGCTTCAGAATGGAATTGTGACGTTGATGAGCGTGCCGCGAACAGGCGAGCGAGCCTGCAGGCGTTGGTCATGGATTTGTCGAGGCAGCGCTTCTGTGCCACTGTTTTTTTGAATTTTTAAGGACGAGCAAGACGTTATGGAACCTGTTTACGCGATCGCTGATACCTCGCAGATTTATTCTCCCGCTTTGCTCGTTTATCGCTCGATCGTCATCGAGAATCTGAAAAAGATGATCGCGATTGCCGGAAGCCCGCAGCGATTGCGACCTCATTGCAAGACGCACAAGATGCCGGCGGTGACAAAAATCGAACTCGAAATGGGAATCACCAAGCATAAATGTGCGACGTTCGCTGAAGCGGAAATGCTCGCCACAGCTGGGGCGAAGGATATTTTCCTAGCCTACAATCTGGTGGGGCCCAACATCACGCGCGCCGTGCGTTTTTTGCAGAAGTTTTCCGATGTGCGCTTCATCGTGACGGCCGATGACTCACATATGATTTCGGAACTGGATGACGCCATGAGTGCGGCCGGCCTGAAAATTCATGTCGCTTTGGACCTCGATTCTGGAATGCACCGAACCGGGATTACGCCTGGTCCTCGCGCGGCGGAACTCTATCAGCAGATCGTCGACTCCCCTGCCCTGGTGCCGGCGGGATTCCACTTCTATGACGGGCACAATGCCCAGACCGATTTGAAGGAACGCACCGCCGCTGTGCATGCCGGATGGGAAAAGGCCTCCAGACTTCGCGATGAATTCGTCGGTCGTGGTTGGCCCGTTCCCGCAATTCTCTGTGGTGGTACCGGGTCATTTCCAATTTTCGCGAAGATTGCCGATCCTGTGATTGAGTTGGCACCCGGAACGTGCGTCTTTCATGACTTTGGATATGACACGATCTTTCCCGACATGGACTTCAAGCCCGCCGTCGTCATGCTGACACGTGTTGTGAGTCGTCCTGCATCCGATCGCGTCACGTGCGACTTGGGTAGCAAGTCGGTTGCGTCTGATCCACCCAAGGGAACTCGCGTGATGTTTCCCGATTTGCCGGACGCGCAGCAGGTGATTCATAACGAAGAACATCTTGTCTTGCAGACCCCGCTTGCAGGAAACTTCCAACCGGGGGACGAACTGTACGCGATTCCGAAGCACGTCTGCCCTACGTCCGCACTCTACAAGCAGGCGTATGTGATCGATGACGGAAAAGTGGTGGAGATGTGGGACGTCACCGGTCGCGACCGGTTGATCACCATCTGAATTGTTCCCGTGAAGCGCGAGCGAAGGGGCGATCAAGTCGGCTACTTGATCGCCTCTTTCAGTTCGTGGACCCGCTCATTGTTGGGATTGCTCTTGAAGATCTCATCTACGAGTTTCTTGGCTTCGTCCGTTCGGCCCGCCGCGATGTAAGTCTCGACCAGCCCCAATTGAAACTCGACCGCTTTCGGTTTCAGTTCCAGCGCAATCTCGTATTCCTCAATCGACCGCTTGTAGTCTTCAAGACCGCGGAAGGCTTCGGCCAGCATCCGATGAATGTCAGCATCCAGCACATCAATGTGGATCGCCAATTTGGCGAAGCGATAGGCCTGATCATACTGTTTGTCGGCGAGTGACATTTCCGCCAATGCTTTTCGCGGTGCTGGGTCGTCGGATTCAATTTGGACAAGTGTTTCCAGTGCGGCACGGCGTCGATCGTGTTCCCCCGTCATTTTCGCCGCATTGGCAATCCCCTTCCACCACTCGCTTTCGTCGGGGAAATGCTGTTTGCCCAGCTCACAAAGTTCGATCGCCTCGGCCGCCCGCTTCTGCTGCAATCGGGTTTTCATCAGGATCTCGAGAATTCGCTTATTGGGGTGTTCCTTATCGAATGCAGGTTCCAAGACCGAAATGGCGTCGTCGAATTTTTCTTCTCGGTAGTACAGCGTGGCCAGTACCGCGGCTGCGACCGGATGTTTGGGATTCGTCTTAAGAACTTGTTGAGCGATCGACTTGGCTTCGTTGCGTTTCCGGATCAGCAGCATCAGGCGGGCATAGTTGGCCGCGGCGTCGGGATCGCCTTTATTCTTTTCGTAAGCCCGTTCGACCCGCGATGGATTCAGCTCCGAATCGGCTTCCGTCCGGTGCAGACTGGCGACGATGGCGTCAAGGTATTGCCGGTAGCCTTGCTCAAAGTCTTCTTTGCTGACTCCAAACACTTCGGGAATGGCCTTATCGGTCGAGAGATTGCGTCGGTATGCGTCGAGTAACCCCGCGAGCGATTTCTCGCCGAACCGTTTGACGATGTATTCTGCATACAGCACGCTCTGACAATAGGCAAAGTTCCAATTTGCGATATTGCCTGCGCGAATGAATCCCATACTCAGGTTGTCGAGATTTTTGAGTTCGCCCTTCGGAACGCGGTCCAAGAGAAGCGCATTCCATTCCACCGGTCGTGGATAACCTTCAGATCGAACGGCCAGCGCCTCGGTATACCAGTGAGGGATATTGAACTGGGTTTGCTGCAGCGTCAGCACATGGACAAATTCGTGCTTCAGAACCCGAGCCCAGTTTAGTGGCTTTTCCATCGATCCCGGGCTTTGCATGGCGATGATCACACCAGTTGATGCACCGATTGTCTGCACCCACGGCAATCCCACCATGCGAGCGCTAAACCACTGGTGCCCCGACAGCCCCTTCGCGGTGTTATAGATCTCGATTTGCGTCCGCGCCTCCGGTTCATATCCAAACAGGGATGTCAGCTCGGGATAGACTTCTTCCAGATATTCACCCATGTAGCGTGCCAGCAGCTTGTCGAGCTTGCCGTCGGCGCGAATCACGAAATGAGCGGTCTCGATTGACTCATAGTCATCCAGCACCTTGATAACCTTACGCATGTTGCTGACGCGTACATGATAAGGGTCGGCTTTGAACGCCTCATCCAAGGTCCGCTTGGCTGCATCGATCTGGCCCGTCTGCATGTAGAGCTGTCCCAGCGCATTCTTGGGCTGCGATAGCTGGGGCATTAGGAGAATCGCCTGTTTGAGAAGCGGTTCAGCCACGGAATGTTGACGGAACATATCCACGACTTCGGCGAGTGACGCGAGAAAAATTCCCGGTTTGGGATTACGCGTGGCGACATCAATCAGAATTTGTTCACAGCGCGTGGGATCAGCAAGCTTGAGATCGGCGATATGATCGAGATGTCCGACCAGTTCCTTCCAACGCGTCGGATCGGGCCACCCATCCTGCAGCATGCGAAGTGCGGCGAGCAGCGCTAGCGTCTCGGTCTCAACTGGATTGATTTGCAGGGCATCGGCCAGAAGTTTCTCGGCGGCATCGCTGTCGCGAAAATAGAGCTTGGCCGTTGCGAGCGCCTGAAATGCCCCTGTTGAGCGAGGATTAATCTGAAGGGCGCGCTTGGCCTCTTCTTCCACTTCGTCCCAGTCGTAATCACCCACTGCCGACTTGGCGAGTTCGACGTGGACATCGGCGGCATTGGGGTTGATCGCCAATGCCGCCTTCAGTTCGGGACGGCCCTGGGATTTGTTGTACTTCTCGAGCAGCAGGCGACCACTGACAAGATGGGCCTGCCAGTAGGTTTTATCCACCTTCAGAGCATCGACCGAAACCGTGTTCACGCAGAAATCGAGAATCTGTGCGGAACTGTGCCAAAGTGCATACTGAGACGCACCTTGAGCCACCAGGACCAATGACTCGGCATCCGCGGGCTGCTTCTGATTGTAGAAGCGGACAAACCAACGGTAAGCCTCGTCCGCCTTTTTCAGTTCGCCCTTTTCCGTGAACAACTGAGCTTGAACGAGTCGTGCGAGCAACTGATCTCCATCGATTGCCAATGCCGCACCGACATCCTGATTCGCTTCGTCATAGCGGCCCTGACCAAACCGGAGTCGCGCTCGCTGCGCAAGGAGCGCCGCTGACTCGCGATCTTGCATCGATGCGGCGAGCGTCTCTTCGGCTGCGACGACGTCGCCTTGTGCCAGTTGCGCTTCGAGATGTAACAATGCGACTTTGACCGGATCAAGATCTTTTGCGGCGTCTCCTTTGAACTCGTCAAGGCACTCGATCGCCTCTTCATACCGACCACGCTGGAAATTCTCCCGCGCCTTCTCAAACAGTACGAGAACATCATCAGCGGTCAGACTGCGCGAAATGAACAGCGCCACAAGTGCGATGGAAACGATCCGGGAATTCATAATCGACGCCAACGAAAGATCGGAGAAGCCCATTCCATGGAGTGACGCTACTTGAACGCCAGTTCCGACGCAATGTGCGACGTCGATCGGCACGCAAAAACCGATGATCTGCCGTCCGAATTCAGGTCAGGATCAAGGACTCACAATGTTCCGGATTCCTGGTGGCTCCCTGCTCTCATTCTCCTCCCATCAGGACAAAGTTCGTTGTATACGTAAGGAGCCAATTGCCATCAATCAGTGTCCAGATTTGCATGGATTGATGATTTTGGTAGGTTTGGACCTGCTCCGCTTCCTCGACCTTGCAACTAAAGACGTATTTGAGAAACGCGACGTCCTCGGTGATCTTACCGACTTCGACCTCACGAATTTTCACGTCGAAATAGCGTCTGCGCTGCAGTTCCTCGACGGTGGGCGCGTTACGGCTCGTTCCAAAGTAGCCCCAGTTGTAGCCTGGCCGGACGAGTTTTTCGTACGCCTTCCAATCCCGCGTACTGGCGGCGTCCCAAGCTTGTTTGTCGAGCGCGAGCAGGGTTTCCTTGAGCCGATTGTTTCTGGCAGACCACTCTTTCCAATCTCTTGTGGGCATTTGCTCGGCGCCCTTCGCGTCAGTCCCACGGCGAAGTTCGACATCGCGTACGCCGCGCTGATCCGAGGCCTTCCCGCGATTTCCCTGTTGTTCATCACGGGAATTCGTCGCGGAGTTTTTGACCGTCAGCGTCAATTCCTGCAGCAACCGCTCTAGTCGCTCGATTCTGGCCTCGAGATCACGACTTTCTGCGGCGGAGGTTGGCGCCTGTGTCGCCTCTGTCTCCGGCTCCCGTTCGGCAAGCCCGCGCCCAACAGCATCGTTGTCGGGACGTTTCTGAGCTGCCACCGGCAGCACGCAGAACGCAGAGATCACAACCATGAACAGCGCGCCCCAGGACATTTTTCGGTTCAGCTTTCTCGTCATGACCATCTCGATTCTCCTTTTCACATGCGAACCACCAAACGCTGCTCCTACGACAACAGGAACAACGCGACGCTCTGCGAGAAATTGGACCGTCCACAACAACGCTTTTCCATAGCTTCGCTGACCGTTCGGTAGCGCCCAGACCACCCACGCATCGCAGCATTCTTCTTCCGCCTGCCGAAGCTGGTGGCTGGCCCACCAGGCCAACGGGTGCCACCAGAAGACTCCTCGAACGAGGATCTCGAACCACCGCATCAGATGGTCACCGCGACGAATGTGCGCCAGCTCGTGGACCAGAACCGTGTGCAACTGCTCACGATCCAGCTCTCTCAGCAGGCGGGCCGGCATCAGTAGCAAATGGCGACGCCAACCGGCACAGACGAGCGGTGGAAAGTGGGCGTGAAGGACTCGAATCGATGGGTAACTCTGTAAACCCATCCGCTTCGCGAACATTCGAGTGTCGTCGAGAAGTTCGGCGTCGGCGTCGACCGCAGCAGAAAACAGTGTGCGGAACCGACCGAGCTGTCTCCAATGGATGATCGCCCCAACGATCAAACCTGCACCCCAGGTGGCGCACAGCCACGTCTGCCAGTTCGCCGCGATCAGGATCGCCAAACTTGACACAAGGGATGCCTGACGGCGGGACGTCGACATCGGTGTCACCTCGGCTGGCTCCGTCGTTGAATCGACCATCACTCGAATCGGCCCACCTTCCTGATGCATCGGCTCCGGCCGTGACATTGTTGGTGCCAATGAGAGGTCGCCGTCCCCCGGCCGCTGCAAGGTGTCCACATCGTCAGCGAGAATCGGTGCTGCTGCACGGCTGACAGAAAATAACCGGTGATCAGGCAGCGCGACCGAGAATAGAGGGGGCGTGATCAGCTTGGCGAGTACCAGAAACCAAAGGGCATGCGCGAGTTGTGGGTTGTGCCAGAACCGTTGGATGCCAGACGTGAAAAGTGCCAGTACGCCCGCCAGGACGGTATTCGAAACGACGCCGTTCAGAACGCTGTCCATGGCCGAGTCTTCCTATTGTTCCTCAAGCAGACGCCGCAACGCCTGCTTTTCTATTGGACTCAACCGCTCAGCCTGAACCATGTGCATGATGAACGGCGACAGTGATCCGTCCGACAATTTTGCGGCCAGTTCCTGCAACTGCATCCCTGCAACCGCGTCACGCGTCACACGGGTGGAGAAGCGATGTACCGGCTCGCGACGGTCGCGCAAGACGAGCTCCTTCTCCTCCAGTCGCTGAATCAGCTTCTGCACCGTCCCGATCGCGGAAGCGCTTTCTTCCCCATACAACCGGCTCGCGATCTCTCGGGCCGTAAGCGGCTGATCGCTCCACAAGACTTTGAGGAGGACCAGTTCGGTGTCGGTAATGAATGCTTTCGGGGCGGCCACGCGCGAGCTCCATTGACATCACGTCTATGCTGATCGTAGACATGATGTCAATGGACGTCAAGGGGCGCCGGCGAATTCGAGATCTCACCTCCAATGAAAAAAGGTTCGATCGCCGCGGAAGGGCAATCGAACCTTTTTTGTGAGTTCTTTTCTGGGAGGGAGTGCTTACTGGTATTCCGGGTCCCAGGCACTGGCCACTGGCATATCCGGGGCCAGCACATAGATTTCGACGCGGCGATTCTTCTGGCGGTTTTGTTCGTTGGAGTTCGGTTCAACCGGCTGGTACTGGGCGTAGCTTGAGATTCCCATTCGGTTCTCAGAGATCCCCGCTTTCGTCAATGCGCGCTCGACAGCCAAAGCTCGATGGGCTGACAGACCAAAGTTATCGACGTGTCGCTGTGCCGTGTTCTTGTTGGACACAGGTCGGTCGTCCGTATGACCCGAGACCAGAACCTTCAGGCCGCGGGCATCACCCTGATTCATGATATTGGCGAACTCTTGCAGCACCTGCTTGGCTTTGGGCTGCAGTTCGTCGCTTCCTGAGGCGAACAACAAATCTGTCGAGAACTTGCTGACTCCGGTCTGTGGGTCGAAGTCAAAGTCTTTGTACTTGCGTCGCAGTTCTTCCAGGCGTCGATTGGAATCGGGAGACAACGGATTGCTGCCAGGCTTGTTGCTGGTGAGTAGCGTCTTCATCTTCTCTTCCAACTGACTGTTGGATGAGGCGAGATTGTCGAGCCGTGCATTGGCGGCATCCAGACTTTGCTTGGCGGCAAAGTACTGTTGCTCCATATTGGCTTTCTCGGAGGCCAATTGACCGGCCGTGGCCGCCAGCCCATTACGCTCCATCGCCAAGGCTTTGTTCTGTTGATACAGCCTTTGGGCATGAAGCTGGCTTTGCTGAAGCGCAAATCGGGGCGGCCGCGTGCGGCATCCCGACGTCGTCATGACGGTGACTATCAGGCTCGTAATGGTGCAGACTCGTGCCAGGCGATACATCGAAAGCTCCTCGGTGAAGCGTGCCATGACGCGCTCACGAAATGGCAATTGACGTGTCGCGATCCACACGGGATGCGAACAATCAACAGCCACCATGCGCGAACGCCACGGTCACCGTACGATCAGAGGCAAATTGAATCGAATTGATTGAATCGAAAAGACAGGATGCTGACGGGTGGATCTCGGTTCTGACTGTCCGCCGTTCCCGCGACGAACAATCCTCAAGACCCATTCAGGACGGGTTTATAGTGACGACCGAAATGGGTGCCAAGGGGAACCTTGAGCGAAAGCCCCGGTTCGCCCGCTGTTTTTCCTGAACATTTCGTGCTCTTCGTTGATCTCTGGCGAAAAGTGCCGATGCGATCGATCGTCCTGGCGCGTGGATACTGCTCTGTTTGTTGGTTGAAGTTTGTGCAGTACTTGTTTTCGGAGGAATTCAGCACCGCAGGTCGAACTGTTGAAGCGATGTAACGGCATTGTTGAAAGAGGTTTGTGTAAAATTCGTCTTGAAAATTACCTCGCGGACGGGTGGTCCGCAGGGGGTGCAACCGATATACTGGGAAATTCGAAATTCACTCGTCTTGACGTTGCCCATGGCGGCGCACGGCGATGCCAATTCTGCTCACCAAGGACTGAAACGTCGTCATGGACACCGAACTCAAAGACCGCTGCCAGAATCTGATCGAACGAGTCCTCCAACTGCGGGGGTCTCTTTGACTGCGATTCCAAGAATCGCCGGATTGCCGAGATCAACGACGCCATGGGTGGGGCCGGTTTTTGGGACAATCAGGAAAAAGCTCAGAAGCAAGTCAATGAACTGAAGACGTTGAATGCCGCCCTGAAGCCCATCAACGAGTTGTTCTCGGGCTCGCAGGATTTGGGCGTGCTCGTTGAGTTTGCCGAGGCGGAAGACAGCCCGGAAACGATCGCCGAGATCAATGAAACCGTCGAGCGACTGGAACAGCAGTACCAGGAAGTGGAACTGCAGGCGATGCTGTCGGCGCCCGAAGATGCAAGTTCTGCGTACGTCGCCGTTCAATCGGGCGAAGGTGGAACCGATGCACAGGACTTTGCCGAAATGCTGATGCGAATGTATCAGCGTTGGGCCGAGCAACGCGGTTTCGCGGCCGAGATCCTCGAAGTGTCACCTGCGGAAGAGGCGGGAATTCACTCGGCCACGCTCGTCATTCGCGGCCCATATGTTTTCGGTCTCTTAAAAGGTGAAACAGGCAACCATCGGCTGATTCGGATGAGCCCCTTCGATTCGGCGCACCGGCGTCAGACGTCGTTCGCAGCGGTCGATGTGACACCGGAACTGGACGACAGTATTTCGATCGAGATCGAGTGGGATGATCCGAAAGTGATTCGCGAAGACATTTGTCGAGCGAGCGGTGCCGGTGGGCAGAAAGTCAATAAGACCGACTCTGCTATCCGCCTGACGCACTTGCCGACGAATGCCGTGGTGCAGTGCCAGAACGAACGCAGTCAGCATCAAAACCGGGCACTGGCTCGAAAGATGATGGTTGCCAAGCTGTATCAGATGGAGATGGACAAGCGCGAAGCAGAAACCGCTGCTCGCCGTGGCCAGAAATCTCGAATTGGATTCGGCGGAGAAACCATTCGAAGCTATGTCCTGCATCCGGAATCGTATTGCAAGGACAACCGATCGGACTACAAAACCTCGCATCCCCAGGCGACGCTCGACGGTGATCTTGATCCGTGGATTGAAGCCTATCTGCGCTGGTGCCTGGGTGTGACCCAGGGCAAGTAGACGCGCGTCAGTTCGTCATCTGGTCATTCCCCGATGATCCGTCACACGATGATCCGTCGAAGTCTTGCTGTATCCTTCGTGACTTCGTGGTAACGCGTCTTCATTTCGAATTGAAGAGATTTGCCATGAGGTCACGAGGAAGAGCAAATGCACTACGGTGTCGATTTATGACTGGCCCAATGCCCGGCGCATAAGGTTGTGCGTGATTCGCTGCACTCGCTCGTCTGGACCGTGCGGACGGCTCCAGTGCGACCAAGGGAGCATATGTCCCGGTGGACTGGACAGTCCCTGGCACCAGAAGATCGTCGATGCGTTGAAGACAAAGTTGCCCTTGGGGCCGGGGTAAATTGTTGACGTCCAGTGCTGAGGAGTCGTTCCGCCCACAAGTGCTGTTCCTTCGCCAAGAACCTCCAGGCCCGGAAGGTCTGTTGGCGGCTCGCCGTGGTACTCCCAGCCGACCAGTCCCGGGATTCGGTCCCCGCGCTTCATTCCGGTGCCCGCGAAGATCCAGTGATCTGGCTGAGTGCAGATCCAGTCGCCCCCGCCGTTTACCGGTTCGACATTCCTTGCACCGATCAGATAGCCCTCGTCGGGCCCGCGATGGGGAAAGGGGCCGTTTAGTTTCTCGCGCAGTTCTGCATACGTGTATTTCCCGCCGTAGGGACCGCCTCGGAACATGATCCGATTGGCGTGGCCGTCAGAACTTGAACGCAATGGCGTTACCCAGCAGACAGCATTGCCCGAGAAGAACATCAGGTTGACGCCCTCATCGCGCATTTTCACGACGCTTTCATACTGTCGAATGTCCCAGTATTCGTCGTGACCGACACTCAGAAACGCCTTGCATTTCAAGCCGCGATCCGGTGTTAACAAATCGCTGTTGGAGCAATACGTCACATCATAGCCTTGTTGTTCCAGCCAGTAAGCCATGGGAAATTCGAAGCACAGCCATTCGCCTGATCCAAGCGACTGGGGGTTCTCATAAATCTGAGGGTACTTGGCGTATGGGCGATCAAAGCTGACGTCGGCCCAGGGGCCCTGGTTCCCCTTGGGATGCGTGTACACCGAATAGTGGTTGGGCCATTGATTGTAGGCCTGCCAGGTGTTGTCAGAACATTGAATCAAAATATCGGCGGGCCGGTCGTCGCGAACGATGAAGACGACGTAGCTTTGCCAGTACCCGTCGCGCGCCTCGCCTTCGATCAGGCTCAGTCGTCCCAGGTAGACCCCGCTGACCCAGTCTGTCGGAATGGTGATGGATGTGGCCGGGGTCCAATGACATTCATGAAGGTTCTTTTCGCCAGGCGTGGGGGTTGGCTGTTTAATCCCTGCGAATGGACCCAGCGTCGTCATCAGGCGCGCGCCGCGTCCGCCGTAGTAGCCGGTCCGAAAAATCTCGATCTTGAATGGTCGCGGCGGATCGGTCGAGACCATGATGTCGATCGAATCGCCCGCGGCGACACTTTGCTTCGAACAATAGCCTTCGATCCAAGGAGTCCGAAAACCATGTGTGGAATCGAGGCGGACGCGTGTCAGTTGCCAGTCGGTCGCGCCAGGTTGCGCATTTTCGCGGGCAATCAGTTGCCGGTCGCGCTGTCCCCCTGCAGGCGGCTGTTGTTCTGCGCCGGCAGCATACAGGGGACCGGTCAAGGCAGCTGCAGATCCGGCGGCAACCGATTTCATCCAGTCACGACGATCCATACGAACTTCCTATGGCGAGTGGCACAGAACTCATCAACGCGGTTGTTTCAGGTTTAACTTGCCATGAGCTTGCTCGACGAATGAAGCGAGTTCAACGACGTTGCGGCACGCTTAACGCCGTCTAGTTCACTGGCGGGGTGGGGGCAGGCGCAATTCGAGCCAGCACGCGGTGACTTCCCAGCAATTGTCCTTCGCACACAATTTCGAGAGCGTACACGCGTTCTTCCCAGGCAACGAGTGGCAGCCGAGGCAATGGCAATGCGACTTCAATGGTTTGCAGCGGATCGTGACATTCGATGGGAACTTCGGCGTTGAAAAGGACTTGATTGCCCCGCAGTTCGACGTACCGAACTTCGAAGACCTTGCGCCCGGTCAGTTCCGTGACACTGAAGTACGCATAGGGCGACCCCGCCTGCATCAGAGTGTGCAGCGGCTGGTTCTTGAGCCCGGGGGATCGGGTTGCGATATCGTCGCTGCTTGGCAGTGCGGATTGAGGCGAATCCAGAGAGGAACTTCCCGAGCCACGACCAAGTCCGCCCAAGGAACTTCCATCACCCGCCATCGGTCGTTGATTCGGCTCGACAGGGGGCGGATCGGGGGAGGGGTTGGGGGTAAAGAAGATGGTCGAGAACACGCCACAGATGATGTGCTTGCCCGTTGCCTGGTCACGATAGATGTGATCTGCCAGTAACAACGATTGCAGAATTGGCATGCTCACAAACGATCTCCAAACCCTCGACACAATTCGAGACGACAACATCGAGCCGCGTCGTCCGTCTCTCGACCATTTATTTGGTCCGTTCATTCGAACAGCGTAACTATCTCACCAGTGAAGAAGAAGTATTGGCGTCGAATATGATCAGGTTGAAGTCCAACTTTCGTGGTTCGAGAGTTATCAGACTGGTTGCGCCGTTGTGGTGATGGAGTCCGTATTGCCCAACCAGCAGCTGCGTTCGCGGCCTGTTGAAGTCACGGGGACTCGCTCCGCACAGATCAATAGATGTCCTGATAGCGTGGGCACCTACGGACCCGCCACCCTGATTCAACTGGCCGCTAGAGCCCAAACAACAGTCGAGACCCCAAGGCGGTCTTAAGATCAGGTTGCACGAGCGAATCCGTTTGACCGCAACGTCGCAATACGTTCTCTGCGGCAAGGTAGCCACTGCGGACGGCGCCTTCCATCGTCGCGGGCCAGCCGGTGTGGGTCCAGTCGCCAGCGAGTTGCAGGTTTGCAATCGACGTTTGCTGCACAGGACGCAAGTTGTCGATCTCTGGCACCGGTGAAAACACCGCCCGATGCTCTGTGACCTGTCTCGCGTGAAGCAATTTGGCGTCCTTTGTGGCCGGCCACACCGCCGACAGCTCATCCAGCACCTGCTGCTGGATTTGTTCTTTGGACTGCCCCGCCAGATTGCGGCTCGCGCTAATCACGATCTGATAATAGTGGGCATTTTCTAAGGGATCGGTGGAACTCGACGTTGAAGATGTGCTCGCGTCATGGGTTCGCGCAATGGCCGTGCGATTGAACACCCACTGACACAGTCGTTCCACCAGGACCGCATGTCGAAGTTCCGTAATGGGCCGATCGAACCAAAGGTGGATGCTGGCGATGGGGGCGGCTTGTAGGGAATTGACGCCACGGAATTCCGGTCGGGATGCCAGCTCTGGTGGAAGCACGGACATTACTCGGTGAAATGGCAGGGCGATGACAAGTTCGTCGGCGTTGATGAACTCCTGTGACGTCAGCCGAACCCCGGTGACGGATCGATTACTTAATTCGACGCGTTCCCCGGCAGACTGCAGGCGAATCGTCGTACCGCGTGAGGTCAGCCAGTCGACGAGTTGTCCTCCATACAAGTCCTCGAGCGGAACCGTGGGGATGTCGACGTACCAGCCATCACGATGCGCAAGAAAGGCGTCCACAAAGACCTTGCGCGCATGACGAACCGAGATTCGGTCGAGTGATTCGCTGAGTGCACTGACGAGCACGACCAGCCAGAACCGTTCGATCGCGGCATCGGTCTGGTGATGTTGGCGCAGCCATTCCGAGAACGGACGGGCTTCTTCTGCGTCGCTGACAGGTCTAGCCAGCGCCTTCAATCCACGCGCCAAGGCAAACTTGTCCTTCCACGAAAGATAGGACAAGCGCGCGAAGGCTGCGGTTAGATGGAAAGGCGCGGGCAACGCGTTGGCCGAAAATCGATCCACTTTGCCCTGGGGACCGATGAAGTAGAGTGTCGGCTCGCGATGAAAGTACTGGCTCAGGCCGGTTGTCTGGCAAAAATGACGAAAGTTGGTACAGCAGCCAAGTGTGACATGCTGACAGTTGTCGATCTCGACTCCGGTTGTGGGGTCGTGGAATGAGCTGGCGCGTCCGCCAAGTCGAGGACGCGACTCAAGCAGCGTGCAGGGAAAGCCCCGATCCGTCAATGCGACGGCGGCGGCCAATCCCGCCAGCCCACCGCCTACGATCACAATGTGACGCGGCATCGCCACTCCGAAAGGCGCTCGGTTAAGGTTTGAATCTAAATCTGCACTGGAGGAATCTGCTTTGGGGCAGATCCCAAAAGAGCCGGTGCGAACATGTTCTTCGCAACCGGCTCACGGGGATCAACTGCAAAAGGCAACGACGAAATTCTTGCCAGGCGGTACACCACAGCAACCACAGGTGGCATTTCAAATCTGAATTGACACGTTGCAAACCTTTGCGAACAGGCCATTGAGCCTGCGGGCGACGTTCACGAACCTGTCAGGGCAGCGTTTCGATACCACTTGCGTCGTCGGATCGTGAATTACGGAAGCAGATCGCGGACGGTATCACGTTCTTGCTTCAATTCGGCGATGGTCTTGTCGATCTGCGATTTGCTGAAGTCGTCGACTTGGAATCCAGGTGCCACGCGCCAGTTGGTTCCATCGCTGGTCAACGGGAACCCGGTGACCAGGCCCGCTTCGATTCCGTAGTGGTTTCCGTCCGACCAGACGGCGGCGCTGAAGCAGTCGCCGGCAGCGGTCGGCCGAATGACGCTCTTGACGGTATCGAGAGCGGCATTCGCGGCACTGGCGGCGCTCGATGCGCCACGGGCTTTGATGACAGCCGCACCGCGCTGCTGCACGGTGGTGATGAAATCTCCCTTCAACCAGGCGTGATCGGTAATCACGCTGGTGGCGGGCTTGCCGTCAATCTTCGCGTTGACGAAGTCTGGGTACTGTGTGGCCGAGTGATTGCCCCAGATGGCCACGTTGGAAATCGAAGCTGTGGGGCGTCCGGATTTCTGTGCCAACTGAGCGACGGCGCGGTTCTGGTCGAGACGCGTCATGGCGAACCAGCGATCTCGTGGGACGTCTGGTGCGTGCGACATGGCGATCAGACAGTTCGTGTTACAAGGATTGCCCACGACGACGATGCGAACGTCCTTCGCGGCAGCGGCCTGAATCGCCTTTCCAGTGCTCGTGAAAATGGGGCCGTTGATTCGAATCAAGTCGGCGCGCTCCATTCCCTGCTTACGGGGAACGCTACCGACCAGGATGACAAAGTTCACGTCGCGGAATGCGTCTTCCAGATGATCGCTGTCAAATTTCTTGACGCCAGCCAGGGTGGGGAATGCGCAGTCGTCAAGTTCCATCTGGATGCCATCGAGAGCCGCCATGACGGGCGGGACTTCGATCAGATGCAGAATGACGGGACGATGAGCACCAAAAATCTCGCCCGAAGCCAGACGAAACAACGTGGCGTATCCAATCTGTCCGGCGGCGCCGGTGACGGCAACTCGAATCGGGGCGGTGGCGGTCATCTCAAAAACACTCCTGATACTGAAATTCATCTTCGTCAGAATCGTCGGCGACATGACGAACACAAATCGCCCAACGATGCCTGGCACACGGTACTTCCGGGACGGCAACGGGAGGGTATCGACTCCCCGGCATGGCGGCAACTGACCACTTGCGATCCTTTCGCCAACGTCGGAAAGCCGAGTTTTTCGCGGGCGCAGCGTTGCGTCGCCTTCCTGCACCGTCAATGATAGAAAAACGCTCGCGCCCGTATGGTTTCTAACGCAATTCCCCCACGTTCTGCTCATTGGAATTCAGCATTGTCATCATCGTATCCCTTGTTCGTGCGGCGTGACCTGGACGGTTTTTTTGGACTGTTCGTTGACAACCTGATGCAATTGCTTCTGATCCTGACACTCTGCACGTTCTTGTGTGGCATGTCGGGTGAAAGTGCCTATCTCCTTTTTAAGCATATTCTGCCGGGCGCCGCGGTCAGCATTCTGCTCGGCAACCTGTTCTATGCGTGGCAGGCCCGCCGATTGGCGCTCAAAGAAGGCCGAGACGATGTCACGGCGTTACCCTACGGAATCAATACGCCGTCATTGCTCATTTACGTTTTTTTCGTGATGAATCCCGTCTTCACGAGGGCGCTCAGTGAAGGGCATACGGCGGATCAGGCGGCCGTTTTGGCGTGGGAAATGGGGCTGGTTGCTTGCGTCGGCAGTGGACTGACCGAATTCTTTGGCGCGTTCATCGCCGAATCGGTGCGACGACGCACTCCCCGAGCCGCCCTGTTGTCGACGCTCGCGGGAATTGCCATCGGGTACATTTCGATGGGCTTCACGATGCAGATCTTCCAGAAGCCAATCATTGCCATGATGCCGCTGGCGATTGTGTTGATTACCTATTTCGCCCAGATTCCGTTTCCCTGGCATCTGCCGGGGGGGATGATCGCCGTATTGCTCGGAACCGCGATCGCGTGGCTGATCACCGGGCTGACATCCGTCTGGCCCGATGCGCCGGCTCAACTGCAAGAGTCCACAATGAATGTCGGTGCGATCCAGGCCGCGATTCAGAAACTGGGCATCTACGTTCCCGAGTTCGTTGGTGGTCGCATCATTCGGTTGCTGGCCGATCCTTCGAAATGGATCGGTTTCTTGTCAGTGATTGTGCCGATGGGCCTCTTCAATCTGATCGGTAGCTTGCAAAACATTGAATCGGCCGAGGCGGGCGGCGACAAATTCAGCACGCGTTCGTCCTTGGCGGCAAATGGCATCGGGACCTTGTCCGCGGCATTTTTCGGAAGCTGCTTTCCGACGACCATCTACATTGGGCATCCCGGCTGGAAGGCGCTGGGGGCGCGGGCCGGGTATTCGACGATCAACGGTCTTGTGGTCACCCTGATCTGCTTGACCGGAACGGTGGAGCTGATCAATGCCGTGATTCCGATGGAATCGGGGATCGCAATTGTACTTTGGATTGGGATCATCATTACGGCGCAGGCATTTTCCGCGGTTCCTCGCGAGCACGCACCGGCAGTGGCGGTCGGTTTGTTTCCGGCCATTGCCGCCTGGGGATTTACGGTGACGCAAGGGGCCTTTTTCAAGTCGGGGGGCAAGACACTGCAAACGCTCTTCGTGGAAGATCCGCGTGCAAACGTCAGTGACTTCGTGTTGCATGGCATGATCTCGATGCAGCAGGGCTATATTTTCACCTGCATGATTCTGGCCGCGATTTCGGCGTTCTTGATCGATCGTCGGTTCACGGCGGCAGGAACCTGGTCATTGATCGGAGCCTTGTGCGCGGCGGTTGGGCTGACCCATGCATATCAGTTGAGTGGCAACGTCGTTGACTTTCTGTTCTGTATTTCGCAGCCGACCTTGGCGGATGCCCGCGTTTACCGCTCGTGGGACATGGCGATTGGTTACCTTTTGATGGCGGGCACCTTCTTCGCTTTCGGCGCTTATGCACGCCGCAAAGGGGAGCTGGAACGGATTGCCCATTAGGTGCGGCGATCAGCAATTCGTGCCGAATTCGGTCTTTTCTTTCCCTCAAGATTCTGATAGTTGTTTCAACGTCACCGAGAATAATTGCTGTTGGTATGGAACTTCATCGACGTCGGTTGATTTGTCCCATGTCACAGAATTGTGGTGCCTGACTTGGTCAGGAAGAGTTGCGAACGGAGTCGATGCTGAGCGGATGTCTGGTTGATCCGACAGCGAGCCAATGGAAGGCGACAACGTGCGGTTTCGGACGTGGTCACTCATTTTTCGGACGTTGCCCGAACCTTTCCGAAGCGTCGGGCTAGAGTTCCTCCGCACTGTTGAATGGATCGACAGTGGCGTCCGTCGTTTCTTGATTCAGCAGCGACAATCGCCAGCCTGGCTGTTTGTCACGCTGGTCGGAACTGTCAGTATCGCTCTGACTGTCCTTCTCTTCGCGTCGCTGACCGATCCGAACGTCGGTGGATTCAAGAAATCGACGGTCTCGACGGCCGCGCGAAGCGGGCGTGACGAGTTGCGTCGAAGTCACGACTGGTCGGCCCAGGATCGCTGGCGTGTCGTCCATTTTTTCGTTCCGAATCAACCAGCTCCTCATCCCAAAAACATTCAACTGGATACGCGCCTGTTTGCCGAGGAATCCGGCCCAAGACGCGGCATTGAACAACGATCTCGGCCGATTCGAGACGTCGTTGCGCAGCGCAATCGCGCAAGTCGTGACTTTGACGTGCGATTGGACCTGGGACGTCCGAAACAGGCGCAGCAAGAGATTCGCCTGGCGGCAGGGACAACCTTGGGTCTGGGGTCGAAGCTGTCTGATCGTCCCATGACACGTATTCGTTCCCGAGATCCCCGATTGCTTGTCCACGCCGCCTGGGAATTCTCGGCCGAGTGCGATCGCTATGCACATTTGGGCCGCCCCTATTATCGGCCGCTGCCGCCGAGCCTTCCAGATGTTCCCGTTGAAGAACCTGTCGCGCCCCCGATCAAGCCCGTACGTTTGCTTGCGCCGGAACTGACAATCGACGTCCAGCGGTATCGTTGGATCTCGACGGCGGGACTGTTTCCGCCGGGTTCGCATCTGGTGAGCCGGTCCGAACTGAGCGTCATGCCGTTTGACGAATCACGATTTCAAAGCGAACTCGTCTCGTACGGTCAGTCGGATTGGCAGCGAGCTCAACAACGCCCCAGTCAAGAATCGGACGAGGTCGTGCCTTATGCGGGCATCGGACTCTACAATCCCCTCCGAAACAAATTGCACACTTCGGATGAATATGATCAGTCGATTCCCTCCGCTGCGGATGTGGCTCTTCGACTGGAACTGATCGCACCGACAATGGTTGGACTAGGGCAACCGCAGAATTCCTCGTTGCGGGTCGGGAACCGCGGAACGGATTCCATTCCACGAATCGAGATCGAAGACTTTGTCACGCGTGGTCAGACGATTGTTGGAGCCGACCCCGACGCTGAAATGTCGACCCTGACCGATCCAGCCACGAACGCGACCTATGATTTCCTGCATCGCGAATTGCATCGGTTGAGACCGGGTGAGCGGCAGGAACTGGTGTTGAAATGGCTGGCGAATGAAACGCGCCATCAACCACGTCGCACGCGAATCATAGCGCATGCTGCCGTTTCGGCCGCAACCACCGTCAGTCGTCCGCCCGAGCCCGATCAACCCATGACATCCGTTCCGCCCGAAGCCGCTCCGGAAAAGCATCCCTCGCTTGCCTGTGATGTCCAGTATCTGGAACGCGTTCGGGTTGGTGATGAGGTTGAACTCGAAATCACCGTGCGGAACACGGGAGATACGGCGTTGCACGACGTCCGTGTGCGAATGGAACTGCCTAGCCAGCTCTCGCATCGCGATGGCAAGAATTTTCTGATCAACGCCGGAAATCTTCCCATTCAAGGCCGATATCAATCGGTACTTCGCGTCGCGGCCGTCGAAGTCGGTGATGCCGTCAACCAATTGCAGGTTGCGGCTGCTGAACGGATCGAAGCTCGTGGTGAAACCAAAATCACCGTCCTGGAACGTGCCAAGGAACCCGCTCCGGCGGCCATTCCACCGGTACCCGCGACCACGCCTGCTCCGGTGAAGGCGAAGCCGGTTCCCGCGGCTCCAAAACCGATCCCAACCCCGAGTGTCCCGGTCAATAATTGTTGCTGTCAACAGTTGTCGATGCTGGACATTGTGCCGGAATTCTGGAGCCCATAGCCGTTTGCGGCGGGCAGAATTGTGGTGGCAAAGCGTGACTGGGGCAATTCGTACCCTTTTCAGGCGGTAATCAGGTCGCAGATCGATTAGTCCAGATCGCGACTCCCACCATTTCAAGTCGATTCAACGACAAATGGATGCAGCGGAGAAGAGTCGCGGTCGAATCGACTTGTTTGGCGAGAATTCCTTAGCAGGGGTATACTCGGTTCCAAAGCGCACTTCTCTGATCACCTGTAGGAGAGTCACTCAATGGCACAGTTGTTTGGATCGCGGCGTCAATTCCTGGGTGCGTCCGCTGGCTTGGCACTTTCCTCTTGGCTGACACGTTCAAGCTCCGCTGGCGAAATTCGGGATTCGGCCGATGGTCGTCCGCCAGTTCGCAGTCCTCGCCAAACGTCGGGTGACGCGGTCAGTCAGCCGGATTGGGACGAACGTCTGACCATCACAGTCGGTCAGAATGCCGGTGATCTCATCGGAAACTCACATAAAGTTCTGCAGGCGGCGGTCGACTATGTGGCGTCGCTGGGCGGCGGAACCGTGAAAATATTGCCGGGAACCTACTCGTTGCGAGGGTCTGTTCGCCTGCGCTCGGGAGTCAGATTGACTGGCGCTGGTGACGACACGATTCTGACGAAACCGGCGTCGATCACGACGAAACTCGCCAACGATTCCGACTGGTTCGACCAGGAAATCACGCTGGTCGAACCAAAAGGTTTTGAGGTGGGCGACAGTGTTTGTTTAAAGACGAAAAACCCGCATACCGGCGGTGCGGAAATCCTCAAGCGGACGCTCGTCGCGCGCTCGGGAAATCGATTTAAACTGAATAAGGCGCTTCGGCAAAACTACTGGACCATCGGTGAATCCAGTTGTTCGACGGTGTTCCCACTGGTCACGGCCGATGAGTGCGACAATCTCGTCATCGAAAACCTGACGATCGATGGAAATCGAGCCAACAATGAGCTCCTTGATGGAAACTATGGTGGGTGTATTTTTCTGCAAGATGTGAATCAGGTACAGATTCGTAAGGTGACCGCTCGCCATAACAATGGTGACGGAATCAGTTGGCAGATCTGTCACGACGTGCTCGTGGAAGACTGTCACAGCCATGGCCACGCAGGGCTTGCGCTCCATCCTGGATCGGGTTCGCAGCGTCCACTAATGCGTCGAAACAAGTTGGAACAATGCCAGATTGGCCTGTTCTTCTGCTGGGGGGTGAAATACGGACTGGCCGAAGAAAACACGATCCTGGACATCAAAGGTCAGGGAATTTCCATTGGCCATCGCGACACCGATAACATCGTTCGCAAGAACGTCGTACGAAATAGCGGCGAAACGGGAATCCTGTTCCGACCCGAGCGGGGCCCCGGGTTTTGCGGACATCGAAATCTGATTGAACAGAACCAGATCGAGAACAGCGGCGGTGCGAATGGCGTGGCAATCGACGTCCAGGGCGGAACAGAACAGATCACTTTGCGTCAGAATGTGATCCGCGAAACACGCGAGGCGGCCCAGCGAATCGGCATTCGCATCGGCAACGAAGCGAAAGAAGTGACGCTGGCTGACAATTCATTCACAGGTCTGATGCAGGACGTGGTCCGTATCTAACGCGTTGTCAGAATCAAAAACACGGGTTCGGTGGCCGGAGCGGGGCGAGCGAAACTCGGAACGCCCCGAGGTTTCGGCAACGCCCCAAAACCTTGGCAACCCTGCCCCCGGAAGTTCGGGTTGCCTGATCGTTTCCACTCACCGAATCGTGAATGATGGTCTCTTGTCGAATTGACCGATTTGCTATGATAACTCTGTTTTCATCGGTGGATTCAGGGTTGAATCACCGGGCCAGCCATCGACTTTGACGAAAATCCGGCGTGCGATGGCCGGATCACATCAACTCGAATCGTCAATTCCAGTCCGTGACGCGGTTGCATTGACAGCCGAAAACGTCACTTGTGAGAAATCAGGATGCCTTTAAAAACGGAACCGCTGGAAGAACCTTCGATCAATCTGACGTCGATGCTGGACGTTGTGATGCTGCTGATCGTGTTTTTCATGGTGGGGACGAAGTTTTCGGAAGAAGAACGTCAAACCGCGATTCAGGTTCCCTCGGTCTCCGACAACCTCGCGATGTCGGGGCAGCCCAACGAAATCGTCGTTAATGTCACCGCAGATGGCAAAGTCAGTGTTCGCTCGGAAAGCCATACTCTCGATTCGCTCAAGACAATGCTCGAGGCGGCGCGCCAGACGTTTCCTGGACAGGGTGTCATCATTCGTGGTGACGGGCGCGGCAACTATCAGTACGTGATGGACGTCCTTTCCACCTGCAAATCGGCCGGAATTCGCAGCGTCTCGTTGGCGTATTCCCCGAATGCGAAAGGGATCTGATGCCAACTCGACTACTCGAGATGGTCATGTCGAGTGCGGCGAAGCTGTCGACGGGTGGCACGCTTTTGTATGTGGGATTGATTGCCTGTTCGATCTTCGCGGTCTTCTATCTGATTTCATTGTGGACAGCGCGCTATGGTGACAAACAGACTCTCTGGAAATCGCTGATCTTGTCACTGATGCTTCACGGATGTCTGGGTTTCGGTTGGGCAACGGTGGCTGAGAGTCGCCCGCGTCCGATTGGCCGCCCCGATGTGAAAGTGGACACAACTCCGATTCTGCTCGTCGACGAAATGGATTCGTCGCCCGTTCAAGGCAAGAATCCTCTCCCGATCTTTCATTCCGGCCCGGCGACGATGGACCGGAAGTTGACGCGAACGCCACGGAATATTGAACGGTTCAATGTCGACGGAATCGACGCCGAAATCGATTCGCCGCAAGTCGATCAACAACCGGAGACGGGCGAAGTCCCTCCGGAACTGCCCGACATGGCGTCCGTTCCCGTCGAAGAGTCGTCACCGGATTTGCAGGTCCCCGAAGTCACTCATTCCAAACCTGCGGCGGCAGAAAATACGTTGGCGGCCGAACAGCCCCAGTCGGAAGCTCGTCCCGAAGCGACGGCGGCAGTGACGCCGGCACGGCCGGGAGGCGGCCAACGGGCGGCGATGATTGACGCTCCCGATCAACCCAAATTGTCACGTGGAGCGTCGTCGCGGCTGACGCCACAGATTGATGACGGTGCCGATATGATGCTGCCGTCGGAAATCGTCGTCGATGCACTGCCGAAACCGCAAGGGGCGCCAAGTACCGAGGAAATCCGTCGTCCCGGCAGCCCTAATCCCAACCAGGGGCCCGTCGTGGATGCGACGGCTGGAGTGGGATCAGATTCCAATCCAAACGCCGCGGTTAGCACCGGTCCGCGTCGACCAGATCGAATTCAGCGTTCTCGATCGCGCTCCACCAATGACGGGCCCGACGAGATTGCAGTCCGTCCTTCCGCGCAACTTCCACAGTCCAATTCCAGTCCATCGTCCCCGCGCAACTCGACGGGCGAAGACCAATTGCTGACCGAGAAGAGTATTCTCGAACCGCAGGACGAGTCCTTTGCTCCCAAATTGGAACGTCCACAGCCGCGAGCCAGTTCCAAAGCACCCGTGCGAGCCCCAGAAACGTATGAGGCACGTTCGTCGACACAGCGAATGTCGAGTGCCTTGAAATACGGTGGTTCGGAAGAGTCTGAGCGTGCGGTTGAACGGAGCTTGAAATGGCTTTCCAGCGTTCAAGAGTCGAATGGACGTTGGTCCTCGTCGCGACATGGGGGCGGTTCGGTGGACAAGGACCCGCACGGACAGCCGCGGCTCGGTGGCGGCAAACACGCCGATTCGGGTGTCACGGGACTGGTGATTCTTTCCTTTCTTGGTGCGGGATATACGCACGAGAAAGGTGGCTATACGAACGAAGTGAAGCAGGCGATCGACTGGCTCATCAGCCAGCAACTGGAAAACGGCTATCTCGGGGGTGACGCCACTCAGTACGACCAGAACTATTGCCATGCGATCGCGACATTTGCGCTGGCCGAAGCCTATGCGATGCAAAAAGACGGGAATACGTTCCCTGAACTTCAGAATGCTGTCCGTCGTGGTGTCTACATGATCTCTGCCATGCAGAACGACGATGGCGGATGGCGTTATGGAAAGGGGGGAAAAAGCGACATGAGTATGTTTGGATGGCAACTGATGGCACTCAAAAGTGCTGTGAACGCGGGCATACCCGTCCCCGAAAAGACACGCAAAGGAATGGTCTCGTTTCTGGATTCGCGTGCCCGATTGAAGCATGCCGGAACGCATGGGGGATTGGCGGGATACAAAATCGACGATCGTCCGACACCGGCCATGACCGCCGAGGCCCTTTTTTGCCGGCAGATGTTCAGTCTTCGTGGTGATGACGCGACCAGCCTTGAGGCCGTGAAGTTTCTGCGAGACAACTTGCCTCGCCTGCGAGACTATGATGAGTATTACTGGTACTACGGCACGCTTGCGATGCACAATTCCGACGATGAATCGTGGAAAGAATGGAACGAATCGCTCCGAGACTTGCTGGTTTCGATGCAGCGACAAGAAGGCCAATTGGCCGGTAGTTGGGATCCGCGTGGTAAGTGGGCGGGAATCGGTGGCCGATTGTATTCGACGGCCCTCAGTACGATGTGCCTGGAAGTCTATTATCGGTACCAGTCAACATCGAAAAAAACTAACCGAACGACCCGCCAGCAATAGGCCGTCGTCGCGCGGATCATAGCCGCCCCGTCAGGCTTCTACTCATTGTCGAGATTGCAACCGATTGTGATGCAATCCTTTCGCGAGAGTGGCTCTAAATTATGTTTTGACGTGATCTTATGCCTCTGTTGTCGGTGCTCGTCTCCGGTCGCTTGGTTTCGTTCGCGTCGGAATCTACCATGACGTCACATTTCGGAGAGAGGCAACTTCGTCGTGTGGATGAAGTGCCGACTCGGCGAGAGTTTCTCAGGACAAAGCAAACCCGATCATGGCGAAAAAGACTATTGCGGACGTCGATGTTTCTCACAAAGCGGTGTTGATGCGGTGTGACTTCAATGTTCCCCTCGACGACCAACTTCATATCACCGACGATCGACGCATCACCGAAGCCCTTCCATCGATCCAATCGGTGCTGAAGCGTGGCGGTCGGGTGATTCTGATGAGCCACCTGGGACGGCCGGAAGGAAAAGATCCGGCAGAAGACGCAAAGTACAGCTTGAAACCCGTCGCTCAGCGATTGCAAGAACTACTCGGCTGCCCCGTTCACTTTGCCTCAGATACCGTCGGAGATGATGCCAAGGCGAAATCAAAAACGTTGAAAAACAACGAAGTCCTGCTGCTCGAAAACGTACGGTTCAACAAGGGCGAAAAAAAGGGCGATCCAGAATACGCCGCCGTCTTGGCCGCGATGGGCGATGTCTACTGCAACGACGCGTTCGGTACCTGCCATCGAACGGAAGGGTCCATGGTCGCTGTCCCCAACGCGATGGCCGGTAAGCCCAAAGTGTGCGGATTTCTTGTCGAGAAGGAAATTGCCTTCTTGTCGGACGCCATCGCCGACCCCGTTCGTCCGTTTGTGGCGATCGTTGGCGGCGCCAAAGTCTCGGACAAAATCAACGTCATTCAGAACCTGCTGTCGATCTGCGACAAGGTTCTCATCGGCGGCGCCATGGCTTACACGTTCTCGCTGGCGAAAGGGGGCTCTGTCGGTCGCAGCCGCGTAGAAAAGGACAAAGTCGAGCTGGCGAAAGAGTTGATCGCCACAGGTGGAGACAAGCTGTTGCTGCCGCTCGACACGCATTGTGGCGACGACTTCAAATCGACCTGCAACAAGCAGATCGTGCCCGCAGGAAAGATTCCCGATGAAGGCGGCTGGGAAGGATTCGATATCGGTCCCGCGACCATCGCTAAATACAGCGAAGTGATCAAGTCGTCGAAGACGGTCGTTTGGAACGGACCGATGGGCGTCTTCGAAATGCCGCCTTTCGACGCGGGCACACGCGCGATCGCCGACGCAATCGTCGCCAGCGGAGCGACCAGCATCATTGGCGGTGGCGACAGCGCGGCCGCGATTCAGGAATTCGGTTTGGCTGACAAGGTGACGCACGTGAGCACCGGCGGCGGCGCCAGCCTCGAAATGCTCGAAGGTAAGAAGTTCGTCGCCGTCGAGTTGCTCGACGACAAGTAACTTCGACGACCGACCAGCGCAGTGCTTGTTTTTGTGAATGGGGTCGTGCCGAACGGCCCCATTTGCATTTGTGAACGCGAGTTTGCCGAGCGTATCGATTGTATCGACCCGATTGTGGCGACTGTCGGAATGTCCACCCGATCTTTTCTGAAATCATGTACTAAACTGGATCGTACCGGTTGAACTGCTAGTCCCTCAGACAGATCGCGAGAGTTTCATGAACGCCCCGGACCCCTGGAGCCGACCTAGTGTCAAAGATCTGCGCGCCGTCCTCGAGAGCATCGAGCGACTCGACGTGCAAAATCTGCGAACTCAAGAACGAATTGAACTGACCGTTCCGGCCGAGATCACGACGGCACGGGGCAACACCGTGCCCGCAATGACGCGCGAGATCAGCCGATTTGGAATCGGCCTTCTTCATCGCGGTTCAATTTCGCTGGGCGAAGTGACTGTCAAGATGGCCAGCGAATCGCGCGAGTACTGTTACCGCGTTGCCGTGGAATGGTGTATGCCCTGCGAAAATGGCATGTTCATGAGCGGTGGTCGCTTTCTGAGTAAGCCGAATGCGATGGGCGGCGCGGACGAATAATTGCCTGATCAGTCGGCCATCAGGAATAACACCAGGGTGGTAACCGCGTTCACCATCCCGTGCGTAATCATGCATGGGACGAGTGATCCGCGCCATTCGCGAACCGTAGCGAGCACCATCGCGATCGTCATCAGGATGGGGATGCCAAACAGTCCTTGCGGATGAATGGCGGCGAAGATGAAGCTACTGAACAGCATCGCGAAGATCATTCGGCGCGATGAGCCTGGTCGTGATCCGCTATCGCGCAAATGCCGGTACAGCACACCGCGAAACATGATTTCTTCAGGGACGGCTGCGAAGACTGCCACGAACATGAGTTGCATTCGCATGGTCCAATTGCCACGCAAAATCGGCTCGACGATGGGATGAATGGGCGTCGCGGCCGAATCGCCCGGGGGCGCGAACTGGTTCGAGACTTTCATTAGGACCAGTGTCATCACCATCGCGCACCCTAGCAGCGGCAGTGCGGCAAGGTAACTACCCACTCCGACCAAGGGCGGCGTCCAGGCAGGAGTATCCCAGTACAAACCGAGATCGGTTCGCACATCTCTCCAACGGGTGCCCCGCATCACCGGCCAGGCCAATGCACCCAGTCCACCAATCATCGGAATGAGGATTGTGGTCATTCCCAGGTTTTCCAAATGCAGATTCGAAATCGCGAATGATAGTGCGACATACATCACTAACCAAACTGCAAATGTCTCGGCGTAGATCGCCTGCTCGCCGCGAAGGCTTCCAATGCCTCGAGATAATCGCCCCGCGAGGACAAAGCCCCACCAGGTCAGCAGCAAGACCGATCCGATGACGACCGCCGCGATGCCTGTCCCGAAGACACACAACAGCGCTACGAAGGTGCGTCGCGCTTGACCGAGTAATTGCGTTCGACCTTCCACATCAGGCGATTCCGGCGGCAACAGGGCGAGTTGACCTGACCATCCCAGTCTCTCCGGCAGTACCGTCTCGATCTCGCGCCGCTCGTCTTCAGGCCAATCGACTTTCAGGTCTTCATTTTCTGATCGAGCCACAAGCAACTTCTCAAGCAATCGAATCAATTGCTGATCCGATTCGCTCGCCCGTTCGATCATTGTGGCATCACGGTCGCGAAGTTCATCCAGTGCCTTGAGACCTTCTTTCGCTCCTGTCACTTCCCCGATCAAGACCGGTCCGATCAACTGCTGCCGCAACGTGCCGCTACTGAAGGCGGCGACCACCTGATCACGAAGACTCTCGATCGGAATGAGCCCCAGGCTCCGGGCGCCCAGCAGGTATTTCGCCTGCAACTCTTGCATCACCAGTGACGCGTCATCCGTCTCCTCATGCCGCGATGAATTGCGAGGCAAGATGAGAAAGGCGATTGTCGAAATGATCACCAGCCACGCGATCCAGGCAGTACGGGGGCCCCTTGGGCGTTCGCGTGATGTCATAATTTCGAGTGACGATCGCTCGCCGACCGATTCGTCAAATGCGTGTTCGTTCATTGGCGCTCCGAAAGTCGCTTCCTTCGTGCGCAACGAGTTGGTCACGCGAGTCCATTCTAGGCAAAGCAACGCAATTATACGCGATGTAGCCCGGAATCGACTCCGCTGCAACCATGATTTCAGACGGATTCGACGTCAAATCGGTCAATCGGCCGCCCCGGTTCAAGTCGGTTGAGTCAAACCCGTTTCTCTCGACCGATGCTTGCTCTGTTGTTGGATCGAACCGCACCGCAAAGTACGATCGTGAACATGAATGGAAACAAAGATGAATGTGCGCGTCAATCGGAGCGACAACGACATGAATGGATCGAAACGAACTTGCTTCAATGTGTTGGCCGCTTCAATCTGCCTGCTGCTTTTCACCTGGGGCGGGCGGCTGCCGCGTCTCCATGCTGCGCCGCCCAACATCATTGTCATCATTACCGATGATCAAGGTTACGGAGACTTTTCGTGTCATGGAAATCCGGTTCTCAAGACACCGCATCTCGATCGTCTTCATGACGAGGGCGTCCGATTTCTGGATTTTCATGTCAGCCCGACCTGCGCGCCGACTCGATCCGCAATCATGACCGGCCGGCACGAATTTCGAAATGGCGTTACGCACACCATCCTCGAACGCGAACGGCTCACGCTGACGGCGACGACACTGCCCCAGGTGTTGAAGACTGTCGGGTACACGACAGGCATCTTTGGAAAGTGGCATCTGGGGGACGAACCCGCCTACCGTCCCGGCCAGCGAGGATTTGATGAAACGTTTATTCACGGCGGCGGTGGAATTGGGCAGACCTATCCAGGTAGTTGCGGCGATGCACCGGGAAATACGTACTTCGATCCAGCCATCATGCACAATGGCATGTTTGAGAAAACACAAGGCTATTGCACAGATGTCTTCTTCGGGCAAGCAATGACCTGGATCAATACGGTCAAAGGGCGGCAGCCGTTCTTTTGTTACATCGCGACCAATGCCCCACACGGTCCCCTGCAGGTCCGGCCCGAAGATGAACAGCGATATCGGGGCAAGGTTGCCGATTCCAATGTGGCCAAGTTCTTCGGAATGATCTCCAACATCGATGACAACGTCGGACGTCTGCTGGCCAAACTGACGGATTGGGGGATCGAACGTGAGACCCTGGTTGTCTTCATGAACGACAACGGGGGAACCGTGGGAGTTGCGATTCACAACGCAGGCATGCGGGGCCAAAAAGGAACGCCCTGGCTTGGGGGGACCCGAGCCGCCTCATTCTGGCGCTGGCCCGGAACTCTGAAGCCGGTCGATGTCCGTTCGCCCTGTGCGCATCTCGACGTCTTTCCAACGATTGCGGAAATTGCCGAGATCAAACTCGACGGACACCTTGCGACTCAAGTGGAAGGACGCAGCCTGATGCCCTTGTTGCAACAACTGAATAGCGACTGGCCCGATCGAACCTTGTTCACGCATGTGGGACGCTGGCCAAAGGGGGCCGATCCGAACGAGTTCAAGTTTCGCAATTGCAGCGTGAGGACACCGCGCTGGCACATGGTGCGCGCGGGAGACCAAACCCAGGATCGCTGGCAGTTGTTCGATTTGATCAGCGATCCCGGCGAGCAGACCGATGTTGCGGCAACGCACCCGCAGCAGGTCGCTCAACTTGATCAGGAATATGATCAATGGTGGGAATCGGTACAATCACAACTCGTCAATGAAAAAGCTGTCGGTCCAGAGATCAACCCGTTTAAGGCCGAATACCAGAAGCAGTTCGGAATCGAGCCGGGGAAATGAATCGTCAGGGAACGCGCCCTTCCCTTGCGGGCATCGAGCACACAAAATACCCCCAACGAGACATTGTTCCACACGTGAGAGATCTGAATTGTCCACGCCTGATGAAACTGTAATTTCGAGCGTCCATGGTCTGATTGGTGATGAGGGGTTTCGCCGGTTGGTCGGTGCCTTTTATCGTCGTGTTCCAGCGGACGATATTCTGAGTGCCATGTACCCCGCGCATGATTTGGCCGGGGCGGAAGATCGCCTCTGCAGCTTTTTGATCTTTCGGTTCGGTGGCCCGGATCGCTATCTGAACGAGCGTGGTCACCCCAAGCTACGCATGCGTCACGCGCCATTTATCGTGAATCAGGCCGCACGCGATCGCTGGGTCCAGCTCATGAATCAGGCCCTGGACGAGGCTCAAT
Organism: Schlesneria paludicola DSM 18645; assembly: GCF_000255655.1. Lineage (NCBI taxonomy): Bacteria > Pseudomonadati > Planctomycetota > Planctomycetia > Planctomycetales > Planctomycetaceae > Schlesneria > Schlesneria paludicola. The sequence goes on along the minus strand of NZ_JH636434.1, from coordinate 1,087,937 downwards.
TGCCGACCGCCGCAGTCGCGATCATTCAGCCGTTCCTGGCGGATGTCGCCACGTTTCTGATCAATCGAAATTCAGGCCCGGCACTGATCTCGTGACGTCCGATTGAGGATCGAGACGATCCAGGGACCTCGATGTGTGGAACGGAGACCACCGCCATGAAAGTTCAATTCGGAGCCAGCCGTCTGGAGTTGGTCCAGGACGATATCACTCGCCAAATTGTCGATGCGATCGTCAACGCGGCAAATACGGACCTGGCCGGTGGGGGAGGCGTCGACGGAGCCATTCATCGCATTGCAGGGCCGAGCGTGATGGAAGAAACCCGCATTCGCTATCCGCTCGGCTGCCCCGCGGGCGACGCCGTGGTCTCGTCGGCGGGGGAACTTCGCGCGAAGTTCATTTTCCATGCCGTCGGCCCCGTCTGGCGAGGCGGACAACAACGTGAGACCGAATTGCTACGGTCGTGCTTCCGTCGCTGTTTGGAACTGGCAGAAAAACACGAATGCGATAGCATCGCGTTCCCCGCGATCAGCACCGGCGTCTATCGATTTCCCGTCGATCTTGCGGCCGAAAACTCGCTCGATGAAATTCGCAAATCGTTCACGACGCTTGTCAGGCCGAAACTGGTGCGGATGGTGCTGTTCGACGCAGGAATCTATGGCGCCTTTGCACGCGTCCTGGAATCGTTCGTCATCGGCTGATCGCGAGGTCTACCCCCCGCGATCAGCATCAAACGAATTTCAAACTATCGCTTGGGACGATAAGAGTGAGTTGCCTGTCCGTAGACACTCTCGGCGGCTTCCATAATCGTTTCGCTCAGTGTGGGATGGGCGTGAATCGTCTCGGCTAGATCGCGTGCGACCGCCGCCGTTTCGACCGCCAAGGTCGCTTCGGCGATCATTTCACCGGCGCCGACACCCACGATTCCGACTCCCAGAATTCGCTCTGTCTTGGGGTCAACGATCAGCTTGGTGAGTCCTTCATTCCGAGCGAGCGTAATCGCTCGTCCTGACGCGGCCCACGAGAATTTCACCACCTTCACTTCGCGGTTCTTGGCGATCGCTTCGGGTTCGGTCAACCCGCACCAGGCGACTTCAGGATCGGTGAAGACAACCGCAGGAATGGCAATGTTGTCGAATTCGGCCGGACCGCCCAGCATCGCTTCGACTGCAACCTTTGCCTCACGCGTGGCTTTGTGAGCCAGCATTGGCTCGCCCGCCACGTCGCCGATCGCATACAGGTTTGCAACATTCGTATGTCGTTGACGGTCGACCTTGATGAAGCCTTTTTCGTCCACGGCAACGCCGGTTGCTTCCAGGCCGAATCCCTTGCTGTTCGGCCGACGGCCGATGGCGATCAAGACGCGACTAAATGTTTGTTCGGGGGCAACTCCTTCACCCGTCAGCTTGGCGGTGATTCCATTTTTAGCCGCCTTCAGGCCATCGACCTTGGTGTTGAGATGAATGGCCGCAAACTGCTTTTCCAAACGCTTCTGCAATGGACGAACCAAATCGCGATCGGCACCTGGCAACAGTTCTTTCGTCAATTCCACAACGGTCACTTTGGAACCGAGCGCGGCATAGAACGAACCCATCTCCAGTCCGATGTAACCACCACCGACAACCAGCAGCGTCGGCGGAATGTCGGCCAGTTCCAGTGCCCCTGTCGAATCCATCACCCGTGGATCGCCAATCTGAAACGCCGGTGGCATCGCGGGCGATGATCCCGTCGCGATGATCGCCTTCTCAAACGTCAGCTTGTCGGTTTTTCCATCGGGATGCTTCAGCTCGATCGTGTTCGCGTCCAGGAATGTTCCCCGGGCGCTGATCAAGTTCACGCCGCGCAAGCGGCACAGTTCGGCCACGCCGCCCGAGAGCTTCCCGACGACCGCCGTATTCTTCCATTCGCGCAATTTGGCGAGGTCGATTTTCGGTGGTGTGAAGGTCACACCAATCTCGGCCGATTCGTGCGTTTCGTTAATCATCTTGGCGACGTGCAGCAGCGCCTTCGAAGGAATACAGCCGCGGTTCAAGCACACACCACCAGGACGCGCACCTTCGTCGACGAGTGTCACCTTCATCCCGTGGTCGGCGGCTTCAAACGCCGCTGGATATCCACCGGGGCCACCTCCAAGAACAAGTAGTTGGGTCTGCAAGTCTGCCATCTTGATTCGATCTCGATCTCTAATCGGGTGCGAGTTGTCAGGTCTCTGTGAAATGTGGTTCTTGCCGCCGGGATGAGACCCGCATGGCAAGAGACCGATAGTCTAGTGACTTTGGATTGCCGAGGCACGCGATCAGGCAATTCTACGGGACTCGGCAGGTTCGACTGTTTTTTCCGCGAGTTTTCTCACTACCAGGCTGCTGCCTTGTAACGCCTCGGTTTCTGCCGTGCCCAAGCTCTCGCCTGAGTGGCTCCAGGAATTCCTCGTTACCAAGCTCCCGCTTGGTAACGCCTCTTCACCCCTGTATTTGCATGATGCCCTGAATTTGCGTGATGCGGAGACTCGACCGTTCTCTTTTTCTTGCCGAATTTCTGGTCGTCCTCGCCGCCTTCGCCCACAATCAAGCAGTCTTAAACACCTTGGGAAGCAGCGGGTTGATTTTTCCGTCCGCAGGGATCAGATCCACCAGCTTTTTCACGATGTCGTCAGGCTTGATCCCTTCGGCCTCGGCATTGAAATTCGTCAGGATGCGATGTCGAAGCACGGGCGAAGCGACGGCCTGAACGTCTTCAATGCTGACGTACGGACGTCCATGCAAAATGGCTCGTGCTTTGGCCCCGAGCGTCAAATACTGTCCCGCTCGCGGGCCTGCTCCCCAACTGACGTACTGCTTGACGAAGTCAGGCGACTGGTCATTCTGACGAGTCAGTCGGGCCAACTGCATGGCATAGCGGATGACCGAATCCGCAACCGGAACCCGTCTCACGAGCGCCTGAAGATTCCGCCATTCTTCGTAGCTAAGCACCTTTTCAATCGCAACTGGATCGTTGAGCGTCGTCCGGCGAATGATCTCAAATTCTTCTTCTTCCGATGGATATTCGACGCGGATCTCGAACATGAACCGATCGAGCTGCGCTTCGGGCAAGGGATACGTCCCTTCCTGTTCGATCGGATTCTGCGTGGCGAGCACGAAAAACGGCTCTGGCAATTTGTGGCGTTTCCCGCCCGTGGTCACCTGGTGTTCCTGCATCGCTTCCAGAAGCGCAGCCTGAGTCTTGGGGGGCGTACGATTAATTTCGTCGGCAAGCAGAACATTGGCGAACACCGGTCCCGGGATGAATTTGAACTCCCGCTGACCGGTGGACTTGTCCTCTTGCATGACCTCGGTGCCAGTGATATCCGCCGGCATCAGGTCGGGGGTGAACTGGATTCGGTTGAACGAAAGGTTCAAAGTTTCCGAAAGTGTCCGCACCATCAACGTTTTCGCCAGGCCGGGAACCCCGACCAGGAGCGCATGGCCGCCGGCCAACATGGCGACCAGCATCTCCTCGACGACTTTCCGCTGGCCGACGATGACGCGACCGAGTTGATCCACGATCTGATTGTAGGCAGCACCCAGTCGTTCCACCGCCGCCAGATCACCGTCTGGAGGAGGAGAATCTCCGGAGTTCGTGTCATTCACGCGATTCGCTCCTGATTCAGCAAACGATGTCTGGTCGCTCGCATCCAAGTCTCGATCTGGTCACGGTCGCAAATTGCACAACGTGAAAAATCACTTTGTCTTTTGGAACGTGTAGACACCCTTGCCGGTCTGGCTGACGATCGTGAAGTAGATTTCACCCGCTTCATCTTCGCCGAAGCTCATGATGGGCAGTGCCGCACCGGTGTACGGGATTGTACGGTTCGCGACAACGGCTTTCTTCGCTTCGTCGTATTTCAACGCCCAGATGCGACCGGATACGTAGTCGGCATAGATGTAGTGGCCGACCAGTTCGGGGAACTTTTTCCCGCGATAAACATTTCCGCCTGTGATCGACTTGCCGATGTCGTGGTTGTATTCCCAGATCGGTTCGATCAATCCCGGCGATGCGGCACTGGTGCTATTCGGGGCGAATTCGTGCTTCGCTTCCCGCAGGTTCCAGCCGTAGTTTCCGCCCTTTTGAATCAGGTTGATTTCTTCCCACAAGTTCTGGCCGACATCTGCCGCCCAAAGCACACCCGTCTGTGAATCAAACGACATGCGCCAGACGTTTCGCAACCCGTAGGCGTAAATCTCGGGCTTGGCGATTGGCAGCTTGCCCGCGAAGCGATTCACGAAAGGATTGTCTTTCGGAATGCTGTAGTTCAGACCGGGGTCTTTCTTATCGACGTCAATTCGCAGGATCTTACCGAGCAGTGTTTGCAGGTTCTGTCCATTGCCGTGAGGATCGTTGCCGGCCCCGCCGTCGCCTAACGCGATGTACAGGAATCCGTCTGGCCCGAAACAGATCGTTCCCCCCTTGTGATTCCAGTAGGGGTGGGTTTCGACAATCAGTTGTTCTTCGCTATTCGGATCAGCCTTGTTCGGGTCGTCTTTCGAGACCTTGAAGCGTGAAACCACCGTCGTGTGCGGCTTTTCCTGCGTGGTGTAAAAGACGAAGAACTCGCCGTTCGTTTTGAACTTGGGATGGAACGCCATTCCCAAGAAGCCTTCTTCGTTCTCTTTGTCGATGTAAACGACCTTCTTCGACATATCCAGGAAGACGGTGGATTCCTTCGAGTCTTCCTTGAACGAGTGAATAATCCCTTGTTGCTGTGGGACGAAGATTCGTTTGGAACCGTCGCCGGCGTTGGTCACCAGAATCGGGCGCAATGGTGCGGCCTTGCCGTCGTCGGACTCTGGCTGCCAACCAGTCCACTTCAGGTTCGGAAAGGCAACAACTGGCTCGAGCTTCAGTGGCGACTCATCAATCTGGGCTCGCAAATTCCCGCATGTCAAAACCGCGAGAACAATGGCGAGTGGAACGAGGCGTTTCATCTTGGATGAATCCTGGTCAAAGGTGTAAATCCCCATGTGGCACCTGCCGGTCCGGCGCTTCACTGTGGTGGGAAGACTGAGATACCACCGCGCTTGGCTTGAAAGCAACCGTACTGGACCGAGAACAGAATTGACAGAGGGATCAAATGGGCAAGTCGGCATTGTGAAAAAAGCGTGAAATCCTTCGGATACGCACAGAATTCACCCAGATCCCCGAACAAACTTTGACGCGGTGACGTCCGATCCGATACACCTTGCCCATCGGTTGAAAAAGGGGGACTGGCTCCGCAGGTGCCTGTCCCCCTTTTTCAACACTCTGACGACAACGGTTCACAGAATGGGATAGTCCCATCATCATCGGCAATGGGTGACTTAGTTCCTCGTACCTCCAGTAATGTCGCCCACTTTCTGCCGATGAAATTGGGCTGTCCCTCTCGCTGACGCACGACCGCCTGCGTACCAGGGGGCATTGGCCTCCTGACCTCAACAGGCAATAAGCCTGACGACCTGCCCTTATCCCGCCTTGACTTGGATTCCCGTCCCATGCCGGAAATCATCCGACCGCTGCTTTCGGACCGCCCCCCTCGCCTTGCCGTCATCGACTTCGATGGAACGCTCAGCCTGATCCGATCGGGTTGGGTGGAAATCATGGTTGGAATGATGGTGGACGTCTTGCGACCGTTGCCTGGATCAACCGAGTCCGACGAAGATCTTGTCGAGTATGTCACGAATTTCGTGTTGGATATGAACGGCGGCGCGACCGTCTTTCAGATGGAATACTTCGTGGCCCGCGCCCGCGAACGCGGCGGTCACCCCGAATCGGCCGACCACTACACCCTGCAATTCCTGAAGTTGCTGGGTGCGAAAGCTGACCATCGGATCGAACAATTGAAATCGGGAGAGCTGAAGGCCGACGACCTGCTGGTCCCAGGGGCGATTGAGTTACTGTCTGATCTCCAGGCCCGCGGTGTGCAATTGACGATGGCCAGCGGCACCCCGAAAAAAATCATTCAGCGCGAATCCGAACTGCTGGGGATTGCCCACTTCTTCGAAGGTCGCATATTTGGTCCCGAAGAAGATTGGCGTGCGTTTTCGAAACTGGCCGTCATGCGCCGGACGCTGGTCGAGGCGAACGCGGAAGGTGTGGAACTGTTAGGGGTGGGTGACGGATTCGTCGAAATCGAGAACGTCAAGGAAGTCGGCGGAATCGCGATCGGCTGCGCGACAGATGAAACGCACCGCAGTGGCCAGGTCGAAGACTGGAAGCGAGCCCGTCTGATTCGAGCCGGCGCGGACCTGATCATCCCCGATTATCGCAACTGGCACAAAGTCGCAGAAATCCTGTTCCCCAGCCGCGCCTGATGGTCGCCGTTCCCAAACTCGAGTTCCCCATTTCCCTGATTTCTCCCCGTTCTTCACATTTCCTCGTTCGTTTCGTTTTTCCTCGTTACCAAGCCCCCGCTTGGTAACGCCTCTTAATTGACAGCCTCAACAGTCTATTGAAGCCATGGCGACTGGCTCCGCCCGGATGAAAAACGCCAAGAAATCCCGATGACTAAGGTGCCTGTCCGCCTTACTTTAAATCGTCTATCAATCCTTCAGTTTGAAAAAACAACAAATGGAAAAACGCCTCAACAGGGCCAGTTTCGACTTTATTCCCGCGGCGGCGTTAAAATCCCGATTCGACGTGTTCGGCCACTTCTACTCGGTGGAGCTTTCGCGAAACGAGGTCGTGGAATGCCGAAGCGTGCTGGAAATTATCGATCAGACTCTGACACCTGACGAACTGTCCGCGGTTTCAAAGCGAAAGCCAGATGTGGTGTTCGTGATGATGAACCCCGGTTCGTCTCAACCCTTGGTTGATGTCAACAATCGAATCGTTCCTGACGAGCTTCATGAGTTGCCCATTTCGCTGGTTCCGACAAAACCCGATACGACGCAGTATCAGGTGATGCGGTTGATGCACCACTGTGCCTGGCGGCATGTCAGAGTTCTGAATCTGTCGGATCTTCGCTGTTCGAAAAGCGGCGAGTTCTTTAAGCGGTACAAGGCACTGGAGGCTGACGCCTTGTTCGAGTCACATTCCGTGTTTTCGAACCAGCGTAAGAATGAACTCGGATTGAAGCTGACCACCGACAGGTCCGTCCCCGTAATCGTTGCCTGGGGCGTGAGCGCCGAACTGGATCCGCTGATCGAGCGTTGCCAATCGAGGCTCGTCAAACACAAGATGATCAAGGGCCTGCTGAAAGACGGAACCTCAAACAAATATCTTCATCCATTGCCGTCATTGCAGTCTCAGAAACTTCAATGGGTGAGGCGAATGGTGGAGCAGTTCCACGAATAGCAGGCGGATTTGACTTCGACGGGAGACGGCATCAAGATTCCCCGTTGCGCAGTTGTTTGCGGCTGCGGTCTTACTCTTGAATTGGTTTGTTCGGGTACATCGCCAGTTCGGACGCTACAGGATACCAGTCGGCCTCAATCCAGTCGTCACCAATCGGCGCAATGCGTGTGACAGTCCATCCGGCGTCACGCATCGAGTACAGCATCGAATCCGCAGCGATACTATTTGAAGAATGTATCAGAACTGGAGCAATCGCGATTTGCGTGATCAGAAAGTTTGCTGCGTCTCTTCCGTCCCCAGGGTCTGAATCATCTGGTGAATCGGTGAACAGATCGTGATCAAGGCAGATGAGATCTGGCACATTCCTCAAAGATCGATATGCGGCAATGAAATCGACAACGGATCGTGAAATGTTCAAACGGGGCCAGCCGTGACATTTCCTGCGGGCCAACGGCCCAAGCATTCTACCAGCCCAGCCCAAAGGAGACCGTAAGGGCTCCGACGGGCTGGGTGATCGCCCCAGGCATCAAGAAGGCCTGTAAGGCCGACAATTCAATCCCAGACATCTTGTTCATCGATCTCAATATGATGCCTTCGGCAAAGTTCTCGAAATTCGTCTTGAATTGAACTTCGTGCGTGCCGTTGTTCTTGTTGTTCGATGTACAGAATCACATCTTCGAGCATGGATTCGCTGACAGAGAAAGCTCTGTATCCGGATTGCCAACTAAACTGCACGACATGATGCGGTTCTCTCTTCGCCCAATTCGAAGTTTTCCTTTTGACATGCTCCACGAGCTTCACGAAATTTGGGGATATTTAACCCAGCCCGTCGGAGCCCTTGCGGCCTCCTTTGGGCTAGGCTGCTGAACTCCAGTCTATTCGCCGCCTTGCAAGGCCAGCAGGACGCGATCGATTGCCCGATTTGGACCGCTCCTTCGCCCTTGCAGGACAAGTTGTTCCGATCGCCGGTTCTCGGGGATCGATCAAAGTGATCGCACCCTGGGGCGTGTTCCCTCCACCGCGTTGTGCAAGTGGGCAGGACTGAGATCGTACGGGCTACAATAATGCACCGCGCCCAATGCTCTTCCCAGATCAACTTTGACGATGATTCCGCCCAGCAGTTCAATCTTCCCAATCGTAGTTGACCCATCGAGATTGTCGTCGGCAATCACCATCGATCCAGACAGCATGATCATCCATGTACAGGCCGGGGATTGGCTCAATTTCTCGCGGCAAAGGAAGGGGTTGGTCTCGTCGGTGTATTCTGGGAATTTTTAATGAACCGGGAAATGTGCCTGTCCACCTTCTCTTTGAACGGTGCACGGGCACGGAGCGGCGTCACACTCCGGCCTCAGGAATCGCCTTGCTGGGGTTGGAAAATGCGACGGCACCGAATGAGGCGAGCATGACGCAGGTCACAGCCAACCATTGAGTGCCGTTTAAATATTCGTGGAGAAGAATCATTCCTGACAGAGACGCGACGGCGGGCTCCATGCTCATCAAGATTCCGAATGTTCGCACAGGCATGGCTTTGAGCGCGATCATTTCCAGGGAATAGGGAACCGCGCTCGAGAGGACCGCAACCGCCAGCGCGGTCGGCCAGTACTGCGTGTTCATCAATGTGGATCCGGTCGTCATGACGCCGAGTGGTGTAATGGCCAGAGCCGCGGCCAGCATGCCGATTGACGCGACAGTGCCGCTACCCGCTGTGGCTCCGGCTTTCTGACCGATCACAATGTACAACGCCCAGCATGCCGCGGCACACAAGGCATACAAAATCCCCTGCCACGGTAACGCGGTACCGGTATCGGCCTTGGGAAGCAGGATGATCACCCCTGCAATGGCCAACGTGATCCAGAGGAAATCGAGCTTTCGGCGCGATGAACAGACGGCCACGGCCAACGGTCCCATGAATTCAAGGGCGACTGCGATGCCAAGCGGGAGAGAGAGAAGGGCCGAACAGAAGAAGAGGTTCATGCTTCCCAGGGTTAGACCGTATAAGCCGATCACGGTGAGCGAACGTCTGGATAATCGTTCTCGCCACGGACGGCAAACGAGGCAGAGAATGAGGCTCGCGAAGCAGAGCCTGAGCGTGGCAGTGCCCGCTGCTCCCAGCGACGGTAGGAGTTGTTTGGCAATGGCGGCACCCGCTTGAAGCGAAATCATGGCCGACATCAGCAGGGCGACTGGAAACCAGATGGTGCGAGTCATGTGGGGTGTGGAATTGATCATAAAGACGGGGTCGAGAGCTTGGGGACGCAGATGGTTTTGGGATGGTACGCGGAATTTCCCCGAAGAAACAGACGGTGGCGGTCCGCAGCAACACGGGCCGGGCGACCGTACGACATCCCCTCGACGGGATTGATTTCGGTTGTCCTTCGCTGCAACGCCGTGAACGATTTTTTCGTTTCCGGCCTGAAGATCCCGAATTGATTGTCCTGTCATGAATTCAGGCGAGCAGCGAAGCGCTTTCGGATCTCCGGGCGTTGGAAATTGATCCGTGTCTGTCATTTCAAAGCGAATGAGCCGAGAGTTAACGCTTCTCGGCTCGCCGCGTCCCTCTCTTCAATGGTGCCGAAAGCCCAACCCAAAACTCATTCACGGCGGACGGCGAGTGCCAAGCTCTCGCTGCTCTCGCTTGGGAGCGTTGACTTTCATCGGAAGTGTGTGCGACGGGCCCAGACCATTTTCCTGGCCGACGTGAAACGTGAGCACATGAAGCGTTACCAAGCGGGAGCTTGGTAACGAGGGATGCGGGAACGTGGGGAATTGGGCAGATGGATCGCCCTCACAGTGCGCGTTAATCCGAGGCGCGCGAAGGTGCGGAGGTGGTGTTTTTTTAGCCACCACCAGAGACACAAGCAACTATCGTGGCAAACGTACAGAAGGGTAATTCCTAGGCGTTTTTCCCTAGATGGCATCAGGGTCATGACGCCAAATGCTGAGGTCGTTTTTCCGTGTCTCCCTACTCCATGAAACCGACGAAGATTCTGTTATTCAATGCCGACGATGTCTCCGAAGTTCCATGTATCAAATGAGTTGCTCGCATCGTGGCTTTGATGGCACCAAACGATGTGCTGAATGTGTCTGCGATTTTCCGCAAAAATGACTGGAACAGCTCAATTCATGTGCTAGACAACGTAATAGACCAAAGTGGGGCCGAAAAGTTTTCAGCGAACGTAAGAAAAACTCATGGACGCTACCGCTTCATTCTGCGACAGGACCTCCACCGACGCTTCGCCACGGAAACTGGTCGCATTCGAACTGCTACTTGCATTGCCGGGTCTTCGATCCGTCGCCCGCGTCGTGACGCGCGCGGCTCGGACCGATGCAACGACGTTCGTCATTGGTGAAAGTGGAACAGGTAAGGAACTTGTCGCACAGGCGATTCACGAACAGAGCGACCGATCACACATGCCGTTTATTCGATTGAACCTGGCTGCGGTCCCGACGGAACTGGCCGAGACGATCCTGTTCGGTCACCAGAAAGGGGCATTCACCGGGGCGTCCCATGCCTCGCTCGGGTATTGTCGCAGCGCCAACGGAGGAACCTTATTTCTGGATGAAATTGCCGAGGCGGATTTGTGCCTGCAAGCCAAGCTGCTCCGGTTCTTACAGAGCGGTGAAATACAGCCGGTTGGGGCTCACACCGTAACAACCTCCGATGTCCGAGTCGTCGCCGCCACGAATGGTGATCTGGGACGGGCCATTCAAAACAAGCGATTTCGCGAGGACTTGTTCTATCGCTTGAACGTGATCCAGATCGAGATTCCGGCGTTACGAGACCGTACCTGCGACATCGATCCTTTGATCAATCTGTTCCTGCACGACTTCAACAGCAGGTATGGACGGCACTGTGTGATCACCGATGCGGTACGCGAACGGTTTCGTGCCGCAGAATGGCCCGGCAACGTCCGGCAGCTCAAGTCGGCGATCGAAAGTCTCGTCGTGCTCGCGGAGCACGATCTGATTGGAATTCAGGACTTGTCCCCAAAACTCGTATCCCAGATCGGGACCAGGACTACTGAGTCCTCGGCCACGGATGAAGGAATCAAAGAGATCGACCGGTGGACGTACCATCTGGTCCATTCGATTTTACAACAGACGGGCGGCAATGTGTCGGCCGCCGCACAGCGACTAGGGATCAGTAAGGCGACCCTCTACCGCTGGCTCAAAAAACATCGCCTCTCGTAATTGGATTCGGCCGCCCCCTGGCCCTGGCGCTGTTCGCGAAGTGAAGTGGCTGCACATTGTCTGACGTATCGAGTTATGGATGTTCATTTGAACCATCACCACTCGCCATCGATCAGTTGCATCCCATCAATGGCATCCTTCACCGGTCGAACAGCCATCTCGTCAACGCAATGTTACCGTGGAGGATAAATGGTAGAGCATGCACAAATCGCGATTGGAACTGAGATCGTCGGCGGCGAGATCACTTCGCAATTCAGCAACGGCGAATGGCACATTCAACTCGATAGCGGCGATGGCCGTGTGATTCACGTCAGCCACATCGATCGACGAGCTGGCATTCTAAAAGCCTTGTGCCGCGCTTGTGGTTTTGATGCCTGGTTAATTCAGTCGGCCGCGACATCCGACGTCACCTCGTCCGAGCTGTTGACGTAACGAAAGGGTCTACGTGACACGCAACAGGATCACCCCTCGTCCCTCGTTGACGCGATCCTGTCCCGTATCGACCAAATGCGGCATTGCGACAATGGGGGCATCTCGACAACGCAACCGTTCACAGGCCGGAGGCTGGCTTATTTTCCTGCGGTAAAGGGATGGACTATCCTAGTCGATGGACTGTGGATTCCAGTCGAGCCGGGAAAATGTGCCTGTCTCCCCCTCTTTGGGCTGTGAACGGTTATCTCGACAATGCATCTTCCAAACGATTGGAAGATTGAATCATATTGGTGCTGACGTGGCTGGCCCAGCTCTTATGATAGGGAAGTATTCAAAGGAGGGGGGGCTCGCGGGCGACTTCTTGAACCAGGGCGATCCCTTCGTTGAATTGAAAACGGCGAGGACGATACCGGCTAAACGAGTGTTCGTAATCGATCACAGGCCGGGGACTGGCTCATTTCCCGCGGTAAAGGAAAGGCTTGCCCTAGTCGATGCACTGTGAATTCCAATTGAACCGGGAAAGTGTGCCTGTCCCCCTCACTTCGGGCATTGAATGATTGCGGAGCGTTCGAATGGTAGGTCTCATCACGCACAACATGAAAATGACGTCGATCGTCCTTGGGGAACATGCTTCGCGAACAGCTCCTATTCACGTTGATAGGAAGCGCAGTTCCCTGGTTCGGCTGGCACCGAGAGGGGAAGATGATCAACATGTTCAAGGTGTTCAACATGTTGCTCCGTGGTTGAAAACACTTAACCTTCAGCTAAATAAGGGCTTCGAGAACAGATTGCTCATCATGATCAAGGTGAGCAATTTTTTTGTGGCCGCTCGACCTCTGGTAAATTGGGAAGATGTATGCGGATTTTGATCCGCGGACGGATTCGCATCGTCTGCCCCGGCGATTCTGCTGGCTCGCGTGTCGGTTCATCGAGAGTGGGGATCAGGCAAGTGGTTCGGCCAATTGGGTCTCGTGTCGAGCCACATTGAGTCGAATCCGGGATCCACCACGTAAGCCCAAGATCCTCGATAAAAACTGACGAGACTGGGGCGTCATGCTCATTTTTTTGGTCGGACACGGCTACGATGTGGCACGCAGAACGGATGTTCGGCTGCCGATGTGTCATGCCCCATGGGAACACCGACTGCCTCCGTTTCCGCAGTCCGCTTCGGATCAAGGTTGCTCGAGCGAAAAGATTCATGAACATTCAAGGAAAGATGCAATTGATGTCTCGATGCGTTTCATACTTCATTGCTGGATTGCTGTTCACCCACGGTGTCGCACATTCCGCAGATGCACCACTTCCCCCGCAAGAAGCCGCCGACAGTATTCGTGTGCCACAAGGTTTCAAAGCGTCGTTGTTTGCCGGTGAACCTGACGTCGTGCAACCCATGTCGATCACATTCGATGATCGAGGCCGCATGTGGGTGGTCGAATGTCGCTCGTATCCGAAGTGGCAGCCTGTCGGCGCAACCGAGGGACCTGATCGCATTCTGATTCTGGAAGACACCGACGGCGACGGGAAATTCGATTCGCGAAAAGTGTTTCTCGACAAGGGTGTGAATTTCAGTTCGGTGGAGTATGGCTTCGGCGGAATCTTCGTCACGTCGATTCCCAATCTCCTGTTCATTCCAGATGCGAATGGCGATGACGTACCCGATGGTCCCGCACAGGTGCTGCTGGACGGATTCGACGTCAACGCTCGGCACAATGTCGCAAACAGTCTGATCTGGGGACCGGATGGCTGGCTGTATGGCTGCAACGGAATCCTGTCAAACTCAAGAATCGGAAAGCCGGGAACGCCTGATGCGCAGCGCGTGCCGATGAACTGCGGGATTTGGCGATATCATCCGGTCAAGCACGAGTTCGAAGTCGTTGCCCATGGAACTACGAATCCGTGGGGAGTGGCCTTCGACGAAAGGGGCGAAGCGTTCCTGACGAACTGCGTCATCGAACATGCCTTTCACGTCGTCCCCGGTGCTCGTTTCAAGCGAATGTTTGGTCAAGACTTCAATTCGCATACGTTTGAACTGATGCAGACCTGCGCCGATCACATTCACTGGGCGGGTGGAACCTGGGAAGGGTCACGTGATGCGACCGGTAAACATGGCGAAGCCGGTGGCGGACATGCGCACTCGGGCGCGATGGTTTATCTGGGTGACCAATTTCCTGCGAAGTACCGCAACACGCTGATGACGCTGAATATTCATGGCCAGCGCTTGAATTGTGACAAGTTGGAACGCAGCGGCTCAGGCTATGTTGCCAAGCACATGCCTGACTTTGCCTTGTCGGGTGACTCGTGGTTTCGTGGCATCTGCGTGAAGCAGGGGCCGGACGGAGCCGTCTATTTCACCGACTGGTCGGACACGGGCGAATGCCACAATTACGACGATGCCACGACGCATCGCAGCAATGGTCGAATCTACAAAGTGAAGTACGGAACCACACCACAAAAAAGCGTTGACTATGCCAAGTTCAGCGACGCCGATTTGATTCATAGACTGACCGGCAACGATCAAGTGATTGCCGGCATCGCACGTCGGATCTTGCAGGAACGTGCCGTGAAGGGAAAACTCGGAAGCGGTGTCGACCAGACTCTGGCCGCTCAGTTCTCAAAACAGAACGACGCCGCCAGCGGCAACACCCCTGCCGCCCTGCAACTCCTTTGGACGCTGCATGCGATCGGAAAGTTGCCATTGGTTCTGCCCAAGACGCCGGAAGCGGCCTGGCCGAAAGACGACACTGTGCGCGGCTGGATGGTGCGTCTGCAACTCGAGACGACTCCCACCTCGGCGACGCTCAATCAACTCGTCAAACTGGCGGGATCTGATCCATCGTCCTATGTTCGACTTCAGCTCGCTTCAGGATTGCAGCGGCTTTCGCTTGCAGATCGAGCCCCGATTGCACGAGCTCTGGTCAGCCATCTTGAAGATGCTGCCGACAACAATCATACGTTGATGCTCTGGTACGGGATCGAACCACTGATTGCCGCAGATGACATGGACGTACTTTCCCTGGCGCTCGAAACGAAGCTGCCCAAACTGCGGCAATTCATCGCACGACATCTTGCCACAGGCAAGACGCCTCGCTTCGCGCCGTTGTTACGATGGCTTGAAGAGCGTCACGACGATGTGCCCACGGTGCGCGATGTTCTGACCGGATTGCACGCGGGCGTCGAAGGTCGACGCGACGTGATGCCTGACGCGGGTTGGAAATCGGTCGCAACACGTCTGATGATGAACGGAGACGCCACGATCCGCGAACTCAGCCAGAGGATCTCATTGGTTCAAGGGAGTGATGAGGCCTTCGCCGCGGTCAAAGAGATCGCCAAGAACAGCAAGCTCGACACCCAAGAACGTGAACGAGCCCTCGCAGATCTGGTGACGACACGACGACCGGAAGTGGCGGACCTGTTGCTGGACTGTTTGAACGAACCAGCATTGCGTGCAACGGCCATTCGCGGACTGGCCGGATTCGATCGACCCCAAGTGGGAGACAAACTCCTGCAGCTTTACGCGTCGCTGACGGATGTGGAAAAGCTGGATGCAATCAGTACTCTGGCCGCTCGTGAGAAAACGGCTCTGTCGCTGGTGACCGCGGTCGAAGCCGAAAAACTCAACAAGAATGACTTGTCCGAGTTCGACATTCGCCAATTGCAGCGGTTCAAAGAGCCGAAGCTGAACGCACTTGTCAAAAAGCTGTTTGGTGCGACGCCATCGTCGGCCGAGCGCGCGGCTCAGATTGCGGCGATGAAACAACTGATTCTCGAAGGCAAAGCCGAATCGGCGCATCCGAGCCGCGGCCGAGCGATCTTCCAGAAGAATTGTGCATCCTGCCACACACTGTTCGGCGAAGGACGTCAGGTCGGCCCCGATTTGACGGGGGCTCAGCGCACCGATCTGGATTATGTCTTGATCAACGTCATGGACCCGAGTGCACTCGTGGGACATGCCTATCGCGTGACGATTGTGGAATTGAAGGATGGACGCGTGGTCAACGGAATCGTCAAGGCGGAAAACACCAGCACGGTGACACTCCAAACTGCCACCGACCGTGTTGTTGTCGCGACTCAGGATATCGAAACACGGCAACAGCAACCTGTCTCGATGATGCCGGAGGGGCTATTGAACCGGCTGTCGATTCAGGATGTCCGCGATCTGGTCAAATACTTGGGAAGCCCGGACCAGGTCCCATTTCCTTGATTTGCGATGCCGTTGGATGAGTCGCGTGTGGGGACTTTGCGGGTCAACGGGTAGAAGTCCTCACATAGCTGTTTCGGGACGGCTTTGGCCAGGGTGATTGAAACCAATTCCTCAATCGCCCTGGCCATTCCCTTAATTCGTTCCTTGCGTTTCGTTACACTCCGCTCCCTCACGCATCGCGATCCGATTGTCACATCGCGAATCAATCTCAACACGTCGCACGATTCGAGTCGAAGCAAACGTTATGGAAACGATCGCAGGCCATCTTTACGACTACCCCAAGTACTACGATCTGATTTTCGGTTCGGATTGGGCGGCAGAATTTAAATTTCTGAAGGCCTGCTTTGAGAAATATTCGCGTCGTCCTGTACGACGGCTGTTCGAACCCGCGTGTGGGACCGGTCGATTGGTCATTCAGTTCGCCAAGGCGGGGTACGAAATCTCGGGCAACGATCTCAATGAGAAGGCGATCGAATACTGCAACGCTCGACTGAAGCGGGCCGGGTTGCCGCAGTCGACATTTGTCGGTGACATGGCAGATTTCCACCTGAAAAAGAAGGTGGACGCGGCCTACAATATGATCAACACATTCCGTCATCTGCCCAGCGAAAAAACGGCGGAAGCGCATTTCCGCTGTGTTGCCGATGCACTCAATCAAGGGGGACTGTACTTTTTGGGACTGCATCTCACACCGAAATCTCCGGCGCAATGCACGCATGAAACGTGGTCGTCGACCCGAGGCAATCTGTCGGTCATTTCCAATCTCTGGACGATCGACACAGACTTGAAAAAGCGACAGGAACGAATCGGCGTCACGTACGACGTCTATACTCCGACGAAGCAGTTTCGAATCACCGATGAAACGATGTTCCGAACTTACAAACGCGAACAGATGTTCCGACTGCTGGAGACGGAACCCCGCTTGCGGCTGCTGGAGATGTACGATTTCCGTTATGACGTCGATTCACCGATCGATGTGACGGACGAAACTGAAGACATCATTTTTGTTCTCCAGCGCGTCTGATCCGGTGCGGGATGTTCCTCAAGACAAACGAACACCGAATCCACGTCGAACAGCGCCGCTCGAATTTTCACACAATTCCGATCAACAAGGACCCCTAAAGTATTCTGGATCGAGGGCTCGGCCGCGACATCGTCTGAGCATTGATCGGTCCAGAATGACGAACATCCGTTGTGGAAAGAGTGCGCTGCGATGCTTCGGTTCGCGTTTCGAAACCTGATGAGCCGCCCCGTTCGGTCGATCCTGGCGCTCCTTGGATTGACCGTGGCCATTGCCGGCATGGTTGGATTGTTTTCGATCGCCACGGGCATTGATGACACGGTCGGAAGTACATTTGGACGCATCCCCGGGCTGGCCGCGATGCAACCCGGAGCCCCAATCCCGCTATTTTCTCGCATGCCGATGAGTTGGTCGGACGAGATTGCTCGCCTGCCTGGAGTCCGAACCGCCCGTCCAGAAGTGTGGGCTCGAGCCCAACTGGTCGAAGGAAAGCCAACCTTCAGTCCACCGCGATTCCTTTTCGGGACCGATATCGAACGGACCGTGAATCTCAAGCAGGCCGTCTATCGGGACGACATCATTTCCGGCCGATTTTTGTCGGTTGACGATGTCGGCACCATGAACTGCGTTGTCAGCCGGACGATTGCCCAGGCGTTCCATAAGCAAGTGGGAGACCGACTTCGAATTGATGGATTCGACCTGACGATTGTCGGAATTTATCACTGTGGGTCTCTGCTGCTCGATGTGGCCATCGTGCTGGATGCCGCGGGAGTACGGCGGATCAGCAAGTTCGACGATGGCCTCATATCGTCCGTCTATGTCGAACCCGATGACACGATTCCCAAATCGGAACTGATGGAAGAAATTCGGAAGCACTTCCGTGGACGACGTGCGGATGACTGGCGGAACAACACCGCCAAGGCCTTCCCCGAGATGGCGGCGCTTCAAATGCTGAACTCCGCTGCCAAGCTTTTGACCACGGAACCCAAGCCCTCATCCGCCAGTACAACGGACTCATCACCTCTCCCGCAGTCGTCCGCAGGGGGAGCGTCAGAACCACAGATCGAAGAGGCAATCGAAGTTCGATCCGCCCAGGACTGGGGCGATAAGATCGCAGAACTCAGTTCCGATCTGGATGTGTTTCTCTATCTCATGACCGGTATCGGCGTGATCATCGCGTTGCTGAGCATTCTCAATACCATGCTGATGAGCGTCGCGGAACGGCTGATCGAGTTCGGCGTATTAAAGGCGAACGGATGGTCCGCCTGGGACGTGATGCGGCTGATCACGTGGGAGAGTGCGCTGCTCGGATTGGGCGGCGGCATTCTCGGATGTGGAGTTGGCTGGGTAGCCGTTCAGATCGTGAATGCCATTTTCCCCACCAAGTTGCATCTGGTTGCCAGTTCCGGCCTGCTCCTGTTCAGCCTGATTTTCAGCACCCTTTTGGGGATGCTTGGAGGGGTCTACCCTGCGATTTGGGCTCTGAAAATGTCACCCATGGAAGCGATTCGCCGAGGCTAGTGACACACCACTCTGCCCTGAGTTGTTTGTGAACTCAATCGGGGGCGGATGTGAACGGGCCGCAAGGGCGATGGATCGATGGGACGATCCATCGCGAGACGTGAGGTACTCAGAACTGATCCGCCGCAGCGTGATCGAAGCCACCTTCATAGTTGTCAAACCGCATCGACTCACGTTTCCATTGCAAATTGACAATACCCGTCGGTCCGGAACGATGTTTGGCAACGACGATTTCAGCCAATCCGGGGCGATCTTCAGGGTTGTAGGCGTCGGGGCGATGGAGAAACATGATGATGTCAGCGTCCTGTTCGATGGCACCACTCTCGCGCAAGTCAGCCAGCTTTGGCCGCTTGTCTTCACGCAATTCCACACCTCGGTTGAGCTGCGAAAGTGCAATCAGCGGCAGTCCGTTTTCCTTCGCGATTCCCTTCAGTCGTCGTGTGATCTGGGCGATCTGTTGTTCGCGGTTGATTCGCTTATCTTCCGGTTCGATCAATTGCAAATAGTCGATGATGACCAAGCCCAAATTGTTGCGTCGTTTCAAACGTCGGCAGATGGCGCTAATCTGTGCGACGGTTCGGCCGGGACTGTCATCGATGAACAATTGCAGTCGGCTGAGTTCCGACGATGCCTCGAGCAGCGCGTGCCGTTCATCCGGCTCAAGCAATCCCTTGCGCAGTCGATGGCCGTCCAGCTTTGCCCGAATACACAAAAAACGTTCGGCAAGTTCCAGCTTGGATTGTTCCAGACTGAAGATGATCGTTGCGGTCTCACCGGCCCCGGCCACCCACTCGGCAATGTTACACACGAACGCCGTTTTACCCATCGAAGGACGCGCGGCCACGATCACCAATTCTGCAGGCTGAAAACCGTTCGTCTGCTTGTCCAAATCGTTGAAGCCGGTCGACAGGCCGCTGATATTTCCTTCACGCCCCAGACGAGTGTTAATTCGATCGAGCGTCTCATGCATGATGTCATCCATGCTGATCTTGGAGCTCGTCTCCTGGCTTTCAAAGATTCCGAAGATGCCCTGCTCGGCGCGCTTCAGCATTTCCGCTGTATCGTCGCTGCCGTCATAACAATCGCGAAGTACGTCCGTGCAAACGATCGTCAGGCGACGTTGAATCCACTTGTCGCGGACGATCTCGGCATAGAACTTGACGTGAGCGGAGTGCGGAACCGCTTCGAGAATTTCGCTCAGATACGCCACGCCACCGACTTCTGACAGTTGGTTTCGCTCGCTCAGTTCATCCGCAAGCGTCACGATATCGACGGGCTTGCCGTCTTCACGCATTCGAACAATTGTGGAATACAACAGTTGGTGAATGTCGCTGTAGAACTGATCGGCATGCAACACATCCGCAACGTCGTCAAGCGCCGTGTTCTCAAGCAGCATACATCCAAGCACGCTTTGTTCTGCGGCCAGATTCTGAGGAGGAAGTCGCATTGAGGAAGGAGAGAACGATTCCGCCATGAATAAATTCCCTGCCGTAAAGACGTGCGATTGAACGATCCCATCATACCCACAGGCCGGGATTGTCCACGCTGATTTGCTAAGCATCAAAGACAAACGACGCGCCCAGACCGGGCGCGTCGTTCATGCCGACATTGGTTCAAACCGCCAAACTTTTACTTTTTGGCAGCGGGAACGACCCAAACCTTGATTTCCGTTTTGACGTCCGAGTGAAGTTGAATCCTCACAGTGTACATCCCCAATTCCTTGATTGGGCCATCGAGTTTGACGTGGTCGGCGTCAACCATGTAGCCTGCGGACTTGAGGGCCTTGCTGATATCGGGGCCGAGGATCGAACCGTAGAGGTGACCTTCTTCGTTCGCGTTTGCTTCGAGCGTCACGCTGTACTTGCTGATCGCATCCGACCGCTTTTGAAGCTCGGCCATCTTCTGCTTTTGCAGTGCGACCAGGTTCTCTTGATGTCGCTTGACCATTCGCTTGTTCAGTTCGGTGGCAACGGTCGCCAGCCCGTT
The DNA here is from genome assembly GCF_000255655.1 of Schlesneria paludicola DSM 18645. NCBI lineage: Bacteria > Pseudomonadati > Planctomycetota > Planctomycetia > Planctomycetales > Planctomycetaceae > Schlesneria > Schlesneria paludicola. Next base: position 1,067,280 of record NZ_JH636434.1, on the reverse strand, counting down.
TGGCATCAAGTAATTCCGGGCATATCCAGGCTTCACGCGAACGATGTCGCCGGTATTGCCAAGGTGTTCGACGTCTGCAGCAAGCAACAACTCGACCTGTCGCGAAACTCGGGGACGTCCAGAAGCGGTATGTGAACTACGAGCCATTTGATTGAATTCCGTTGCGCCAACTGACTGGTTATTGACTGGATTTATCGTATCCAAGGGCGATCCCGGTGATCGGCTTGGAGAAAAATACTGTTTCGACTTACCTTCAAACACCCTATCTGGACCTTGTCAAACACGCACCGCGCGGTGACCGCGCACTACAAACAGGGCTAGAAAGGTACATCGTCACTGCCGCCTGAGCTGTCATCAAACCCGGAGGAATCACTATGCGAGTCGGACGGGAATGAATCTCCACCAGACGAACCACCTCGAGGAGCATTGGAGCTCATCGGGCGACCGCCCCCAGCAGCACCTCCACCCCCACCACCCGACGGACCATCACCTTTTCCGCCGAGCATCGTCATGTTTTCGCCGACCACTCTCAGCTTGCTGCGCTTCTGCCCTGACTCGCGGTCATCCCACGTATCAAGTTGCAGACGTCCTTCGATCAGGACTGACCGGCCCTTCGCCAAGTATTCTCCAGCAATTTCCGCAGTACGGCCCCAAAGTGTGACGTCAACGAATGTCGTTTCGTCTTTCCATTGGTTGGACTGCTTGTCTTGCCAGCGGCGATTGACAGCCAAACCGAGTTCGGTGACGGCTGTGCCCCCCGTCGTGTATTTCACTTGGGGGTCACGCGTCAAATTGCCAACTAGAATGACTTTATTGAAGCTTGCCATGCTTCGACTCCTCGAGTCATGCTCGATAACTATCGCGTCTCTTCGACGACTTCTTCACCCGGAGCTCGCTCGCCGCGTGCTTCTCGATCGGCCTTCTGCTCTGGACTGTGAATCGCGCCGTCGTGTGATGTCAGGGCATCCACCATGGCGTCGAAGATGACTTTCGGATGTCGCAGAACCAACTGACGCAAGACGACTTCGTTCAGCTTGCTGAGACGAGTCAACTCGTTCATGCTGCTGCCGTCCATCTTGAAGCAGGCAAGGTAGTACAACCCCTTGCGGTGACCTTCGATGGGGTAGCACAGCTTGCCTTCCTGCCATGGTCGCGAGGCGACAACGCTGGCCCCGACGCGTTCCAGCATCCCCAGAACGGCTTGCTGCGTTCCATCGGGATCGGACGCGTAGCGATTGCTGTCGATCAGAAACATTCCCTCGTACATGTATTCGGTCAAAATGCTCTCCCCAAGTTCCTCAGTCGATTACTGCTTTTTGCTGTGATAACTGGCCTGTGAGCGGAAGTCTACCCCCGCTCTATGACGATTTGTATTCGCTTACGGACTTTTTCCCGGCGCTTCGTCGCCCCCCTCAGGAAGAGCAACATTCACGACATTCATCGCCGCCGAAATCCCATCCTTGATCCACAACTCTATCCCCGACGCCGCACCTCGAATCGCCTGATCGATTTTCGGATGCTCATCCTTCCGAAACTTCGACAAGACAAAGTTCGCGGCATCGACGCTGTCGGGCGGCCGACCGATGCCAATCCGCAGCCTGGGAACCGCATCGGAACCACAGACTTGTAGAATACTCAACAGACCTTTCTGACCGCCAGCCGATCCTGAGCCCCGAAGGCGCAGTTGGCCAACTTTCAGATTCAGGTCATCACATACCACCATCACATCGCCGAGCGAGATCTGAAAAAACTTGACGATTTGCTGAACCGAGCGACCGCTGATATTCATAAATGTCTGCGGCGCCGCGAGTAAAACTTTCTCGCCGTTGTAATTCACCTCGCTTAAGTTGGCCTCGAATCGGACTTTTGGCCGACTCGCATGCCAACGCAGCGCCAACTCTGACAACACGTCGAAACCGACGTTATGCCGCGTTCCCTCGTATGTCGCTCCCGGATTCCCCAGTCCCACGACCAATTTCATGGCTGCGTCCTGAGCCCTTCCGCGACAAAATCAATGCGAGAAAGTACAGATCTCAATCTCGCACTGACGAGGCCATTACTTCTTCTTTGCATCCTTCTTGTCATCTTTCGCATCGGCGGCGTCAGCACCCGGCTTCTTGCCAACAACTTCGGGTTCGACGGGCGAGGCGGAGGCGACTTCTTCCTGAACCTTCGCTTGAACGACGTGCACGACAATGGCGTCGGCGGCCGCGTGTGCGTGCGAACCTTCTGGCAACACCAGGTCGGAAACGTGAATCGCCTTGCCGAGTTCCAGGCTGCCGATTCGAACTTGAATCGTGTCGGGAATTTGATAGGCCAAGCAGTCGATCGTGATCGAGTGCATTGTCTGTTCCAGCACACCACCCAACAGAACACCCGGGGCAGTGCCCTTGAGTTCCAACGGTACGACGATGTTCACGCGTTCGTTCGGATCAACACGTAGCAGGTCGAAGTGCTGGATCATTCGACCGAACGTATCCCACTGGATTTCGCGAACAACGGCCTTGTCGACCTTTCCGTCAAGCTCGACATCCACGACCTTCGCACCGGACTGCAGGACGGGCATCAAAGCGTCCGCGGCAATCACGACAGCGGTCGGCGGAGCGTTGTGTCCGTAGATATTGCCTGGAACCTGACCACTCCAGCGCAGACGTCGACACGCGGCAGATCCATTTTCTGCACGCAGCTTGACGACCAGTTTTGCTTCCTTCGACATGGCAACATGTACTTTCAAGATAACGACTTACGGCTCGTCACCCGTGTCACACCGGAACTTCGTCCACGACGGCGGCTGGCGCGAGGACCGAAGAGTGTAGCGAAGCAATAAGTGACCTGCAACGCCTCGGCGGAACAGATTTCGCTCAAAGTATTAACAGAATTCTGAATTTACAGTCGAAACTGGCCACCAAAATCCTCAATTCCGTCTGGTTTTGTCCAAACAGGGCTCGTGAGTCACTGAAAATTGTAAGTTTGTCCGCAGGTACCCGAATTCGAGGACACACTTGTTAATCGTACTCAAACGAAGTCTGATTTGAGTTGGACTTCGATAAGATAAACCAATTCATATAGATTTTGTACGCCCTGATTTTTGGATACCGGAATGAGCCGACTGATTGGGTTGATGCTGGCCGTGAGCATTGTTTGGCTGGGCGCGCTCGTGTCTTTAGCGCCAGCAGCGGATTGGCCACAATTTCGCGGACCGCACGGTTCGGCCGTTGATCCGTCGAATCAATCACTGCCAACGGAAGTGGGTCCGGGGCAGAACCAACTCTGGAAGACCTCCTTGCCTCCCGGTCATTCTTCACCCATTGTCGTCGGTGATCGCATCTTTCTGACGGCTGTTCGCGATAAGAAACTGCTCACGATATCTCTGGATCGTGAAACGGGAACGATTCAGTGGGAATCAGAGGCCAGCTATGAACGACTTGAAACGATCCATCGAATTGGCAGCCACGCTCAAAGCACTCCCTGTGCAGATCAGGAATGCGTGATCAGCTTTTTTGGCTCCAGCGGCCTCTACGCGCACGATCACAGCGGTAAGTTGCTTTGGAGCCGGCCCATGGGGCCGTTTCTCAACGATTTTGGCGCCGCGAGTTCACCGATTCTCGTGGGCAATCGATTGATTCTCTGTCAGGATCATGATTTAGACTCGTTCCTGATGTGCCTGGACAAACGCAGCGGCGACATTCTTTGGAAGACGGATCGATCCGAGTTCTTGCGGAATTCATGCACGCCGATCCTGTGGAACAATGACGGCCAATTGCAGGTTGTTGTTGCCGCGACCCTGCGCGTTGTTGGATATGATTTGGAGACCGGCCAGGAAGCTTGGACGGTGCGCGGCATCTCGCGAACCGTGGTCAGTTCACCGACCGTCGGCCCTGATGGAAACCTATATTTGGCGGGATGGGCGGCGGGTGGCGATGAGGCTGAGCCGATTCGAATTGAGCCATTTGATGACGTTTTGGCGCTGAAAGACGCTGACAAGAATGGCGAGCTCGAGGAATCCGAACTTAAAGAAGGACCTGTCTATCAGCGGTTTTCCCAGGCTGACCGCAACAAGAACGGGCATTTGACGCGAGCGGAGTATGAACTGTTTCGCGGATTGTTTGATCAGGGACGAAACTTGCTACTCAGTATTCGCCCCGGTGCTGTCGGAGAAGCGACTCTGACACATGTCCGCTGGCGACACCCGAAACTCGTTCCCTTCTGTGCATCGCCACTGTTTGTGAACAACACGGTCTTCAGCGTCAAAGACGGTGGGATTTTGCAGTGCCTCAACGCCGAGACGGGCAAGCCGATGAAGCCGCTCAGGCTCGAGGCCAGCGGCAATTACTATGCGTCGCCCGTCGCGGGAGACTCCAAGATCTATCTCGCCGACGAACAAGGGCGTGTTACAGTCGTGTCAGCCCAAGCCGACTTACAAGTGTTGCATACAGCCGACTTCAAAGAGGATATTTATGCGACCCCCGCACTCGTTGATGGCCGGATCTATTTGAGGACGGGAACGCATTTGTATTGCTTTGGTGTACGTCATTGACCTCGATCCGGCAGCGTGAAAGAGTTGCCCTGAATCTTCCGATAGCTACACTTGATCAGCGGGTGGAGATGCCGTTCCCAATTCGCCCCCTCCTGCGTGAAGCGAATTCAGCGACACCGAACGACTGAGACCGCCCGAGGCATCCAAGCTTCGCTCTTCGGATGCGACGGGTTAAATCGTGAATGCGACTGCTCTTTTTCCGAGGCCCGGCTGATCTATGGACTCGAACGCAATTTTCGCCATCCTGCTGCTTTTCGTCGGGCTGGCCATTCTGGTTGCCGAGATCTTCGTGCCGTCTGGGGGGCTTCTAGGCGTCATTACGTTCATCAGCCTGCTCGTATCGCTGGTTTTCGCGTATCGAGCGTGGGGAGTCTCTCATCCAAACGTCTTCGGTGTGTTTTGCATCCTGCTGCTTCTTCTGGTTCCGACGGTGATTTCGTTCGGGTTTTACCTGCTCCCGCGCACGAAGTTTGGCAAGAAGGTGCTGCTTGAAGCACCGGAACCACAGGACCTGACGCCCTACGCGAAAGAGTCATCGCGGCTGGAAAAGCTGATCGGTCAGTTCGGCACCACAATTACCACGTTGAATCCGGGCGGACTCGTAAAGCTAGACGGGCAGCGCCTGCACGCGTTGTCCGAAGGGCTCTCCGTCGAACCCGGCGCATGGGTTCAGATTGTGGCCATCCGCGGAGCCAGTGTTGTCGTAAGGCCGGGAACGCCACCCGCTCGAACGGATTCCGCAGTAGATTCTCTCGACACCGAATTTGACGAAACGGCCGTAGAACGAGGTTCTTCGCTGGATTTTGAGTTTCCACCGACGACATGAACGCGCAAATCGTCATCAGGCGGTTCAGGCGGTGGCAAGATCCAGGCCATTCAGGATCTCCCGTCCTGCCTGGCTCTTGTTCAAGACATAGAAGTGAATACCGCTGACACCGTGACTCATCAGTTCGCGGCATTGCTTGATCGCAAAATCGACTCCGATCTCGTACTGCGCCCGCTTGTCGCTCTTGACCGACTCCAACCTTGAGGCCAGGCCGGGAGGAATTGCGGCACCACACATCGCCGTAATCCGTTGTATCCGGTCGAATTCGGTAATCGGCATGATCCCGGGGATAACCGGAATCTCGATGCCCAATTCGGTTAAACGGTCTCGGAATCGGTAAAAGCTGGAGTTGTCGAAAAACAGCTGCGTAAAAATGGCGTCGGCACCGGCCCGCACCTTGCGAACCAGATTCTCAAAATCGACTTCCAGATTTTTTGCTTCGGGATGCTTTTCGGGGTATCCCGCAACGCCAATTCCCATCTCGGGAAAATGCTCGCGAATGAGTGACACCAGCTCATTCGCATATTGGAGGCCGCCCTGGACGGCTTCGAACTTCGCCTGCCCTGCGGGGGCATCACCGCGAAGAGCCATGATATTTCGCAGGCCTTCATCCCAGGCAAACTGCAGCCACTCCAGAAGTTGCTCGCGTGTGCTTCCCACACAGGTGAAGTGCGCTGTGGCGGTTAACGAATGCTGTTCCTGAATTTCGCGGCACCATTCCACGGTTCGCTTGCTGGTCGACCCACCTGCACCATACGTGCACGAAACGAACGAGGGACGGTACGGGACCAGATCCCGCAGTGTTTGACGAAGCAGTTCGTCACCCTCAGCGGTTTTTGGCGGAAAAATCTCGATCGAGAGACCAAACCGACCACTGGAGTAGAGATCACGGATGCGTGTCGCGTTGGTGGACATGCTCAAACTTTCCACGTAGAACATTTCGGCATTTCGAGCAGGAGGTTATTCAATCGACGAGGCCTCCGCCAGTATTCTCGAAGCCGGATTTACCGAGATTCAATCGGAATGTTCGGTTGGTGGGGACAGGCTTCGGATCAGTGAAGTCGAATCCGTTGTGAATTCACTCATTGGCAGACAAGTGTGGACGCAATTACTATCATAGAGCGACCGATTGTTGTTGATATTGGTCTGAGGGCATTGCTGCTCGCCGCGAAGAATCGTCAAAGAGATTCCGGAAAGTGGCGCGTTCACCTTAGTTACGTCGAGCGTGTTCGTTGTCGCTCGACATGTATTGCGTCAGTTCAAAAGGAATATCGGCATGTCAACCGCTGAAGCGTTGAAGTCCAAAACCTCTGAAACCACGAAGTCCACAAGCGCGTCGGCAAGCCGCCTTCCCTACAAGGTCAAAGATATTGGTTTGGCCGCCTTCGGACGAAAAGAAATCGAAATTGCTGAAAACGAAATGCCAGGTCTGATGGCACTTCGCGAGAAGTACGGAACCACAAAGCCATTAAAAGGCGCTCGCATCGCCGGCTGTCTGCACATGACGATTCAGACCGCCGTACTGATTGAGACCCTGACCGCTTTGGGTGCCGACGTGACCTGGAGCAGTTGCAATATTTTCTCGACCCAAGATCACGCCGCTGCCGCCATCGCCGCCACTGGAGTTCCCGTCTACGCCTGGAAGGGGATGACCAACGAAGAGTTCGACTGGTGCATCGAGCAGACTCTGTACTTCCCAGATGGCCAACCGTTGAACATGATTCTCGACGACGGTGGCGACTTGACGATCATGGTGCACCAAAAGTTCCCGGAACTGCTCAAGGGCATCAAAGGTCTGAGCGAAGAAACCACAACCGGGGTTCACCGACTGGTCCAAATGCACGAACGTGGTGAGCTCAAGATTCCCGCGATCAATGTCAATGATTCGGTCACCAAGAGCAAGTTCGACAACCTATATGGTTGCCGCGAATCTCTGGCCGACGGAATCAAGCGCGCGACCGATGTGATGCTCGCCGGCAAGGTCTGCGTCGTTGCTGGTTATGGCGACGTGGGTAAGGGCTGCGCCATCTCCATGCAACGATACGGTGCTCGTGTCATCGTCACCGAAATCGATCCGATTTGCGCACTGCAGGCCGCAATGGAAGGTTTCGAAGTCACGACGATGGAAGATGCCGCCGCACAAGGAAATATCTTCGTCACGACGACCGGTTGCTGCGACATTATTCGCGGTGAGCATGTCGAAAAGATGCCGAACGACGCGATCATCTGTAACATCGGCCACTTTGACATCGAAATCGACGTTGCCTGGCTGGAAGAGCAAGTCAAGATTGGCAAAGCGACGAAGGTGAACGTCAAGCCAAATGAAGTTGGTGCCGTTGACCGCTATACATTCAAGGACACCGGACGCAGCGTTATTCTGTTGGCACAAGGTCGCCTGGTGAATCTGGGATGCGCAACCGGCCATCCCTCGTTCGTCATGTCGAACAGCTTCACCAACCAAACGCTGGCTCAGATTGCCCTTTGGACGGAAACCAGCAAGTACACGGTTGGCGTCCATCGCCTGCCGAAGGAACTGGACGAAGAAGTGGCTCGTTTGCACCTCGACAAGATCGGCGTCAAGCTTTCGAAGCTGACGACGAAGCAGGCCGACTACCTCGGAATGTCGGTCAATGGCCCGTTCAAGCCCGAGCACTATCGCTACTAATCGCACGCGATCGTTCGCCGACTGGGCGACGTGATCGGATTCGAAAATGACGCCCGGCTCAATGAGTCGGGCGTCGTTCTTTGGAGAACGTCTTTTCGTGGATAAGCCACGAGCGATCGAGAATCGAGTGCGCCTGATTCAACGATGGGGCGCCCCACCAGCGTCTTCATCCTCATCTTAATCGCAGGGTGATCAAGTCGACGCGGGGGCCACCATTTCAGGTCGTGTTGCAAGCTGCGCGACGGCATGCGCACAGGCCGCCGAGGCGATTTCTGGCGACGTCTGTTCAGCGAGCGAGACGATTCGTGCACTCGAGGTATGACGATTTTCGTAGACCATCTGAAATGCGAGAAAGTTTCCCGAGCCTGCGACAATCACATTTTCACATTTCGAGGGCAATCGAAGTGCGACGCGTTCAAGTGCCCCCGAAAGTCGATGCCGCTGAACGTCTGCCAAGAATTTCGCGATGTGCAGCACTTCGTCGTACGAAATTTCATGACGATCGCAACACAACATTCGTGCCAGACGGTCATAGGCCGCGGCCTTGGTTGCAGGTCGTCCATCGGCGGTTCCCAGGTCATGGGCATCTTCGGGGATGAGCCCCAATAACAAGTGAATGTCGAGGGTGGTCGCAAAGAGTTCTGCCGCAAGCGTGCAGTATCCCTCGCGGAATGGGACGCTATGAGCAACGGAGCAGAGCGGGGTTCGCCAGACGCCGGAATAGGACAATTCGCCGCTTTGCAACCGCCCAATGTCGGTCAGTCCGACCGGTACGGGTTTCCCTGCAACGAGTGGGATGATATCCGTCGTAGTCGTACCGATGTCGACCAATAGCCCCGACCCTGCTGGAATCAAGTCGCCACACCACGTTGCCAAAGCATGCCAATTGGCGGCAGACACCTTGCGCACATAGTCACGTGCAAGCCGCGGTCCTACGAAATGACCATCTGTCGTCCAGACGAAAATTCGGTCGGCCCCATCCGTCGGATTCCCAGAGGTAGCCGTATTTCGGGCCAGATCGAGTCGATTCAAACTCGATTCGACGGCCTCAAGAATGAATCGAACGCCCTCTGACTTGGTTACGAAACAGTCTGCAAGCTCCGCCGTCATTGTTAAGGCAATGCGATCGGTGTGAGGGAAGCTCTGGAAGACTTGGGTCAACTCATCCGGCAAGCGCTCAGGGACTTGCCAGATGGCAAACGGACGGCTGATTGCATGCCCGGAACCATCGGCTGCTTTGATATTCGCTCCGCCAATGTCGAGACCAAGAATCGCCATGTTGTTGCAGGCCCTCTACCTTCGCTCATTTCTCAATCGGACAATTTCTTGAGGCTCACCGGTTTTGCAATCGCGTCGCGATCTGACGCTGACAATTGATCTTCGTTTTCGCCCGTTGGCGAATCGTCTGACTTGTTGTCGGTCAATGCTTCTGAATCATCAGGGGCCGGCAATGCAGACCCCAGGATGTCGGCGGGTTCCATCGAATCCGGTACCGGGTCATTGGGATCGCCAACAACATCAATCGCGGTCACAGGCTCGCTCGTTGTGACGAATTCGTTGCAGCCTGAAGTACTTACAAGAATCGCTGCAAGAGCGAATTGAACGAATGGTCGCATGCCTTCCTCCTTGAAGGGCGTTCGGTCGGAGTGATGTGATGCCAGGGCATCGTACCGGGATTGTGAAGAAACCCTGCAAACGCGGCAACCCCGTTCTGCTGCACGCGGTGAATTCATAGTTTCAATCGATGTCACCGCGTTCGTCGAGTTCACTGGGTCGTTCAAACCAGAGTACTTTGAATGCCCCCATCCATGGTCCTCATTTTCCATTCCTCTATGCTTCGACAGGTTTCGAAAGTGCATCCCATGCATCTCTTGAAAACTTCTCATCAGCCCATACTCGCACCGCGATACCCTTGAGCAAAACCGCAATATACCATCCAGAATCTTCATCAAACTCGTCTAGTGGATGAGTGGCATTGTAGGTCACTTTACAGACAAGCTCTGCAAGCGCAACAATTGAAGCGAACTCAACTTCGTCGTCAGTGAAGCCTCGCTCTAATTGAATTTTATCCATTTTCATCGTGATCGTTCGGACATCGCTGAATATGTTGTGGCCATTTCCCCACAAATGTTGATTGTTCGCCATGCTCAAAACGTCATGGAAGAGTGGCAGTTGGTGATGGCTGTGATCCAAAACCAGCTTGAAGATTCGTGCTGCCCAGTTGGGACGCAGCTCGGACGGAATTCTCTCGAAAATGATCCGACCGGCGCGAAGGGGTTTTCCATTGGTCCAAAAACGCTCCGCAATTTCCATTCGATCACAATTCATTATTTGAAGTCCGCAGAACAAGAGGGATACATGTTAGGAAAATGTACGAACGCCGCCATCTGGGGTGAATCGAATGTACGGTGGTCGTGTAAGACGCCCACCTCGAGTGGCTGGGTTATTTGAATATTTAAGTCTTATTGTGCCCGCGCCGTTGCCGACTCCCCTAAGTGCTTTCATCAATGCCTGAGCCCTGGGATGAGCTGCGTCAAATCTAAAATCAATATCACTTCGATTTGGGGGGCCATTGGGATTGAATTTGCCCACTCGCAGATTTGTGAAGATGTTTCTACCTTCTCCTTTGGCACGGCTGCCGACAACATCTATTGTTGTATTGTATTGCTTAGCAATTGCCTTGATCTCTGCGACTTCCTTTGGCGTCAATGAGTTCGGCGGAAGGTCGTGAGGAATACCGGGATCAACGGTGCACGGTATGGCGTTGTGTACGAGGATTCCCGCCTGGGTGACTTCATAGACATGTTCGCCCCGTACTTCAATATTGTAAAGTGGGAGAGATTCGTTTCGGGCCTCGACGGACGTGACCGTAATCCAGCCTTCGCGACCCAAGACCGCGTCTCCGGCGGCCCATTCTTCCATGGGAACCCAGTCTTTAATGGCGGGTGACCAGATGGGGTGCGACTTTGAGCCTTCCAGTGTGTCACCCGTTTCGAACGTGATCCGCACCGTTTCGTCAGCCCTTCGGGTGACGAAACGGCCTGTCACGACTTCTCCGTCGCCGGTACTGAGCGGAGGGCACGGGCTGATTGTCGTGATTTCCGCAATTCCATTCAGCTCCAGTTCGGTCGAGAAGACTTTGAAGACGCTGCCGATTTCCAGGTGGCTCGATGCAACCCAGTTTCGAGGCCGGAGCAACTCGGCGTCCACGATTCCGCCATCCGTCTTGCGCCACTCCATCGTCAACCGGACCCAACTCGATTCGTCAGGCTCCGGCCATTCAAAATCGTATTCTTCGGAACGGGGATTCTTCGTTGGGATCCGATCCCCCAAAGTGACCGTCTCGATCGGAATCAGATGTGTTGCTGGAGTTTCCGTGAGACCGACGGCCGTCTGAAGATCGTGGTGATTTTCGGTGGCCGCTTCGAAGATGCCACGCTTTCATGGGACAGGCATCCCCGGTTTCCTCGGAAATCAAGCCGTTCGATCCCGAATAGATGTGTGAACACCTGTCCGTCCGATCGGCCCTCAACTCGAGAATTGCAGTGAGGAGGGGCCTCCCTCCGTCTCGGGCTCAGGAAGTCAACCACCGGTTCGCGCAGGAGGCGAATGGGACAGGGGACTTCCAACCGATGCTGACAGCGAGGAAAATCAACACCACCGGCCTGGAAAACATTTTCTGCTTCTCATCGGCTTGACAATCTCTTCTTCATAGATGTCCCCAGGGTCCACCCTTGACTCGAGCTTTGTCAACGCAACCTATTCTGGAAGGATTTCTTCCGCAAGAAAGGCTTCAATGTCGAAGCTATTCGACAAGAATCGAGCGAACCACGGAGAAAGGTCATGCATCTTTCCTTGGGCGATTTCTGCAAAAGTATCTTCAGTTTCCATCTTAAGGATGAAGTTACAAGGGGGATACTTCGCGTCCTCTTCCAGCCATGCCTCCCAGCCAAACGCTTCCGTCATTCCCACTTTCACGTGAGGAGAATCTGCGCTTGGTTCGACATCAAAAGAATTTAACTGCAATTTCGATGCAAGAGTGTTGGCAAGTTGTTCCAGCGTCCCGTCGTACCTAATCCAAACGCGGACAAATGCACCATAGACATTAGTACTGTTCAATTTAATGCTCAACATTGGGATTAATTGGCATTCGATGGCTTATACAAGATCGAAAACCCTTGTTTATTAGGCCTCAAGCCTTCAAATCCTGGAGTGTCAGCCAAGATTTTTCTGAATTTCGGATGAGCCCTAAGGTTCTTACCATAGAGTTTACGCAGAATGTCACTCTTGATCCACAGGTCAATGTCAAAGTCGGAGAGGTCAATTCGCTGATTCCATCTTGGTTTGTCTCTATTTCCTACCCTACCGGTCCTGAATGATCCTGTATAGCCCCATTTCAAATTGGGATCAATTGCACGGAGTTCTGGGAGAAGTTTTGTTTCTACCAATCTTTCGAACTTCCTCTGAAGATTAAAAAGTACTCCGTCTGGATCAGGTAACGGGACAGAACGGCCGATGCCGTAACTGTTGCTATTGTGGACGAGGATCGCGGCTTCTGTGACTTCATAGACATGCTCACCTCGTATCTCAAGATTGTAAAGTGGGACGGACTCGTTTCGGACCTCGATGGACGTGACGGTAATCCAGCCGTCGCGGCCCAAGACTGCGTCTCCGGCGGCCCATTCTTCCATGGGAACCCAGTCTTGAATGGTGGGTGACCAGATGGGGTGTGACTTCGAGCCTTCCAGGGTGTCGCCTGTTTCGAACGTCATCCGCACCGTCTCGTCGGCTCTTCGGGTCACGAAACGGCCCGTCACGACTTCTCCATCACCGGTGCTGAGTGGAGGGCACGGGCTGATTGCCGTGATTTCCGCAATTCCATTTAGCTCCAGTTCGGTTGAAAAGACTTTGAAGATGCTACCGATCTCCAGGTGGCTCGACGCAACCCAGTCTCGAGGTCGC
>NZ_JH636434.1:1052261-1054191 GCF_000255655.1 Schlesneria paludicola DSM 18645 | reverse complement strand
GATTCTTCGTTGGAATCCGAGCCCCCAGAGAGACCGTCTCGATCGGAATCAGGTGTGTTGTAGGAGCTTCAGTGAGACCGACCGTCGCCTGAAGATCGTGGGGATTGCCGGTCGTCGCTTCGAAGGTGCCGTGACGAGCAAAATTCTGTCGCCCCTCGCGCGACGAAGGAGGTGCCGAAGCCACACTGACCAATGTTCCTGCAACGAAGCATTTGCCTTCTTCGATGCACTTCATAATCTTCGATGCAGCGGTTCCTGCTTCATCTGACTTCCCGAACAATTTCATGATCGATTTGCCGGCCGAGGCGGCAAAGTCTGCCCCTTTCGCGGCCACCTTGCGGACCATTGCCACGGCTTGTACGGCATCGCCGGCGAAGGGGACCGCCGCCCCGGCACTGAGTCCTGCGTCGAGGTAGTTTCCGCGGCCCAAATGGATGCCGCTATTGATGATGTCGGGAATGGCGCCGAGGACGGGTATGAAGCCCGCGACATCCAGGGTCAACTGGATTCCGTCTAAGACCGCCTCGAAGTTGCGGATGACGAATCCACCGACCTCGCTCACGCCGTACGAGATCTGGTCCACGATCCACCGAAGAATTCAAAAATCTTCTTGCGTTGGCCGTGTATCCAAACCCTCGGTGCGATCTATTGGACACGCGACGTCGACGGCAAGCAGATCGAACGGGAGGGCTGTTTCATCAGCAGCTTGTCTGCGAAAGTCCGCAACCATCGGGATCTTCTTCGATCTCACTGGAGCATCGAAAACTGCCAGCATCATATCTTTGATGTAACATTTACAGAGGATTCGAGCCGAGTTCGGAAAGGAACGGGATCCGAAATTCTTTCCGTTTTCCGCCCGCTGGCGCTCACAAGTCTGCAACAGGACACCTCGATCAAACGAAGTCTCCGAGGCAAACGAAAGATCTGCGGCTGGGATGAAGCCGCGTTTGAAAGGCTTCTCGCTCGTTTTCCTGAGACTTAACGCTCGATTGTCCCAGGCGAAGCCTGACAATAGGCTATGCACCTATTGTCACCGCTATCGTGGAAGGCTCGCAAATTTAACTATTTCTCCTGTTTGCTGGTCGATAAGTAAATACGGACTCCCTCTCCAGTCGTCAACCCACACTTTCCATGTCTTTAACCCTTCAACAACCTCGTAGTTTCCCATCGAAATTCCGCGTTTTAAGCATTCTTCGCGAGCAATCAGCAAAGCTCGCTTTGCGTCTATCCGTGGACCTGGAATAAACAATACGCGTCGAACAAACGAAAGTATCATATGAATAAAGCCTCTCCAATCTTCTGTCCAACATAAGCGCTTGCACCTACGATGGCTGTGTACGCTGCGCCTTCTAATATTACTCGTCCAGCAGATACATATCCCGTGCGAATAGGAAAACTCAATCCAATTAGTAAGCTGCCAGTGCCGTATGTTTCTGCTATCGCTTCTTCTAGGTATTGGGCAAGATGTACGTTCTTGTATGCCCAGAGCCCAATGTATGCGCGGATGTTGCCGAGGAGCCCAGGGCTCGGGCTAAAGAAGCTATGAACACTCTCGTGTCGAACCGTTTCTTCGAGTTTGCGTCCGGTCAAGCCGGGCCTGATTGTTATATTCCCAAAGGCGTCTGTCTTGCCCAACCAACCAGGTGGTACTTCGCCATATTGCCATTTACGCAATCGTGTGAATTCTGCGATCTCATCGACATTATCAAATTTCCCTCCTAGTTTCATGATCGATTTGCCGGCAGACGCGGCAAAGTCAGCACCTTTCGAGACCACTTTGCGGACCATCGCCACCGCTTGTGCGGCATCGCCGGCGAAGGGGACGGCCGCCCCGGCACTGAGTCCCGCCTCAAGGTAGCTGCCGCGGCCCAAATGGATGCCGCTATTGATGATGTCGGGGATGGCACCGAAGACCGGTATGAAGCCTGCC
>NZ_JH636434.1:1049566-1052034 GCF_000255655.1 Schlesneria paludicola DSM 18645 | reverse complement strand
CGTGTAGCTGCCATTCCAGCTTGAACCGCTGACGCCCGATGTCGACGTCCGCGTCGTTTCCGAATGCTGAGACGTATCATGCTTGGACGACTGCGACCAGGAATAGCTGCTCGATTCGGTCGATCCATTCCCCGTCCCGATGTTTCCCGAGTTGGTCCAAAGCTGCGCCGTGTAACTCTGATCCGACCAATTATGAGAACTCGATGAGATCGTCGATTTCTCGGTGCTGGTCGATTGGCCATTGCTCCAGTGGAATGACGACTAACTGTGGGAGTCAGAGGTGCTTTGGGTGTCGCTGCACGACGACTACGCAAGATCCAATCTAGCCAACCCGGCCGAGTGAGGACTTCGCGAAAAGTAGAATGTCCCCTTTGTTGTTCCCCTCGGTAAAAGATAATGTCCGAGGGAAGAGATACCGCGCCAGCCTCTCAACGGATGTCCTCGAGAGCATCTTGGCCTGTTTTGCAGGGAAATAAGATGCGATTGCCGTGGGGAATACGGCGGCAAGTTGGCAGGAACTTTGCGGGCAGTGTTTTTTCCGCTGGGCAGGGCTAATGTGGGCTTCGCTAGTTTGCTCGCGGTGCGATGACGGAAAAAAAGAAAAGGTCAAGAATCGCGGAAGGGATGTGGTCGCCAAAGCTGAACAAGAAGGGATGGCGGTGGGCTTTTTTGTTGAAGCCATCGCTGAACCATGGGCATGTCTGACGCGAAAGCGACGGCTGTTGCATTTCCAAGAATCATACAACTATTTGCGCTTTCCCTGACAGACAAGGTGGTCGGCACCTGTCCCGTGATGGCCATCCCACTGTTTCTTTTCTAGTGCTAAGGGGTCGAAGACGCTCAAGCACGGGCGAACGCCAAGAATCGCCAGCGGAGGGACGATTACATAGTGACGAAATAGCGTTCAAATCCGTCTCCTAATTGTTCCGAATCACCGTACGTTGCTCCTTCCGGTAGTGTCGACGTGACAGATGATTGGAGCCAAACCTCCCTTAACCCCAATTCATAGCGATGATTCAAACGCAGGTCAAACATCCGTTTACCGTCAATGTCTATGAAACGATCCTCAAAGTGATCCGGTGCATCATCAACGATGACAACGTATCCTGCATTGCAATCTTTAGCGAATGAGCGAAGTACCCTCCAGAAATCACGCTGTATCATCAGCGGTGACTCCTTAAATAATCGTCGTGACCAACCGAGTGATATATGCGGATTCGGAGCATCCAGAAGAAACTCCGCAGAGATCACCAAATCGGGATGTCGCAATTGAATCGAGAAGGACTTTCCGATCTCCAAATGCCTGATAAGATCGCGCTCGAACGGCTCTCTCAACGCAATTTCATCACCAACATCCAGAACGTGACCTTGATCGTCGACCGGAACACACATTCGAATCGAGCCGTCAAAATCGGCACCAAATTCAGTGAGGCGCTTCACGGCGTTGGCAGGACGAAGCTGACTCGGTAATTGCGGAAACAGGAATGCGTATTGCCAAGATGACATATGGTTACTCGTGAGGGATGAATCGAACTCGGTTTCCCCATTTTTTCGCAAGACTTTCCTGAAGGAATTTGAACGTTCCGGGAGATGTGTCGGGGCCGTAGATTACATCGAGCCGCTTGCCTCTTTGCTTCGCAATTTCGGCGAGCCGGTGCAATTGATTAACCTTTCCACGAAGACTGAGTCCCACCTCTGCAATTGCTTCGGCAGTTTCAAAGTCAATTTCCCCGATGACCTTTCCTGCTGAATTTCGGAGAATCTCGTTTTGCCGGATGATTTCCTTGCTAAACGTATTCTTTACACGTTCTTCAAATAGGTCGCCAGCACTTTTTACAACTGGATTTGGAGCATCAAAGTTGCCAGGATTGACGGAGCAAGGAGTGCTGTTGTGTACGAGGATTCCGGCCTGGGTGACTTCATAGACATGTTCGCCACGTACTTCAATATTGTAAAGTGATACCGATTCGTTTCGGACCTCCACGGACGTGACGGCAATCCAGCCTTCGCGGCCCAAGACAACGTCTTCGGCCGCCCATTCTCCCATGGGAACCCAATCTTGAATGGCGGGCGACCAGATGGGATGCGACTTCGAGCCTTCCAGGGTGTCACCCGTTTCGAATGTCATCCGCACCGTTTCGTCAGCCCTTCGGGTGACGAAACGGCCTGTCACGACCTCCCCGTCGCCCGTGCTGAGCGGAGGGCACAGGCTGATTGCCGTGATTTCCGCAATTCCATTCAACTCCAGTTCGGTTGAGAAGACTTTGAAGATGCTGCCGATTTCCAGGTGGCTCGATGCGACCCAATCCCGAGGCCGGAGCAACTCGGCGTCTACGATTCCGCCATCCGTCTTCCGCCACTCCATCGTCAACAGGACCCAACTCGATTCGTCAGGTTCCGGCCATTCAAAATCATATTCTTCAGGACGTGGATTCTTCGTTGGAATCCGAGCCCCCAAAGAGACCGTC
>NZ_JH636434.1:1049267-1049556 GCF_000255655.1 Schlesneria paludicola DSM 18645 | reverse complement strand
TGTTGCTGGAGTTTCCGTGAGACCGACGGCCGTCTGAAGATCGTGTTGAGTGTCGTTGGTCGCTTCGAAGATGCCGCGACAAGCAAGACTGTGTCGATCCTCGCGTGGCGAGGGCACTGTCGAAGCTATGCCGTACGAGTCACTCGCAGATTTCGAAGCTGCGGAACTCGTCAGCGATCCATCGCGCGGGTAGGCCGCGGCACCACCCGAGTAGGCCGACGACATTTACGCCAATTTCAGACTTCAGTCGTATGACAGTCGGCACAACTGGCGATGCAGGCATATCCTA
>NZ_JH636434.1:1048879-1049104 GCF_000255655.1 Schlesneria paludicola DSM 18645 | reverse complement strand
CAACGGACTCTCCGAGCGTGCAATCTGTGAGTCGCTGGGTGTATCTCGAGGCGCAGTTCGGCGTCATTTGGCCGAAAATTCGTCAAACGATACCAAAGCGCCCACCGGCAAAGCGCCCACCGGGTCGGAGGCTCCAAACAGTACCAAAGCGCCCACCGGGTCGGCTGAGCCTGAGAACAGTGCGGTGGTTCGAGTTTCCCGCAGTTGTTGCGAACGTTTTCGAGA
>NZ_JH636434.1:1036800-1047336 GCF_000255655.1 Schlesneria paludicola DSM 18645 | reverse complement strand
GATGGAATGCCACGAGAAGATCCTTCAGCGATACCTCAAGCCGGATCTGCTGATCGTCGACGACATGGGGATGAAGCAGTTACCCAAGCGATCAGGTGAGTACCTGTTCGAGATCATCATGCGGCGACACGAGCTTCGCTCCACGATGATGACCAGCAACAGACCCTTGGACGATTGGGGCCAATTGATCGGCGACGTTCCCAGCGCAACTGCCATCTTGGATCGCTTCCTGCATCGAGCGGAAGTCGTGCAAATCACCGGCAAGAGTTATCGTTTAGAGAAATCGAAAAAAAGTTCAAACGATACCAAAGCGCCCACCGGGTCCAAAGCCGAAGAATAGAAGGGCAAACAGTACCATTAAAGACATCAACCGATAAATGGTACCGTTTGAAGTGCAAACGAGTGGTACTGTTTCAAGCGCCAATTGACACCTATGCCGCGATCGTTGTTCCGTGGCCTTATCAAAGATGCAGTGCCCTCGTAGTTCAAGCGGTCAACTCTTGTCAACAATTATTTGGACTTTTCAGTGTTTAAGCTGCCGCTAGCATTGGCGGCCAATGCCAGCTCGTCTTCGATGAGTCTTTTGAGTCGTTCCGCCACAGAGTTTGCACTCGACGCGCCCAATCCAACGGCAATTCGTTCCATTCCGCTTGATTTGTGAATTACACGCACAAAGGTTCTTCCTTGGTCCGCTCGTCCAATATCAATTGAATAGTCCTCCATCGTATTTCCCTTTCACCTGAAACGGCGTTATCTCAATGCCTTTATAAGTTGCTGCAGAAACAGCTTGCCTGCCAACTCTGCTGCCGATTCGGATGTACCTTGTCCAGACAAGATTTCTCGCACGTGATGGAGTTCATGCCCTACGGTCCTGACGGCGTCAAGTTGGCAGGAACTTTGCGGGCAGTGTTTTTTCCGCTGGGCAGGGCTAATGTGGGCTTCGCTAGTTTGCTCGCGGTGCGATGACGGGAAAAAGAAAAGGTCAAGAATCGCGGAAGGGATGTGGTCGCCAAAGCTGAACAAGAAGGGATGTGACTGGCATGAGCGAAACTCCTTTCGCTCTGACTGGTACGCAGTTTCCTTGCCAATACGCGTTATGAAATGCTCTCTAAACTCTTACACAACTAGTTATTTTGACTCTCGATTTGAGGGTATTTACTGACAAGGAAATTCCGAGCTCGCTGCAAATATAATTCAAATTCTGAGGATGAACGTATTCTGTCAATTGTTGCCACTAAAGGAGAGACATTTTGGATACATGCTCCAAAAACATTCTGCGGAGTATCGAGTTTAAACAATGCTCGGTAGTCATAAAATCCGGCTTCGAACATAAATAGGCTGGGCATTCCGCTAACATTTGACAAGTAGTCGAGTGTTTTCGCGACACTATCATCAATAGATGGATCTATTGCTTCTACATTTATTTCATATAGTGCGACCTGAAAAATCCAGTCAGTGTCACATATATCAAAATATGTTACAGATGTATTGTTAGGCCAAAATGCTTTGATCGAGTTTTCTACGGATTCGTCAAAAATGGAGTAAATCATGTAAGCGAGGAGTGGATATGGAGGTGGATCCATCCAAGATACAGCTTTGAGAAACTCGGCTCGTTCGTTCACGGTTACAATCCCAAGCTTTGAAGTTTTCTTGGATTTGGAAAATAGCTCGTTACGATTTTACCCTGAAGATGTCCCTCTTTGGCAACGAGAACGGCTAATTTTCGGCCTCCGACCTCACCAATAAATATCCTTACTTGCGTCGTACCTGGCCACCCGTTAAAGCTTTTCAACGGCTTTTCCAATATTGGAACTACCAGCTTTCGAAATTTATCGACTTTCGAAGCGAGGCTGCCTGAGTTGGGAATTACATCACCGACGAGATGGCGAACAGCATGACCGGCGTTCATACCATCAAGTGCCGAATTTGCGGTTCCAGGTGCAAAGCCGATTGCATCGGGGACGGGAAAATTCACACGGCATACGTCATTGTTGTGAACGAGGATTCCGGCCCGGGTGACTTCATAGACATGTTCACCACGTACTTCAATATTGTAAAGTGGGACAGATTCGTTTCGGGCCTCGACAGACTTGACCGTAATCCAGCCGTCGCGGCCCAAGACTGCGTCTCCGGCGGTCTATTCTCCCATGGGAACCCATGCTTGAATGGCGGGCGACCAGATGGGGTGCGACTTTGAGCCTTCCAGAGTGTCACCCGTTTCGAACGTGATCCGCACCGTCTCGTCGGCTCTTCGTGTGACCAGTCAGTCGACGGATTGGAAATGGAGTTCCGCACGATGGTACGAGTGGCAACAGACTGTCGGAGTGCCGATTCGATGGATTGAGTAACTCCAACGTCCTCTGACTGCGCTACCCGACGACGAAGGCTCATTACGCCTTGTCTGGCTGACGCAACTAATTCAGCAAAATGGACTATTATCGCAATATACTTGCATATTTGATGACGCTACCTGTTTGTTGATCGACAACGACAAATGGACTCCCTTTGTTATCATTCGCCCAGATTGTCCACGTTTTTAGGCCTTCGATAATCCTGCAATTACCTATTGGACATCCGTGACTGATGCACTCTTCAGTAGCAATCGATAAGGCACGCTTTGCGTCGATCAAAGGAGACGGGATAAAAAGCAATCGCCGAATAATTGAAAGTATCATTCAAATAAGCTCCCACTGATTCGATAGCCGATATAGATACTGGACCCTAGAATGCCTGCGTACGCTACACCCGCCAGTAGCACTCGGCCGCCTGTCACATATCCTTCGCGAATCGGAAATTTTAATCCGTAGATCAATTGTTTCGTTGCGTACGTTTCAGCGAGAGCCTCTTCCATGTATCGCATAAGGTGTGAGTTCCCATATGCCCAGACACCAATTCTTGCACGTATGCTCCCAATAATCCCATGGCGCGCACTAAGGAAACTTTGAACACTCTCGTGCCGAAGCGTTAATTCTAATTCTCTGCCAGTCAGACCACGTTTAATTACTATGTTGCCATATGGATCCGTATATGCGCGACTCCACTGCCGCCTGAGAACGATGCTGGATTGACATACCCCTGGCTGTAGACAACGCCACCGACAAACACTGGCTGAAGGCCGGCACTCGTGTTGTTGATGACTTGGTTGGTGGGATAGTCCTCTTCCGTCAGGTACTGAGAAATCGCTGCGGCCGTCCGGGGCTCTGTCGTGTTCGACCGATGCAGTTGCTGCAGGATATACAGGGAGAGATCCTTCCCCCAGAATCCACATAGTATATCGGCCACATCATCAGTCGAGCGGCGCGGAGATCGCAATCCATGCGTCATGGGAAAACGATTCATTGCCTTCTTCTTTATTTTCCACGGCATAGTCAACAAAACCTCTAAGACAGTGCACAATCCACCACCCTGAATCTTCGTCGAATTCATCTATCGGAGACGTGGCATTATATGTCACTTTGCAAACCAATTCTGCAATTGCGAGAATTGCTATTAGTAAGCTCTCTTCTTCTGAAAACTCTCGCTTTTGCCCCGCCTCATCTAATCTCAACGTAGTATCCCGCAAATTACAGAATGCCTGATGGCCGGTGGACCATAGGTCTTTATTATCCACCATCTTCAATACGTAATCAAATTGTGGAGACTCAATGCGATACCTACGAAGTAGAAACTTCAGGATTCGCGACGCCCATTTCGGACGCGACTCTGTTGGAAGGCCCTCAAATATAATCCTGCCTGCGTCAAAAGGCTTTCCAGTAGCCCACAAGACGGGTGCTTGTTTGATATGAATGTTATTCATTATAAACTCTCTGGAGTCAATCTGAACGATAATCAGTCAAACCAAGTGACGCGGCCATTGGACGTAAATCGAATGTACGGAGGCATTGTAATACGCCCGTTTGGTGCTGTTGGGTTATTGGAAAAATTCAACGATGCCCTGCCTCCGCCATTACCAACGTTCCGAAGCCTTTTCATTATTTGAATTGCGTTCGGATGAGCAGTGTCGAATCGAAAATCGATATCGCTTCTGGTTTTGGGCCTTTTCCGGCTTGGTTTTCCGACAGGCAGGTCTGTTTGGATATTTCTACCTTTACCTGCAGCACGGCTGCCGACTACGTCAATCGTCGTACTGTACTCTTTTGAAATTGCCTGAATTTCCTCAACTTCTTGTAGCGTCAATGAATTCGGCGGGATTTCGTGCGGCCCATGTGGAATGCCGGGATTAACGGAGCACGGATTGCTGTTGTGAACGAGGATTCCGGCCTGGGTGACTACATAGACATGTTCGCCACGTACTTCAATATTGTAAAGTGGTACCGATTCGTTTCGTGCCTCGACGGACGTGACCGTAATCCAGCCTTCACGGCCCAAGACCGCGTCTCCGGCGGTCCAATCTTCCATGGGAACCCAGTCTTGAATGGCGGGTGACCAGATGGGGTGTGACTTCGAGCCTTCCAGGGTGTCACCCGTTTCGAATGTCATCCGCACCGTCTCGTCGGCTCTTCGTGTGACGAAACGGCCTGTCACGACTTCTCCATCGCCGGTGCTGAGTGGAGGGCATGGGCTGATTGCCGTGACTTCCGCAATTCCATTTAGCTCCAGTTCGGTTGAATAGACTTTGAAGATGCTGCCGATTTCCAGGTGGCTCGATGCGACCCAATCCCGAGGCCGTAGCAACTCGGCGTCTACGATTCCGCCATCCGTCTTCCGCCACTCCATCGTCAACAGGACCCAACTCGATTCGTCTGGTTCAGGCCATTCAAAAGCATATTCTTCAGGGCGTGGATTCTTCGTTGGAATCCGAGCCCCCAAAGAGACCGTCTCGATCGGAATCAGATGTGTTGCTGGAGTTTCCGTGAGACCGACGGCCGTCTGGAGATCGTGGTGATTGTCGGTGGTCGCTTCGAAGATTCCGTGACGAGCAAGACTCTGACGATCCTCTCGTGACGAAGGAGATGCCGCAGCAACGCTAACCAGTGTTCCTGCAACGAAACATTTGCCTTCTTCGATGCACTTCATAATCTTCGATGCAGCGGTTCCTGCTTCGTCTGACTTCCCGAACAATCTCATGATCGATTTGCCGGCAGACGCGGCAAAGTCAGCTCCTTTCGAGACCACCTTGCGTACTAACGCCACCGCTTGTGCGGCATCCCCGGCGAAGGGGACAGCCGCCCCGGCGCTGAGGCCCGCCTCGAGGTAGCTGCCGCGTCCCAGATGGATGCCGCTATTGATAATGTCGGGGATGGCGCCGAAGACGGGTATGAAGCCCGCGACATCCAGGGTCAACTGGATTCCGTCTAAGACCGCTTCGAAGTTGCGGATGACGAATCCACCGACCTCGCTCACGCCGTACGAGATCTGGTCCACGATCCAGACGGCGGTGTCCATCGCCGTATCGATGCCAGACGAGATCCAACTGGCGAGGGTTTCCCAGTAGGTTTGTGGCGCCTGATCCTCATTTAGACCGAAGGTCGCGTCCGGGATGGATGCGGGACTGCTGGCATCCATCGGCACGGACCGGAATGCGAAGCTGGTATACGCGACTCCACTGCCGCCTGAGAACGATGCCGGATTGACATACCCCTGGCTGTAGACGACGCCACCGACAAACACAGGCTGAAGACCGGCACTCGTGTTGTTGATGACTTGGTTGGTGGGATAGCAGCCGACGCAAGAAGGTATTTCACCGGACGGACACCTCCGTTGAGGAGTTCGTATTGAACGACTCGGAATAGCTTCCGTCCTGTATACCCAATGTGTACGAGCCATTGGCAGACTTCGCATACGCCGACGAACCAGAATCCTGGATTCATTCACGCGATAATTGACACATTGCTATGCGTGCACACACCTTATATCCAGTCTAGCGAGCGTAATGTTATCGACGAGGCAGTGTCACCGCGGTTCCTCCAACGGCGTCGTGCGATGGAATGCCGTTTTCCAAACGCTGGAATGTTCGCAGCCTTTCCAATCTTCGAACTCCGATTCGCTCGATGTCAGCCCAGCCATCCGAACCCGCAATCGTTGCGCACAAAGCGACGAACACTAGCTCGAACAGTTCATGTCGACGCGTCCGTTCCATCCGAGGATCGGAAAAATCGCCAATCAGTGATTTGACATCAAAATGCCTCCCTGAAGGGAATCGATCACCAATACATTCAGGCGCCCCCCATTGATTTGCAAATCCCCCAGCGTATGTTGCTCTCAATTAGATACGTTTGCCGTGAATGTAAACGGTTACGTTTTGAAGGAGCATTTTCGCTATACACATATATGTGTATATTCACATATACATAGATTCACTTCTTGACAATACATTCATTGCCAAACAGGGCCGCCAACTTTGTGCCAATTCTCTTGTAGTAATCGAGCTCAAGGCAATTAGGGTTGCATAGAACAAACCGAAACTCATGATCTGCCGTGCGCCACTTCACCATATACCCTTCGCCGTCAAGAACATCAGCTGCGATCATTCCATTTCTAGCGGGCAATTCCTCCAAGTATGAAATAAATGTGTCATACTCATCTGGTGTGATCACCTTTGACTCGGTAATCTGATAAGGATCACCTTCTAGTAAATATTTTCTGCAGCCGTCTTTGCTTTTACCAACCGCAAGACAAATTCGACTTTCAGTTGTCTCTCTGGATACTGCAACTCCTATTTCTCCTGGAATATCCATTGAGTCAAACGTATTTTCAAACACCGGAAAAGATGGAATTTCATCAAGTTCTTCCATTAGAAATTACCCCCAAGGACCCCTTGATTTGATGAATACCGCCGCCACGCACCAGATGGACCGATGACGATCGTTGATTGTTGTCGACGACGGAAAAAAATAGCTATGTAATCATAGGTACTCAGGCCAAGGAGGCCACTCGGATGTGAGTGAGCAATGATTCGACTTGCACCACTGATGTCGACCTGACCTTTTTGTCCCATTCTCAAGACCAGTCCCTGCCTTGTGCGAAGAAGCGCAATCTCGCGACCAGTACCTGCCGTTAAATCTCCGATTTTCCCGAACACAGCTGCCTTTGTTCTAGCGATACCAGTTGAGTCAAGCAATACGTCACCATTCTTTAGCTGTGCGATCAGCGATCGATTCTCAAACCATAGCTTGGGTGTCGCTGCACGGCAATTCCGCAAGATCAAATCCAGTCAGCCTAGCCGAGTGAGGGCTTCTGGAAATGTAGAATGTCCCCTTTGTCGTTCCCTCGACGACTACGCAAGATCCAATCTAGCCAACCCGACCGAGTGAGGACTTCGCGAAAAGTAGAATGGTCCCCTTTGTTGTTCCCCTGCCAAAGCGCGTCAAGCAAACGAGCTGATCTCGCTTTTCGAAGCGGGATCAGCTCACGACCTGCACTTTTTCTGGCTCGCGAATCGGAAAAGCGTATTTGGCACCCAGATTTGTTGTGGCAACGATTGTCTCGTCGTTTACGGCGATAGCAACAAAGGGATTAGATAAAAGAAAGAACGCTAACCATTCAAGATGATTGTCGCTACAGCGAGACACCGCCACGAATCCAAATGTACCATACACGGCACATTCACCACATGTAACACACAGTCCTTTTTCGGCAATGATAATTGGAGAACCACCGCTGGCAGACAATCCGACATTAAGAGTAACTCCAGGCAATTTCACAGCGTCGCGCATATCCACCCATTGCCTTTGTCGAATCTGGATGCCATCGGTTGCAGTTGGAATTCTAGAAGGAATGTCCAGTAGCATCACATTCCCATTTCCGAACTGCACCGAATCTAAATCCAGACATTCGTCACGTTTCCATAGACTCTGTATCAAATCTTCATCTTCAGAGCCTGCTATGGACATGATATGATTCCTTTCGCTTACCATTAAATGATCTTCGGGTTAGCGTTCGTCCCAGTAGGTGGAAGTGGTTGACCATCAACCAAATTCCTGACATCCATCCGCCGACGTTCGAACTGCTCTCCCCAAGTTCTTTTTGAGCCGGGGAAGAGGTCGTTTGGGTTTACCTTCTCATAGGGAATCTTCTTCAGGCCTGCTATGCGTGCGGCAAAAACACGACGGTTGTCGTATGAAACAAGCTTTCCGCCAATTAGCATTACACGTATTGGCCCGGATTTGTCCCAATTCCAATTCCTGGCCTCCATGTCCTTGGCGTAGTCAAGGACGCTCTTATTAACGCTGTTTTGAGAATAGTTAACGCTGTTGGGGGCTATCGTTCCATTTTTTGGAACATCAGAGTTGCCAAGATTGATGCCACAACCGCCGAGACCGCCGCCGCTGTTGTGAACGAGGATTTCGGCCTGGGTGACTTCATAGACATGTTCGCCACGTAGTTCAATGTTGTAAAGTGGGACAGATTCGTTTAGGACCTCTACAAACGTGACCGTAATCCAGCCTTCGCGGCCCAAGACTGCGTCTCCGGCGGCCCATTCTTCCATGGGAACCCAGTCTTGAATGGCGGGCGACCAGATGGGATGCGACTTCGAGCCTTCCAGGGTGTCACCCGTTTCGAATGTCATCCGCCCCGTTTCGTCGGCTTTTCGGGTCACCAAACGGCCCGTCACGACTTCTCCATCACCGGTGCTGAGCGGAGGGCACGGGCTGATTGCCGTGATTTCCGCAATTCCATTCAACTCCAGTTCGGTCGAAAAGACTTTGAAAATGCTGCCGATTTCCAGATGGCTCGATGCAACCCAGTTTCGAGGCCGGAGCAACTCTGCGTCAACGATTCCGCCATCCGTCTTCCGCCACTCCATCGTCAACCGGACCCAACTCGATTCGTCTGGTTCAGGCCATTCAAAATCATATTCTTCAGGACGTGGATTCTTCGTTGGAATCCGAGCCCCCAAAGAGACCGTCTCGATCGGAATCAGGTGTGTTGTAGGAGCTTCAGTGAGACCGACCGTCGCCCGGAGATCATGGGAATTGTCGGTGATCGCCTCGAAGTTGCCACGGCGAACAAGACTCGGTCGATCTTCGCGTGACGCTTGATAGCCCTGCTATCGCAAACACTTTCTGGCACGTTCTTTATATCGACTCTGCCACTATATAGCACCTTCAAAGATGCAGTGTCCCCATGACCCCGACGTCATAGAGATCCCCTGGGAACGGCCCTGCCGCGTTGCCATGTCAACTTATGAATTGTCCTCAAGTTCACTTGCTTCGATCACGTTCAGCATTGTACTCCCTTACGCGACGCTTGATTGCGTCCTCAACGAGTGGCATCTGGGAAAAATCGCCTCGAAGAAACTTGCTCCCGTAGTCGCGCAAACGATTCGCAGACTCAGTCATGTAATTGCGGAGGCCGTTCTCTTCGTCGTAGAAAACTGAATCAGCGCCATACTCGTAGGCAGGTCTCATTTCTGTTTCTTTCGAAAGTACATAGTTAAAATCGAAGCGTGTAATTTGAGAGTCTTCAGTAATTGGATAGGAGTTCTCCCGAATCTCGCCATTAACTAACTTGTAAACAAACATAAACACAAACGCATCCAGGAATTCGTAGCTTATCTCGAGTGCAACACCCTTGTTTGTGTTTACATACATCACGTGACCGCCATTACGTGTGTTTTTTGTCTCCTTGATGACAAATCCGTATTCATCTTCTAAAAAGTCGAATACTTCGCATGCTAATTCCGTAAACTTAGGCATTTAATTGATCCTTGGAGGCCAAAGAACCGTAACGTTCCAGCCTTTTCTTAAGAAAGTATCGATCAGATTCTTCTCCGCTGCATAGAAACGACTGGGGGCTTTTTTCGCCACGTCGAATCCAATATCGACTATTTTGTATCCCTGTGCAATTTTCATGCGAAGCCATCTTTCATTGCGTTTGATCGCTGCCGCTAATTCTGCCGGCGTCATAGGGCGATTTGTAGGGAAATTTTTTGCCCAAGCCCTATACCATTGGGCATCGATTCCCATGCTCCGCAGTTTACGGGCATGTTCTGTGATACGGGCCATCGTTTCGCCAATCACGATGATCTTTAATTCGGATACCTGAGCGGAGCCGACAGATGCTCCAGCCGCAATTCCATAATCGTTACTATTGTGGACGAGAATCGCGGCTTCTGTGACTTCATAGACATGCTCGCCGCGTACTTCGATATTGTAAAGTGGGACGGACTCGTTTCGGACCTCGATGGACGTGACGGTAATCCAGCCGTCGCGGCCCAAGACTGCGTCTCCGGCGGCCCATTCTTCCATGGGAACCCAGTCTTGAATGGTGGGTGACCAGATGGGATGTGACTTCGAGCCTTCCAGGGTGTCACCCGTTTCGAACGTCATCCGCACCGTCTCGTCGGCTTTTCGGGTGACGAAACGGCCCGTCACGACTTCTCCATCGCCCGTGCTGAGCGGAGGGCACAGGCTGATTGCCGTGATTTCCGCAATTCCATTCAACTCCAGTTCGGTTGAGAAGACTTCGAAGATGCTGCCGATTTCCAGGTGGCTCGATGCGACCCAATCCCGAGGCCGGAGCAACTCGGCGTCTACGATTCCGCCATCCGTCTTGCGCCACTCCATCGTCAACCGAACCCAAGTCGATTCGTCC
>NZ_JH636434.1:1032136-1036668 GCF_000255655.1 Schlesneria paludicola DSM 18645 | reverse complement strand
CAAAGAGACCGTCTCGATCGGAATCAGGTGTGTTGTAGGAGCTTCCGTGAGACCGACCGCCGCCTGAAGATCGTGGGGGTTGCCGGTCGTCGCTTCGAAGGTGCCGTGACGAGCAAAATTCTGTCGCCCCTCGCGCGACGAAGGAGGTGCCGAAGCCACACTGACCAATGTTCCTGCAACGAAACATTTGCCTTCCTCAATGCACTTCACAACCTTCGTTACTGCGGTTCCTGCTTCGTCTGACTTCCCGAACAATCTCATGATCGATTTGCCGGCAGACGCGGCAAAGTCAGCACCTTTCGAGACCACTTTGCGTACTAACGCCACCGCTTGTGCGGCATCGCCGGCGAAGGGGACGGCCGCCCCGGCACTGAGTCCTGCGTCGAGGTAGTTGCCGCGGCCCAAATGGATGCCGCTATTGATGATGTCGGGGATGGCGCCGAAGACGGGTATGAAGCCCGCGACATCCAGGGTCAACTGGATTCCGTCTAAGACCGCCTCGAAGTTGCGGATGACGAATCCACCGACCTCGCTCACGCCGTACGAGATCTGATCCACGATCCAGACGGCGGTGTTCATTGCCGTATCGATGCCAGACGAGATCCAACTGGCGAGGGTTTCCCAGTAGGTTTGTGGCGCCTGATCCTCATTTAGACCGAAGGTCGCGTCCGGGATGGATGCGGGACTGCTGGCATCCATCGGCACGGACCGGAATGCGAAGCTGGTATAGCTGAGTTAGTGGGGCGGCAGGGTTTCTTGCGTAGCATACTTGTACTGCTGTTGTTCCCCCTGATCGCTGGTTGTGGTGGTCGTGGACGTTCCGGCCGACGGCGATGAGGACACCAGCGACGTCCACTGATCGGAAACGCTTTTGCCTCCCGAGAACTGGCTGGCTCGGAATCCATTGCCAAGCCAGGCCCCTTCGCTCGTACGGCGGAGATTGACAACAGCCTCCGTTGAGGAGTTCGTATTGAACGACTCGGAATAGCATTCCGTCCTGAATGCCCAATGTGTACGAGCCACTCGCCGACTTCGCATAGGCCGACGATGAGGAACTCGTCAGCAGTCCACCGCCCGAGTACGACCGAACGCCGTTTGAATAGGTCGAAGCAACTTACGCAGAATCCGGGTTTCATCCGAACAATATTCGCCACAACCATCGTTCAGAAAATACTTTGTATCGATGGCGACGCCATGTGGCGTCGCCAAAGATGCTGTGTCCCCGCGGTCCTTCTTCCGCCTGCCGAGGCCCTCTACGCCCATGGGAGCGCGTCTGCGCACAAAAAACGAATCTGTATTACAGCAAACGATTCTCTCCCCTAGAAAACGTCTTTCGCCCCGACCTGTCGCAGTTGCAAAGACGAATCCCGCGTCGTTCGTAGTTGCAATCATGCACTGTCCCCATCGTCTACCCCCTACCACCGGTTCGCGCAGGAGGCGGAAGGGATAGGGGAATTCCGACCGATGCTGACGGCGAGGAGAATCAACACCACCGGCCTGGAAAACATTTTCTGCTTCTCATCGGCTTGACAATCCCTTCTTCATAGATGTCCCCATGGCTCGTTCCTCACCGTGTAGAAATCGAATCCGCAAGACAATTCGATCTTGTTAAGTTGTTCTATTTTCTCATCATTCCCAGCATTGCGTTCCAGAAGCCAATAAATGGTGAGCCTGGTTCGGTTTCAAACATAAGCTCTTGATCACTTCGAGTTGTGACTGCGAACTTCTGCGACGTGTACTTGATCGTCCCGGCTGTGTGGGGATCGGCCAAATCACTTGGAACGCAAGTCTTGACTTCACTCCAAGGCAGGGCTACGTGCTGACCCTGAAAGGTAAAAACCAAGCGGTTTGTTGTCATGAGAACCCAGGAATCCATTGAATTGTAGGAGGCGATTATTGGGAGCTCATCTGGTTCAATCAAATATTGTTTCAAAAGTGATTGAACAGTTGATGTCAGCTTTTCAAATGAATTGGTTGTATTAGTTGCACCATTAGACTTTCCAAATATGTGCAATATCCTAGTGCGAAGTGCGTTCGGTGAAAGCATCTCAATACCTTATGTTGTCATAAGAGTCTAGTTATTTCGTATTTCCCAATGCCATTCTCGATTGCTGATTCACCGATTTTTACAATTGTGAATCCGAATCTTTTTAAGATTCTCGGGTTAGTGAGCTGTTCGTTGACAATATCTGCGACAATTGTGAGTTGCTTAGCGCCAGCAGCACTCGCCTCGTTTACAAGTGCCGAAACCAGCTTCGCCGGACTGGTTCCAACTCCGCCGCCAAGGGCTGCTATGCGGCGCACGAATGAATTGCCGATTAGTTGTTTTGTTCCGAAGAGCACATAGCCTTCGATACTCTCAAAAATGGGCTGAACGGCATTCCGCAACCTGCCTGAATCGCTACCGTCACCGGGATTAACGGAGCAAGGATTGCTGTTGTGTACAAGGATTCCGGCCTGCGTGACTTCATAGACATGTTCGCCGCGTACTTCGATATTGTAAAGTGGGACTGATTCGTTTCGGGCCTCGACAGACTTGACCGTAATCCAGCCTTCGCGGCCTAATGGCGGGTGACCAGATGGGATGCGATTTCGAGCCTTCCAGGGTATCGCCTGTATCGAACGTCATCCGCACCGTCTCGTCGGCTCTTCGGGTCACGAAACGGCCCGTCACGACTTCTCCGTCGCCCGTGCAGAGTGAGGGGCACGGGCTGACTGCCGTGATTTCCGCAATTCCATTCAGCTCCAGTTCGGTTGAGAAGACTTTGAAGATGCTGCCGATTTCCAGATGGCTCGATGCAACCCAGTTTCGAGGCCGGAGCAATTCGGCGTCAACGATTCCGCCATCCGTCTTCCGCCACTCCATCGTCAACCGGCCCCAACTCGAGTCGTCAAGCTCCGGCCATTCATAATCGTATTCTTCAGGGCGGGGATTCTTCGTTGGAGTCCGGGCGCGGAGTGGCGCAGCCATAAGGCGCGGAGAGTTTAAGCTAGGCGAGGCCTCTACCTGTCGTGCAAATCAGCTCACACCGGAGATCAAGTCAGGTTCGTGATTTCACAGGCTTGCTCTCACTCGGACAGCGGCACGGATGGATGTGAGCGATACCGCCAACTCAACGAATCGGCTTGTACACGGTGTGAAATGCGAGCGATGAAGCCGACTCATTTGACAGACGCGGAAATCGTCAAGAACAGAATTGAAAGAGCAATATCAAAATGAAGTGATGCCCCCAACCTCCTGTCGCTTCGCGACCCAGGTAGAGCGACTGCGCTCTACCTGGGCCACCCCGCGAATCCATCATGGTTCATAGTCGCAATGATGCACTGTCCCCATGGTCTTCACTCGCTATAGGGAAATGCGCACTAGGTTATCCACCGACGATTTCAGAACACGTTAATAATACTCATCCGAAGTGACTCCTTCGAAGGCTGTACAGGTCCGACAAGTGCTTCAAAGATAATCTGTGATAATTTCTTAAACACCATCGGATTGGAGCCAACGGAGCCTCGAGCAGCAACGTCAATAGTCAATCGAGCATTCGGCAAATCGAACATTTGCCGGGCAACACACTCTTCGAACGACTTGGTGACTACAGGAAGGTACTCATCAGAAAGTCCAATCCGCAATTCGTCAGAATCGGTCGACACCAACGTACTTGGAAATAGACATCCGTCTTCCATAGAAGAATTCACAATAATATCGAATCCTCCTTCACTTGATTCGATCTTTCCGCCAAGCAAGCCGTACATCGTGAATCCCATGGGAATTGCAATTTCAATTACAATTCGCCGTTCATCAACGATTCCCGTTCTCCTTGCCTCAAATTTTCGACTGCAGAAAGACGGAGAATTATTGGCTTCAATTGGTGAAGCATTGATCCAAACGCGTGCATTTCGATATTTCTCAAGTGCGAATTCAAAGACGCTCATTGGATCCCCCAAAAATTCCGCCAATTCTTGTTAAACCAGTCAGGCAATGCCTTAATAACGGATGGATGATAGACACTGTACGGTGACACGCCGTACTTGACCAGGGCGGCTGTGTGCGCTGCATCGTACGAAAGCCCTTTAAGCATTTTCGTGGCCTCGGCCAATTCGTGCATGTAAAAACTTGCATCGGCCCCCGTAATCTTCGTTCCATTCGCCATTGCAGTTCGCAATCGTTTGATCATCATGACATTTTGCTCGATATATCCGAATTGAGCCAAGTGGTTGTCCACGATGTCCAAGCCCTTCTGAGTAACCCTGACAGTAGTCGATTCGAACAAACCTAGGCCGCTTCCGCCCCCCAGCGCCCCTGGATTGAACGCTCCCGTCGCTCCCTTCCTGGCCGCATTTGCGACGTCTGACACTTCATCGACATCGTCGATTTTCCCGAACAATTTCATGATCGATTTGCCGGCCGAGGCGGCAAAGTCTGCCCCTTTCGCGGCCACCTTGCGGACCATTGCCACGGCTTGTACGGCATCTCCGGCGAAGGGGACTGCCGCCCCGGCACTGAGTCCTGCGTCGAGGTGGTTTCCGCGGCCCAG
>NZ_JH636434.1:1030236-1031597 GCF_000255655.1 Schlesneria paludicola DSM 18645 | reverse complement strand
CGTGTAGCTGCCATTCCAGCTTGAACCGCTGACGCCCGATGTCGATGTCCGCGTCGTTTCGGAATGATTCGTCGTGTCATACTTTGACGACTGAGACCAGGAATAGCTGCTGGATTCGGTCGATCCATTCCCTGTCCCGATGTTTCCCGAGTTGGTCCAAAGCTGCGCCGTGTAACTCTGATCCGACCAATTGTGAGAACTCGATGAGATCGTCGATTTCTCGGTGCTGGTCGATTGGCCATTGCTCCAGGTGAACGACGACTGGCTGTGGGAGTCTGAGGTACTTTGGGTGTCGCAGCACGACAACTACGCAAGATCCAATCTGGCCAACCCGGCCGAGTGAGGACTTCGCGAAAAGTAGAATGTCCCCTTTGTTGTTCCCCGCTGGTAGAACGATTCTCAACTTTTTGATTAATACTCAGAGAGAAAAGGTCATTTTGCTGCCATCGGCAAGCTCGACCCTCAAGTCATCGTTGTCTAACTCGAAATCAAATGCAATGTCTGGGAAATCAATTAGTGACCTGATTGAACAAGTGCGATTGATTACAAAAGCTTGCGATTCCGATATTACGACGACACCTGACGAGAACGTTTGCACGGACAGCACCGCCGTGCTGGTCGCAAGCGCAAAAACAATCTGTCCATTCATGCTCAGCCCTGCGATTCGTTCGTCAACGGCAATCCAGGTGATGCCGCTGACATTATCTACGATGGTGTTCGGCTGAATCACGTCGCTACACCAACTCAACGCCCAGGGCTCTGTAATAGCATCAAGCTTGATGATAGCGAAACGTCGAGCATACTCATGTGAGAAAAGCCTCCGACCAGCATCTGCTTCTAGAAACGCGGATTCAGTGATTTCATGCAATAGCGGGTTTGTCATTTGAAAACTTTTGTAATAATTGTCGAAATCTCGGGGATGAGGCCTAAATTGCCCCCAGAATAAAAATATTTCACATCAATTACTCCAGCCGCGCCGGCCGGAACCCGCCGCGTGATTGTTATACCAAATTGAGATACGTACCGTTCGACTTCGGGAAGATGACGTCCGATCTCGAAGAGTCGAGTCAGTCCTTTGCGCCCTGCGGGAGTGTCGCGAAATCCAAAGGTCTCGAGATCTTTTAGCATGTGTAGTGAACGATCTTCGTTTTTCTTACTGGACTTGACTCTGCCAAAGAAGTAATCCCATTTGCTTTCTTTGACTATTACATTCCCCGACAGTCCATCAAATCCACCGGGGTTAACGGAGCAAGGAGTGCTGTTGTGGACGAGGATTCCGGCCTGGGTGACTTCATAGACATGTTCGCCGCGTACTTCAATATTGTAAAGTGGGACAGATTCGTTTCGGGCCTCGACAGACT
>NZ_JH636434.1:1026793-1029645 GCF_000255655.1 Schlesneria paludicola DSM 18645 | reverse complement strand
CGATCGGAATCAGGTGTGTTGTAGGAGCTTCAGTGAGACCGACCGCCGTCTGAAGATCGTGGTGATTGTCGGTGGTCGCTTCGAAGATTCCGTGACGAGCGAGACTCTGACGATCCTCTCGTGACGAAGGAGATGCCGCAGCAACGCTAACCAATGTTCCTGCAACGAAACATTTGCCTTCCTCAATGCACTTCACAACCTTCGTTACTGCGGTTCCTGCTTCGTCTGACTTCCCGAACAATCTCATGATCGATTTGCCGGCAGACGCGGCAAAGTCAGCACCTTTCGAGACCACTTTGCGGACCATCGCCACCGCTTGTGCGGCATCGCCGGCGAAGGGGACTGTCAATTGGCGCTTGAAACAGTACCACTCGTTTGCACTTCAAACGGTACCATTTATCGGTTGATGTCTTTAATGGTACTGTTTGCCCTTCTATTCTTCGGCTTTGGACCCGGTGGGCGCTTTGGTATCGTTTGAACTTTTTTTCGATTTCTCTAAACGATAACTCTTGCCGGTGATTTGCACGACTTCCGCTCGATGCAGGAAGCGATCCAAGATGGCAGTTGCGCTGGGAACGTCGCCGATCAATTGGCCCCAATCGTCCAAGGGTCTGTTGCTGGTCATCATCGTGGAGCGAAGCTCGTGTCGCCGCATGATGATCTCGAACAGGTACTCACCTGATCGCTTGGGTAACTGCTTCATCCCCATGTCGTCGACGATCAGCAGATCCGGCTTGAGGTATCGCTGAAGGATCTTCTCGTGGCCTTCCATCGCCTCATCGTGGAGGAAGTCGCGGACTGTATCGAAGATCGACCGGTAGTACACCGTGAAGCCGGATCGGATCGCTGCGACTCCGATCGATTGGCATAAATGACTCTTCCCCGTTCCTGGTGGTCCGAGCCAGAGAACGTCGCGTTTGTCCCGAATGAAATGGCACGTTGCCAGGTCAAAGATCCGATTCTTCTTGATCGAAGAATTGAATCCGAAATCGAAGTCCTCCAACCGCTTCGTGTCGCGAAAGCACGCCATCGCGATACGGCGAGAGATCTGGCGGCCATCGCGAACCAAGAGTTCGTCTTGCAGTGCCAATTCTAAAAACTCCCGATGCGTCAGTCCGCGACTGGATGCTTCGTGAAGTCGGATCTCCAGGGATTCACCCAACCCCGACAGCCGGAGTTTCTTCAGCATGCTTGTTAAACCATCAGACATTACTTCGTTCCCCTTGAATCGCATTTCGAACAAAATCGCCGTACTCCGACACCGATCGAATGATCGGATGGTCGTCCATGAACTCCATGGTCTGTTGTCGGGCTGCGGTTTGGTTCTCCAGCAGCCGCTTGATCACGCGATAGTTGAAGGCCTGGCTGCGCCAAGCCGTGTCGCATGCACGATCGATCTGTTCGGTCTCATATTTCTTACTGAGGCTCAACAGCCCTTGCAGGACGCGCGCTGCTGGGATGCCGCGAGATTCGATCGTCGCTTCCGCCCAGCGTGTGGCGTGAGGCCCTAAAAACCGCACTTTTCGCAGGATAAACTCGATCCCTCGCTCAATCATATGACTCTTTGAAGGATGGATGTGTTCTCCCAAGGTGCTGAACCGGCCGGCCGTTTGTGTGCAATGCACGGCAATGCTTTCCAGGCGGTGATTGAGGATGCGAACCGTCTGGCTGTTCCAGCGAACCCAGACGTCGTGGCCCAGGTATTCGGCGGGAACCGAGTAATACGCGCGGTCGACGGCGATATGACCATCACGCGAAACACGACGCTGCGTCTCTTCGTAAAATGGAAAGCGATCTTTCGGCAACG
The DNA here is from genome assembly GCF_000255655.1 of Schlesneria paludicola DSM 18645. Lineage (NCBI taxonomy): Bacteria > Pseudomonadati > Planctomycetota > Planctomycetia > Planctomycetales > Planctomycetaceae > Schlesneria > Schlesneria paludicola. The sequence goes on along the minus strand of NZ_JH636434.1, from coordinate 1,027,838 downwards.
GATTCAAACAGGGCTTCTCGGTGTTCTCGAAGGCCACTCCAACATGCTTCTTCGTGGTGCCGTGAATCCGCGTGTCGGCGACCGTTTTCTCCCAATGATCCAAGTGGGCGTTCTGCTGTGCCAGACTTTCAAAGGTTCTTCCCTTCAAAGCGTTTTCTTGAACATAGTCCACGCCCCGCTCGACCTTCCCTTTATGGCGAGGTGTCGCAGGCCGGGTGGGCAGCAGCGAGAATCCGTAGTGCTTGCAGAACTCGACGATCTTCGGATGCAGTTCGGGGTCGTACCAGTCCGCTTTCAGAACGACGCATTTGGCATTGTCAAAGACGACTGTCTTCGGAACTCCTCCCAGTCTCCGAAAGGCGTTCTCCAGACTGCGAATGAAGCTCTCGGTTGTTAACCGAGTCACTGCTTCCGTGTACCCCTTCCGCGAGTGGCTCAGGACCGCTCGAAAGACATACGTCTTGCGATGGACTCCCGTGTGATCCTGGCACGGACGGCCTTGTCCGAAATCCACTTGAAGTTCCCAGCCGGGTTCCACCTCGATCCGCCGGAACGGCAATGCCGACGACGCACCAAGAGCCTTCACAAATCGGCGGACCGACCAGTACTTCCCGTCAAAGCCGTGCTCGTCGATGAGATCCTGATGAATCCGTTGACTGTCCAGACCCTGTTCCAGCTTCGAGAGAATCACCTCTCGAAAACGTTCGCAACAACTGCGGGAAACTCGAACCACCGCACTGTTCTCAGGCTCAGCCGACCCGGTGGGCGCTTTGGTACTGTTTGGAGCCTCCGACCCGGTGGGCGCTTTGCCGGTGGGCGCTTTGGTATCGTTTGACGAATTTTCGGCCAAATGACGCCGAACTGCGCCTCGAGATACACCCAGCGACTCACAGATTGCACGCTCGGAGAGTCCGTTGTCGTGCAAAGCCTTAATCGAAAAGGACTTGTCCATACTCAGTTGATAAGCCATCGTCTTTCCAGTGGTGGGTTTCTACGAAAAGAAACCACTACTGCAAAACAAAAGCCCCTTTGTCTCAACTGGTAC
>NZ_JH636434.1:684855-692559 GCF_000255655.1 Schlesneria paludicola DSM 18645 | reverse complement strand
TACAGCCGGTACGTGCTGGCTTGGCAATTGTCCAACAGCATGGATGTGGAGTTCTGTATGGAAGCTCTCGACGAAGCGTTGAAGTATGGTCGTCCCGAGATCTTCAACACGGACCAAGGATCGCAATTTACGAGTCACGAATTTACCAAGCGACTCGAACAGGAGTCGATCGCCATCAGCATGGATGGGAAAGGGCGAGCGATTGACAACGTGATGATCGAACGACTTTGGCGAACCGTGAAATACGAGAACATCTACCTCAAGGAATACGTGACAGGAGCCGATTGTCATGAAGGATTGAAGGCGTACTTCCAGTACTATCGCCACGAGCGACCTCACCAGGGTTTGGCCAACCGCACTCCCTGGCAAGCCTATCAAATCCCTCGCTCCAGACCCCGGTGAAGACCATCTAAGAATTGGCTCCCGGTGGTCCGAAAAACGGGGTCCACTTCAGTGCTTCGAAAGGCAGCGCATGGGACGCTGGCTACTATCATTCGCGACTTTCCGCGAGAAGACCTTTCCATCCATCATCGGGGTATGTAGACCCAGTAGTGATTGACGAGCGAGTGCGATGGATGGGTTTCGACCGTGGGAAACTTCATGATCCGGATTTCCCAGCTATCAAAACCCACTGGTTACTAATTTCCTACTAGTACTTCATCACCCGCTGACGCTGCTGTCCGCATGGCTGTTGTTGAGCAATCCACGAGTTTGCCGAACGCAACACACCTCCGTGTGAGATTGGTGCTAACGGCAAATCCAGATTTCCAGACGCACTTGCCATATTTTGTCTTTCCGCCGAATGGCAAACTGCCCGACGCACAAGGGATCATCATATGTGGCGACCCGGAAATGACAGAATCCGAGTATCGAAACGACGTGTTTCTTCTTTAACTGGCTGTTGAAAATCTCTTGCGGCTAGACAATGAGAACGCCACAACAGATGAGCTCCATGATCGCCAACGATTTCCGGCGAATGTTGCGGATTCACTTGTCGGTGAAAGGCTGAATTGATCGCGGGCCTTCAGATGCACGAATATGTTTGCGGCAATTGTGCCGATACATCATGCACCCAACACGAAACGGATTTCGGAACAAAGGAGCAGGCGGAGCGCGTCTTGCTCCTTTTTTTGTTTTCTGGTGGTTACAACGATGTTATGACCGAATCTATGACCTGCAGGAAGCCGCTCGCGATGATCACTTAGAGCGCATTCAACTTAAGTGTGGCGTCCTGCGGACTAAAAACCACAGCAACAAACCCCTGTTTCGACGCGACACGGAAGTGCGACCCGCACTAGAATTCAGAATCACGCTCAAGGGTATTGGGCGGATTCCGTTGCCGTCGGTGAATTTATCACTCAACCTGCCTTGTCCGCCGCGATTCTTTCTCCCGCCGGTCTCAAAATCGGCGCATCTCACGGCAAGCCGCGCCAGAAACAACCGGTTCGGACGGCACCAGCCAACCAGTCTTGAGTCGATCTAACAACCATCCCATCGAACATTGCGGCGTGAACCGAAATCGCGATTAAACGGACCAGATCACCAACCCTCAGTAACATTTTCAATGTTGGAACCGGCAATGTAATTTCGGAGCGCTCCGTTTCGAGTGCAAAGTGCCCAGAAAACATACTTGTCGGTGGTCTTTGAGACGGGCTTTGCAGAGCCGTCGACAAGTGCGACACTGACGACGTTCCCCGAATGGTAACTGCCATAACTGAAGAACTGACGGGCGAGCCCGGAGGCGGGAGGGAATGTGACCAGGTCACCAATCGTCCGAGGGGCCGGTGGTTGTGTCCAGAAACTGTCGAAAACCATGGGAAGAGTATCATCGGCCATTCGAACACAGCAGCTTTGGCCATCGGCCCAATAGCCAAACAGAGAATCTCCGAGCATGATCGTATTGGTCGTTCCGTCTGTCACATCGCTCAGTTTCACGGCACTGGCATCGTACAACATGCCGTTGGGAATTCTCGGCATGCTGCCGCCGGGAGCGCCCACACGGTAGACTCCTTTGCAGCCACGATACGTCAGATAGGCCCAGCCCTGCGACGCACCATATCCTGGGCGATTGTTTGGCAAATTGGGGACGCTCGGGCAGACGTAGGATGGAATTGACGTACGGAGGTATTGTTCATTGGGGGATACGATATCTGTTCCACCACTTGTCGACGCGGGAACGCCAAGCTTAGGCTTGGAAAAATCGAGTTGGACCGTCCCTTGATCCATGTAAGGCAGAATCAATGCTGACCAGTTCCAGTTCGCGTTCATCCACCACTGTGTCAACGTCAGTGTTGACCTGGACTGAATCATGTCTGGGACGCTTAGAGGCCCTTGATAGATATTGGGAATGGAATACGGTTCCGGAAGCACCATGAACTGACCAAAGCCGCTGCCACCGTCGACCGTTCCTGATGGAAACGTCCTGAATGCACTCTCATAATTGTGCATGGCCAACATTATCTGCTTGATATTATTCAAGCACTGAGTCCGGCGTCCTGCCTCACGCGCTTGTTGAACGGCGGGCAACAACAGCGAGGCCAACATGGCAATGATAGCGATGACCACAAGGAGTTCGATGAGCGTGAAACCTTGCCGTGGCGACAACCGATTCAGATCGTGGCGTCGAATCATTCTGCGACTCCGTTTTCATGTTGTGCGGAGTTTTTCATGATGGACATTCGTGTCAGCCTCAGTGTCATACCACGTCTTGCAGCGATCAGCAATTGGCCTACGGACGTGTTCTTGCTCGGATACGTCGATACCGTCGGTGAATTGATCTTCTGCGGCCGCAACCAGTGTTCTATCGCCAGCCGTGCCCGCTCAAAGTTCCCACCAGATTGTCAGAGATCAGACGCGCCAGCCAGCTTTTTAGCCTGCGCACATCGTGTCACATCTTCGCCGCTCAGCACATCGGGTCGTCGAGTTGAAGCAGTCCCTTCGGTTCCGTAGACCGATGCTCTTGATGAATTCGGTGAAGCGTCAGTCTAACTGGCTTTTGATACTGTGCTTATGACAACCTGTGCGCTTGATTGTCATCGGTCAAGTTGCAGGTTCGGCCATCTGGATCGATGAGCGGTGACGAAAACTCTCACACAGTTTGCCCAGTCTTCCAATCCGATGAAAAAAGAAACTATGAAAGCCGGTTCTCCCGGTCAGGGGGCGATTGTTGGATCGCGATGATCCATGATTGTTCCTACGAACCCAAGCAGATGGCCTGGAGCTGATGACCGATTCTTAACTGGAGAGCTGACATGAAGATTCTAGCAATCGACCTGGGCAAGTTTCAGAGCGTCGCGTGCGTCTATGAAAATTCCTTCGTCACCGTTGCCACGAAGCCCGGCGACATGCATGACCTGTTGGCAACCCATCATCCGCAGCGCCTCGTGATTGAGATCGGCTCCGCGGCCGGTTGGATCCATGACCTGGCCATGACCTGGCCGTGACGATGGAGATCCCGATCGAGGTCGCCAATCCCAATCATGAGGCGTGGCGATGAAAGAACGTCAAGCGGAAGACCGACAAGGACGAAGCTCTCAAGCTGGCTCGATTGTCCGCCATGAACCAACTTCCCACGTTGACCCTTCCCTCAGCCGAAGTCCGTCAATGGCGTTCCTTGATCGGCTAACGCACCACTTTGGTTGCGCGACGGACGGCGATCAAAAATCACATTCGCTCTCTCCTCGACCGTCAGGGCATCCGTTGGCCCGGCGGACGCTCCGGATGGACGGACAAGTCAATCGCGGCACTCAAACTCATGACGCAGTTGGCGACGGAGACTCGGTCGGAGGACTTGTAGCGATTTGAACTCCAGATGGAACTGGAGTCGATGACCCAGTTGCAGGTATTGATCAACCAGGTGGAAGACAAGTTGGATGGCCTGGCCAAGGACGATGTCCGTGTCCAGCAGTTGCAAAGCATTCCCGGCGTCGGCCCACGCTTGGCGGAGGTGGTCGTGGCCGTGATTGACGATGCCACACGATTCAAAAACGCCAAGCAAGTCGGAGCCTATGCGGGTTTGACACCGACGCAGTTCGAGTCCGGAACGATGAGCCGACAAGGCGGGATCAGCGGCCGGGGCAACAAGTTGCTCCGCGCGATGTTGGTCCAGGTCTCCTGGTTGGCCAGACGTTGCAATGGAAAAATCAGCAAGATCTTCGAGGATATCTGTCGTGGAAACAAAACACGCCGGAAAATCGCGGTGATCGCCACGGCCAGGAGGCTCTGGGTGATTTGTTGGGCCATGCTCCGCGACGGCACGCTTTGGCGGGAACCCAGCCCGCCAATCGTGCTCTCGACAAATTGAAGCGACGTTTTTCTTTCATCGCAGAGGCCACAAATGTCACGATAAAAGATCAGAACTGCAAAACGGATGCCGATGGAATGACGACAACCCGAGTTAGAACCTGGGCACTAAGCCTGGTGAAAAAGAATGGGAGTCGTCTTTCGCAACTAGTTGAATGGGACCGCCTTCAAGGCGTGATCTCGGATAGGAGTCTGGAACCATCGTCCTCCAAACACCCTTGACGAAACCGGCTACATAGGAGTTCTAACGGTGTTCTGTCCTCTCCGCTTTCTAAATTCATCCATCGCCGCAAGTGATTAAAATACAGTCGTTTGGTTTTTTTTGACAATCGCAGTCCCTTCCCGGTGCACATTTGGTGCACACACCGTGCACGGGAATTCGAACGACAAGAACGTCCAAAGCTAGATGAGTTTGGCGCTGCCGAACTTACTGACGTCGGCCCACGAATTGCAGTCGCAAAGGCACTGCAAAGCGCCATGAACGCCATTTCAACGAGTGGATAATTGGGGCCAGGATCGGCGAGAGGATCTAAAACTTCTTCAAACTGATCCGTAGTTGCTCAAGCAAAAGTAGTCGACACGCCTGGGTTCCATTGCTCGTGCTCGGAGAAAATCGAGGCTCTAAACAACGAGGCTTCCCCAGCCGCCACATCAAGCAATCGTCAATCCGAGATGCCCGATTGCCCTAGCATGGCAGGAAATTGCGTGCTGGAGGTTGAGATCAAGTCCCGCAGTGCATTTTCCAGAACGGGGAACTCCAACTGGAATCCTCTCTGTTGGAGGCGTTTGGGCAATACGTAGCGTCCATATAGGGCGAGCTCCGGGTCCGTGCACACGAGCAATGGTGCATCGATAAGGACCATTCTTGAAAACGTCGGCAGTTCAATTGGGATACCGATCACGCGGCGGAGCGTCCGCATAGGCCCCTGCTGTGCAGCCGGGATCGGCGACGATGCGATGTAGGCACCATCCATGCGGTCGTCGGTCAACGCACGACGATCGAAGAGACGGTTAATGTCTGCCTCGTGAATTCGACACATCCCTTGGGTACCCGAGCTGACTTTTCCTCCCTCCTCAATCAGAGCGATAGATCCCACTTCGTTGGGTTGGCTGCTTGGCTGGTGAAATTCGTGTTCCCAAGCTTGTCGCGCAATTGAAGCGAATCCATGGCCAAACGGAAATTCTTGAGTGCAGGATACGCGATTGGCGGATCACAGTTGATGACGTAACGGATCGGAATTGCTACCCTTCACTTCGTCGCGATCCGAAAATCACGTTCAATCTCACAGATGATCTTGCGGCGTTCTACCGTAGTGAAAAAAATGACGCTCACAAAGTGGATGGCCTGTCTGGCTACCGTGTTCTTTCATGTAGGTATGAAATAGAAACGTAACGTACGGAAGCGGCGTAGAAATGAATCAGAATCTTCACGACAGTCGGTTGTTGAAGGGGACTGGTGAGTACTCAGGAGTGATTGGCGACGATGATCTGCACTTGATTTGGCAAGGTTCGGAATTTAGTTGATGGTGAGGTTAGTGATTGCGTGCGGATGTGCGTACTTGTTGCGCGAGTCGTAGATTGAAAATGAGCGAAGGTTCTGAAAGGACCGTAGACGGTTGAACTGATGTGTAACATATTGTCTCTGCGCAGTGTTGGCACCCCGCTACTGGGAAAGGAACGGCATGTTGCTCGATTGTAAGCGTACACGCCTGCAATTGTTTGTGCTTCTTGCATCGTACTGCTTATGCCGTTTTGCATCGGCCAACGATAAAAAGCATGATACTGACAACGCAGCACTTCATTATTGGGTGGCGTTCGATCTTTGTGCCGAGCTCCGGCAGAATATGAAAGTCCAAAATGCGACCGCCTTCGAAACTGACACGGGATTTGGCGTGCCGGTGACTGAAGAACTGTCGCGAGTCTTTAATGATCGCGTAAAAAAAGGACTCGCTGAACTTCATCGAGGATCAAAGCTGTCCAACTGCGAATGGGCGACCGACTTCAACGCATACGGCCCCATGGTTATTGCACCGCAAGGAGAAAAGGCACACGGATTAGCTCGAGTGTCACTATTGCGAGCTCGCTGGAGATTCGAGCGAAATGAGTGGAAACATGGAATCGACGATGTCATTGCGACGTTCGTGTTGGCGCGTCACATTGGTCGAGACAAGTTCTGGGCGAACATTCACTTTGGGTGCATGCTTGAAAACATGTGTACGTCGACCACCGCCGCCTACTTGCTCGAAATGCCGGAAAGTGCTCTCGAATATTTGACTCAGCAAGTGGAAGGTCTTCCGAAATTTACTTCGATGCAAGAGGCCATTCTGAAATCGGAAGAATCGATCCAATGGGCGATCGAGGGTGCAAAGCGAGCCGATCGTGACTCGCGATTGGAAGAATTCGTTTCTGAACTCCTGGATGGCAATAAGGACGAGATCAGAAAGGTCCATAATCTCGCTGATAACCTTGAGTCTCTAGTTAGGGTGATGGAATCAGTGCGGCCGCTTATTCAAAAATTAGCGGATGCAACTGCACTTCCTCCCACCGAATATGAACGCTATTTCAAGGAACACGTTGAATTCGAATTCCAACGAAATCCATTGGCTGTCGTATTGATAAATGCAGATGCATACGCTTGTCGAAGCGAAGAAATCGCAGCATGCTGTCGACTGGAAGCGTTGAAGGCCGCGATTGATATCCAGCGGCGCGGGAAGGCGGCCTTGCTAGATCACCTAGATCCTTATGAAACCGAGCCTTTTGGTTACGAGGACATTGAGGGTGGTTATCGACTCATATCGAAATTTCGGTATACAGGCAAAAAAGAAGGATTGGAGCTGACGTTTGGAATGCCCCGACGAGCCCAGGGCAAATAACGCTTGCGAAAATCTTGCTGAGGCAGAGTGCTGCAAATCAGGGCGCAGAAGCGAATTCTGTATCTGCATATGAGCTGGGCGGCTGCCAAGCTGCTTCGAAAGTTCTCAATCGTGCCCTGCGAGGCTTCTAGAGAGCATTTCATAACGCGTATTGGCAAGGAAACTGCGTACCAGTCAGAGCGAAAGGAGTTTCGCTCATGCCAGTCACACGCAAGATTGATCTCGCCGGATATACGTATCTCACTGACGCACAATGGGATCGCATCGCGCACCTGATTCCCGCCCCCGAGGAGCAACCTCGCGGTGGGCGCCCTTTCCACTCGTCACGCGCGTGTTTGGAGGGAATCTTGTATGTACTTATTACAGGTTGCCAGTGGTCAAAGTTACCAAAGTGCTTTCCATCCCCGAGCACGTGCTGGCGGCGCTTCGATGAATGGACTCGAATGGGCATCTTCGAAGGACTTTGGTTCGAACTCCTGCACGAATTGCAGGAGCGTGGCAAAATCGATTGGTCGGAGGCTGCGGCGGA
>NZ_JH636434.1:682258-683471 GCF_000255655.1 Schlesneria paludicola DSM 18645 | reverse complement strand
GAGGAAGCGTTACAGCATGGCCGACCTGAGATCTTCAACACGGATCAGGGGTCTCAATTCACCAGCCAGATCTTCACCAAGCGACTGGAACAAGAATCGATCGCCATCAGCATGGACGGCAAAGGACGAGCGATTGACAACGTCATGATCGAACGTCTGTGGCGAACCGTGAAATATGAGAACATCTACCTCAAGGAATACACGACGGGAGCCGATTGTCATGAAGGATTGAAGGCGTACTTCCAGTACTATCGCCACGAGCGACCTCACCAGGGATTGGCCAACCGCACGCCCTGGCAAGCCTATCAAATCCCTCGCCCCAGGGCCCGGTGAAGACCATCTAAGAAATGGCTCCCGGTGGTCCGAAAAACGGGGTCCACTTCATGGCTCCCCTGCCGTCGGTGTCAGCCGGTGAGCGGGTGTCAATGGGTTTGGTTAAAGGGGTAGCGATCAAGGCACGCTTCAGGTGTGAAGTTGTGTTTGCATCTTCAGTGGAGATCCGCTTACGCTTTGTTGGATCTGATTCGTGCAATCCGATGCTCGGGGCAATGCCCAACTCAGTGAATGGTGAATAGCGGTTTGCCTTGTTGCATGTGGCCCTCCTCGAATGCTATGTCGACGTTCTTCTCTTCTCGCAAGCACTTATCCAGATGCTGCCACTGACACTCCGCCGTGTTGTTGTAACACGGCAACGTCTTGGCGCAGTTACGGCAGCAAAACTTCGTCCCAGCTGGATGCTCGACAAACACAGCAACTTGCCGTTGCTCCAGATTCAACGAAATTTGAGAGACCGTTCAGGGACTCTTCAGTTGAAGGATATGCTGATACAATTCCCGATCCTGATTGGCCCCATGAAGTGGACCCCGTTTTTCGGACCACCGGGAGCCAATTCTTAGATGGTCTTCACCGGGGTCTGGAGCGAGGGATTTGATAGGCTTGCCAGGGAGTGCGGTTGGCCAAACCCTGGTGAGGTCGCTCGTGGCGATAGTACTGGAAGTACGCCTTCAATCCTTCATGACAATCGGCTCCTGTCACGTATTCCTTGAGGTAGATGTTCTCGTATTTCACGGTTCGCCAAAGTCGTTCGATCATCACGTTGTCAATCGCTCGCCCTTTCCCATCCATGCTGATGGCGATCGACTCCTGTTCGAGTCGCTTGGTAAATTCGTGACTCGTAAATTGCGATCCTTGGTCCGTGTTGAAGATCTCGGGA